>JAKFXN010000001.1 GCA_021731405.1 Candidatus Parcubacteria bacterium | reverse complement strand
TTCGAGAAGGTGAGACTGAGACATTTACACTTGTTGTAACTGTAGACCCACAAGCAACTGGTACTTTCCGAGTACAACTTGACGAAGTGTGGTATTCAGCAGCAACAAACGGCCTCGGTGGAGCGGCATACTTGCCAACACCAGTGTCAGACTACCGAACAGCTTCACAAGCTATCCAAGGTTCTTAATCTCTGATTAAGTAACTGCGGACTGTTTTGAACAGTTCTAGTTAAACAAAAGCCCCCTGATTAATTTCAGTGGGGCTTTTGTTGTATATGGGCAGGGAATAACACAATCTACAAAGGGCCACCCTCCGCAAAACTGCGGAGGGTACCCCTTTGCAAGTTTGGCTCAATCTTGAATAAATAAAGCGGCGTGATACTCTGTATAGACATGAGCCAGATACGCACATGGAAGCACCTAGTGTTTCCCAGTATCGCCATCCTCCTTTGGTTGTTTTCTTTCTCGTTTGTTTTTGCCCAGTCATTGCCGTGTGGGAATATTACTGCGCCGGAAAATTTCTTTAATCCTGGTCCAGACCGAAGCTTAACAACAGTAGCGGTTGAAGACTGTGAAGATCCTTTTTCGTTAACTGTTAACCCAGCATCTCCATACAGCCTTGTAATCGAGAGGCAAGCAGTTGAGGATGGAGGAACTATTGCTCTTCCTGAAGGCCGAACAAAAGATATTGTAGTGAACGGAGATTCAAATTTAGATGGAACTGATTATTTGTTGTTTAGACATAGCGGTGACAACTATGTGTATCAAAGCTTATACGCTCCAGAGCCTACAAAAGCAGAACTTGAAGCATATGCGGATACTTTTTTCCCAACTACTCAAGAAGCGCAATTCTATCTCACTATATTAGATGAGTATTTAGAAACGGGAGATACTGATAGATTTTTTTATGACGAGGATGGAGAAGACATTATTGACCCAAATACCGAACAGACAGTAGAAGTTAGATTTTATGGTTTTTATTATTCTGCTTTGGATTTTTACGAAGTAGAAAATGAGCCATATGTAGAGGCTGGTACATATACGATGGTGATGCGCGAATATGAAATTATTCTCTCGCAGCGTACTATCTTCGATAAGATTTTTGATCTATTTATTAAGACAGCACACGCGCAGTATATTTTCCAATACAATACCTACGCAATTACTTTCACCATCACAGAAGAAGCGCCTGAACCAACCGGTGCTTCAAGTGTGTTGTTTATTCCGGGAATAATGGGATCAAGGTTGTTTGAAGAAGGTGCTGAATGTGCCGCAGAATTTGGAGAGCAAGAACGCTGGTTTTCATTTAGTGAATGCGATCAGCTTCGCATGGCTACAAATTTTACTGGTCAGAGTATAAACAATTTATACACAAAGCCGGGAGTGGCTGGGCTTGTTGATGATGTGCGTATTGTCAGTAATATCTATGAAACATTCCTTGAATCACTTCAAGACTGGGAAGACGAGGGAGCTATAAATGGATATGGAGTATTGCCATACGATTGGCGTCTTGGTCTTGATGCTATTATTAGATCAGAACTCAATCTTGCTACCGGGCGCATTACCAGCGGTAATTTAATAGAAGAAGGGTATCTATACTCATTAGTGACTGATTTGGTAGAGGGTTCAGCAAACGGGAAGGTAACTATTGTCGCACATTCAAATGGAGGACTTGTGGCGAAACACTTTTTGGATGCCCTTGAAAAAACTAATGATCCATTGCTTGATAAGATTGAAAATTTGGTATTGGTAGCTGTGCCACAAGTGGGGACCCCCGAAGCTGTGATTGGGATTTTGCACGGTCTTGATCTCGGCCCTTTTGGTTTAGTATTGAGTCAACAGACAGCAAGACAGCTTTCAAATAAGATGAATTTTGCCCACCACCTCTTGCCAACACTGCGTTATTTTGAAAGTGTAAGCACTCCAGTACTCACCATTGAGTCGGGTACTGTGACTGAAGCTTGGCGAAACGAGTTTGGAGACACAATTTCAAGCCGTGACACACTCCACGATTTTCTGGATGACGATAGTGGTCGAACTAAGCCTACTTCTGAAGACTTAAATACTCCAGAAGTTGTTGAGGGTATCCTCCTGGATTACGCAAAAACAGTAGACACTATTCAGACAAACTGGGATGTCCCGGAAACATTGAAGGTGTACCAAGTAGCTGGTACGGGACTCGAGACACCTACTGGACTCACATACTTCACTGACCGCACTTGCGTAAGTAGAACTCTCTTTGTTTGTACAGAATATGCAGACAAGATCGGCTATAGAGTGAGTATGACTATTGATGGAGACGCATCAGTGGTGGTGCCAAGCGCATTGGTTCTCGCAGACGACGCTCAAACGGAGAGGCGGTGGTTAAATCTTAAAAGATATAATGCGACCAACATTGATAGAGAGCATAAGAATATCTTAGAAGTTGGAGAGTTAAATAATTTTATTAAGCAAGTAGTACTAGGTACTTCTAGTTTAGGCTACACCTATATCACAGATATAGCGCCAAATTTAGACACGAATGAGCCTAGGCTTGTATTTCAGCTTCATTCTCCGCTAGACATGTCGTTGCATACTAGTGACGGTCGTGAGGTGAGCAGCTCAACTAAAGACATTGATGGAGCTACATATAGACGTTATGGGGAGCTTCAGTACATTTCAGTGCCAGGTACCGAAGAAGATTTAGTATTATCACTTCGGGGACTAGCCACTGGTTCATTCACACTTGATGTTGAGAAAATTGAAAATGGGGAGATGGAGAGACAGACCTATTCAGCTATTCCTTCATCAACTAGCACCGAGGTTGAGGTCCCAATTACTTCAGCAGCTGATATTGCTGCGGTAGTGTTGGTATTAGATTACGAAGGCGACGGCATCACCGACGCAGAGTATGATACACAAGGTATAATCGAAGATGAGATCACGTACGAAGATCTTTTTGTAAGTATACAAAATCTAAATCTGAAGAGAGCTTATGAGAAAGTGCTGTTAACAACAGCGCAGACCGCAGAAAAATTGTATGAACGGTCGTTGGTACAAGTGAAATATAAAAAAGTTGAAATTGTAACTTTACAGGTGCTTAAACAGCAATTATTGGTTTACGAAAAGCTAAGAATAATTACTAGAATCCAATCTCAGAGCGTCGTGCAGGTTATTGAGGAATTAATCAATAGATAAATATATTTATGAATACTAAATTAATTATTATATTAGGATCCATGCTGGGGACGGTAATATTATTTACGATGCGAAGTCCTTTAGCTGTAAATTTTTGTGATAACACAGGGTCATTTTCCTGCTTTAGCAACACAGAGTTTCTCCATAACATTCTTATTTTTGCCCCATTCATATTATTTTTCTCGATACTGACCTATAGGATGTCCGGACAAGTTTTCACAGCGTGGTGGAGGTTTGCAAAGTACGCTATCCCAACTGTCTTACTCCTAAGTACGGTTATTAATCTAGAGCTACACCATTCACCAGCAGGGCAGATGCAGGGAATGTTTGATGCCCCTGCACTAGGCTTGTTGTACTTCATCTTCACAATTGGTTCTATAATTCAAGTCGTCCGCGCGTACCGTAATTCATAAATGCTATACTGCAAGGACATGTTCAATAAAACTTTTTATCGATTTTTGATGAGTTTTGCGGCGGTGGTGGCGGGGACACTTTTCTTTATTTTGATTGTGGGTCTCGGTGTATAATAGGGAAGTTATGATTAAAATCACTGATCAATATTTTTGGAACGTTGTCTTCTCAGTCTTCTTTCTGGGACTTATCACAATGGCGGCAATTATTCTAGAGACGGAGTCGCGCGTACCACTCACGGAACTTACCGTCACGGACTATGTACTTCTAGCACTGGCTACTTGGCGCGTGACGAGACTCTTTGTGTACGATGCGATTACCAAATTCTTCCGCGAACAGTTCTGGGATATTGTGAAAGCAGGAAAAGGCTACGAGCTTGAGAAGCCAAAGTTTGGTCCGCGCCGCACGCTAGCCGACCTTCTATCTTGCCCGTGGTGCTTCAGTATGTGGGCAGCAGCTATGGTGATATTCATCTACCTCATTTCACCGTATGGTGTGTATCTCGTGGTGCTTCTAGCACTCTCATCAGTCGGAGCGTTCCTCCAAATACTTTCAAACTTGATTGGGCATAAGGCGGAGGTAGCCAAACGAGAAAATGAAGGATAAGAATTAAATAGTGTATGCAGATTTCAATTGAGGTACAACAAGCACTACTTGATGCAGAGGCTAAGGCTTTGGCTACATACAGCGAAGCTGATGGTGTGAGCGTGGTACCAGTTTCAAGTGTACGAATGATGGATGGTAAGGTGGTTCTTGTTAATTATTTTTTTGGACAGACGGTCCGTAATGTTGAGGCAAACCCAGATGTTGCTCTGACTTTCTGGTCTGGTTTGTCTGGGTATCGAATTAAGGCTAAAGCTACATACAAAACACAAGGAGATGTATTTGATGAAGTAGTTGGTTGGATAAAGAACACACTACCAACTCGAGTGGTTAAGGGTGTACTTATATTGGAACCAACCGTTCTCTATGATATTAGTGCTGGAGCAGAGGCGGGAAAGGTGGTCGGGTAAGAGTGAAGCCCAAAAAGCCGCCAGGAGCTTTGCTTCTGGCGGCTTTTACGTACCCTTTACCTTCAGCCCTATATCTGGTATATTCTTCGGACCAGGCTCATGACAGTTGGTCGCACGCACGTGCGGTAATGACTAGAAATAGTCGCCCACCGAGGTCCATCTCTTTTTGAAATGGGGTCGAAGCCATCGATATACTTGACTCAAGTATATCCATGACCTGTGTTTATTCGTTCTAGTACAAAACATCATGGCCATTACTAAAGCCAAGAAGCAAGATATTTTGGCAAAGCTCGAGACTGTACGTGATTCCGCAGACGCTATCGTCTTTGTACATTACAAAGGTCTTACCGTTGCCAATACAACTGCAATGCGTAAGCAATTACGTGAAAAGGGCGTTGGCTACTTCGTAGCTAAGAAGACTCTTATGCAGCGAGCGTTTGGCGAAAAGTTCGAAGGAACAATGCCAGAGCTAGGTGGTGAAATTGCTATCGCATACAGCGAAGACGCAATTGCTCCAGCACAAAACATCAAGGAATTCACTACAAAGTACAAAGACAATCTCGCGATTGTTGGTGGAGTTTTCCAAGGAGTGTTCAAGGACAAGGCAGAAATGGTTGCTATTGCATCTATTCCTCCACTTGATACACTGCGCGCAATGTTTGCTCAGCTCGTTAACTCACCACGTCAGCGATTTGCTGTCGTTCTCAGTAAAGTTGCAGAGACAAAAGCATAACGACTATTGCACAATCACATTTTAAAAACCCAAATATTACATATGACACAAGCACAAATCATCGAGGCAGTAGAGAAGATGACCGTACTTGAGCTCAATGAGCTCGTAAAGACAATTGAAGAGAAGTGGGGCGTTTCAGCAGCTGCAGTAGCAGTAGCAGGACCAGCCGCAGCAGGAGCTGGTGCTGAAGAGCAATCAGAATTCGCTGTAGAACTTACAGAAGGTGGCGCACAGAAGATTGCTGTTATCAAGGTTGTTAAGGAAGTACTTGGTCTTGGACTCAAGGAAGCTAAGGACCTTGTAGACGCAGCTCCATCAATGGTAAAAGAAGGTATGAAGAAGGAAGACGCTGAAGCTCTCAAGGCAAAGCTTGAAGAAGCTGGAGCAAAAGTAACTTTGAAATAAGGTTAATTAAAAAACTGCCCATTGGGCAGTTTTTTAATACCTATATTTCAATTACTTTTGCTCCAGAGCCGCAGCGATGTGAGGCGACCCCAAAAGGAGCCGAACCAGCGAGGCGTGTCGACAAGTACTTAGATTTTTATGAGAGTAGCGACATAAAAAGCTTAGTAACTTGAGAGGAGCTAAGTAACTCCGCTTATTATAAAAACCCTATTTGCGGTTTTTATAATAGAAAAAAGACCCTGCTATAGATAGCGGGGTCTTTTGTGAATTCTGAAAGAACCAGTTACTCCGAACATCTGTACTACAGCTTCGGAAGCATGTCGATGATGGCCAAAAAGCCACAGACATAAATGAGTGCACCAATCGCAATACGCGCGCGAAAAGAAATACCCCTCTTCTTCATTATCGTCTCCTTGGAGTGAAGTCATTATATTTTGTGGCTAATGACAAGCCGAGTCATTTACGATTATACCCTACATATGGAGAATAGCAAGCAAGATTGAGTATAGAAAAACCCCACATGAATGCAGGGTTGTGGGTGCTCGGTAATTGGTCAATCCCCGAGCAGCTCTTCCAGAATCTCTCGGAGGACGGCGCGGCTGAGTCGGTCCTTGGGAATCGGCAGAACATTGTGTTCTGTCAGAAAATCGCGAAGGATGTTTTCTGCAGGTTGTTTGTTTGGTCGATCAGACAAGTTGTCCGAGGCCATAACCACTTTGATGTGGCTGTAGGCCCTGAGACTGCGGAGAGTGCGGATGAAGTCTGGTCCATCCATGATGGGCATCTTGTTGTCGGTGACTATCAGGTCAACGTCTTGGCTGCTCGAAAGGAGAGCCAGTGCTTCTTTGCCGTCAGCGGCCTCAAGGCACTTGGTGATGCCGATTGCGTTGAGGTGGGCAGTCATGAGCATGCGTTGTGTCGGATCGTCGTCAACAATGAGGATGCGCAGCGAATCAAAAGCTTTAGTCATGGGATTCTCCTAAGAGGGTTGAGGTGCGGGGTTCTGATTAAATAATGCCACAAAACATTGGAATGTCAAACATTGCTCACTACCTGTAATTGTAGGATTATTTATTTAGTTAAGCCCCGCACTTGTGCGGGGCTTAAGATTTGAAGTTCGTCGTCGGCAAGAGCTTGAAGAAGGATTGGTCAACTCCAGTCGCTATCAAGCGGTGTATGTCTTTGGAGACCAGAATGATTTTGAGATCTGGTTTTTTCTCCCACAGCAGCTTCATGAAGCCAAGCGAGTCGGCAGGAGCTTTGGGACTATCGAGGTCGATATACAGATGACTAACCTCCTTCAGATAGAGCGCAAAGTACCGATGTGATTCGAGCATGGAGGCGAAGGTAATGGCGACAGAACTATGGTGTGTCGTTTTGAGGTATAAGTTTATGTCCTTGTTCTCCGTTAAAATGACAATACCGTCAATGATGCTTTCCATATTGTATCTCCAGTAGAATGAACAAAGCTGTGCTTTTTATACGTCCAAAGACACTATCTGGCAAGCTGCTTGGACACAACACACCGAGGCTCTTTGTCCAGATTTGCACTTTAAGAGCGCGTGCTATAATCACGCCACTACTGTATGGCAGAACCTCTCTCTATCTTGTTTGGAAGCACAGCGCGAGTAAAACTCCTTCGCTTCTTTCTCTTTAATCCCTCAAAAGAATTCACCTTTGACGATATGTGTCGTCGGGCAAAGCTCGTGCGTCGCACCGCTCGTACAGAAATAACGGCGCTTGAACGAGCAGAGGTGATAACAAAGCGCACAATGTATATCACCACAGTTGGAAGAGACGGAAAGGATAAAAAAACCAAAGCACTGGGATACGGACTTAATAAAAAATTTCCAGAGCTGCAAGCCCTTCAGACTTTCTTATTTGAAACAGCACCAATTGATGGCAAGAATCTTCTTGGACATCTTCGTAAAGCGGGAGTAATTGATTTTGTGGCAGTGGCTGGGGTCTTTGTGCGAGAGTTTGAGCAGCAGCTTGATGTGCTTATAGCGATGAAGAAGATTTCACAGACTAAAATAGAGACCGCCATTCGTTCACTTGAAGCAGAGATTGGAATTGAAATTCGCTTTGCAGTGATGACTTCTGACAATCTCCTCTACCGAGTAGGAATGAACGACAAACTGGCTCGGGATATCTTTGACTACAAACACCAAATACTGGTCGACAAGATTGGTATACGAGACGAGCTTCATACCGGATCATTTAAGGGGTAGAGAAGATAACAAAAGCCCAGCGCCCTTAGCGCTGGGCTTTTGTGTTTTTAGGCTAAAAAGTACCTCTGGCGTACGCTTTTGGGCGCTATTTCTAGGTGTGTATAAAACTGTTGATAGTACTGGGGGTAATAAAGCCTTAATGAGCACACTAAACGCTTGACTTTATTTTTTGATTGTATACAATGGCGCCTACGTATTTATGAGTTATTGGACATCAAGAAGCTAGTCGCGCAGAACTTTCGCTCAGCGAATGTTATGCCGCGGCAACGCGGATTTTTTTATCCAAGAACTCAAGGAGGTACGCGATATTTGACAAATCACTTGAACGAGCGTCGCGCAAATGCGTAAGCATTTGGCAGACGAGTGTGTCGAAAAAAAGAAAGTTTACTTTCTTTTTTGAAGACGCATGAGACTGGTTAAAGTCTTTTTAGACTTTGCATGACCGAGTGAAAGTGAGTTGTATGGTAATACATACAATCGCATATTCTAGGAACGGGTTGATAAGGCCCGTTCCGAAAAATCCACACGCATTCGACGTGCGTGTGGTAATAGCAAGAAAATTGCAAGGCAATTTTCTTGCTGTAGGTAAAAAATGATTTGTTGGGTAAAGACAATTGCTGAAAGGCGGGTCTTTTCGTCCCCAACAAATCGAAAACATGTCTAGTTCTGATTATTGTATTTTTCAGAGACTAGACGACACTCAGAATTGTACAGCGGTGTACAAAAACATGTTCAGGTAAGGACCTTTCTACCGCGCAAGCGGTATGTAATGTTCCTTACAGGAATGTAAGGGTGTATGGTGGATGCCTAGGCTTCAAGAAGCGATGAAGGACGTGTTATGGCTGCGATAAGTTTCGGCGAGGTGCCAAATAACCTTCGACCCGGAAATTTCCGAATGGGGAAACCCTCCTGTCATCGGCAGGAATCTACGTATGTAGATGCGCACCCAGGGAAGTGAAACATCTCAGTACCTGGAGGAATAGAAAGCAATATATGGGACTTTCTTTCTGATCAGATTAACTTAAGTTTACTTGAGTTAGCCATTATGATCAGGAAGAAGGTCCTTGCGATTCCCTTAGTAGCGGCGAGCGAAACGGGAACAGCCCAAACCATTCATGTTTACATGGATGGGGTTGTAGGGCTCAGGCGGCATTTAGTTGCAAAGAGTTATAAAATGTATGTATAGAAAAATGTGTTGGAAAGCACGACCCCAGTAGGTAATAGTCCTGTATTCGAAATGCATATATCTCTTTTGTTTGAGTTCCTGAGTAGTTCGAGACATGAATAGCTCGAATGAATCTGCCAGAACTAACTGGTAAGGCTAAATATTCTTGGAGACCGATAGTGAACAAGTACCGTGAGGGAAAGGTGAAAAGAACCCCGGAGAGGGGAGTGAAATAGATCTGAAACCATACACCTACAAGGAGTCGGAGCCTCAATTTATTGGGGTGACGGCGTGCCTATTGAAGAATGAGCCGGCGAGTGTACCTTTATCCTTTGTCTAAGTGGTAGCCCCACGGAGGCACAGTGAAAGCGAGCGTGAATAGCGCGAATATAGGGTAGGGGTACGACCCGAAGCGTGATGAGCTTGCCATGAGCAGGGTGAAGCGACTGTAATAGGTCGTGGAGGCCCGAACCCGTTAGCCGTACAAAACTATGGGATGACTTGTGGTAAGGAGTGAAAAGCTTATCGAATTACGTAATAGCTGGTTCTCTCCGAAACAGCTTTTGGGTTGGCGTTGCGTGGTCCCTCTGGGGGTAGAGCACTGGAAGGAGCAAACAGGGAGAAATCTCGTTGCTCCTATCAAACTCCGAATACCAGTAGATTATAGCGCAGCAGTTAGACTATGGGGGAGAAGCTCCATTGGTCGAAAGGGAAACAGCCCAGATCGCCAGTTAAGGTCCCTAAATATATACTCAGTGCAACTTGAGGAGGTGAGGATTCTCAAACAGCCAGGAGGTTGGCTTAGAAGCAGCCATCCTTTAAAGAAAGCGTAACAGCTCACTGGTCGAGAGTCCTTGCGCCGAAGATGATCGGGGCTCAAGTATATTACCGAAACTGCGGATTCGTACATTTATGTACGAGTGGTAGGAGAGCGTCCTTCTCTGCGATGAATCCAAGGCGAGAGCCGCGGTGGAGCGAGGAGGAGTGAGAATGCCGGCACAAGTAACCGCAAGACGGGTGAGACCCCCGTCCGCCGAAATACCAAGGTTTCCTTTGCTATGTTGATCAGCGAAGGGTTAGTCGGTCCTAAGGGAATCCCGAATGGGGGACTCGATGGATAGCAGGTTAATATTCCTGCACACTGTTATATTTCTATGGAGGGACGGAGCGTTGTACTTACAGCATCTTATTGGATTGGTGCTGGAGCTTTGAGGAAGTCACGTAGGCAAATCCGCGTGGCAATATTCCGAGATGAGTCTGAAGGTGAGACCACGGTCAAGCCAATGTAAGGAGCACGCTTCCAAGAAAAACTTCGTTTGGGTTAAATATAATGGTTCCGTACCGCAATCCGACACAGGTGGTAGAGTCGAGAAGACTAAGGCGAACGAGTGAGAGGTCCTCAAGGAACTCGGCAAAAAAGCGGCCGTAACTTAGGGATAAGGCCTGCCTTTCTAGTAATAGAGAGGCCGCAGCGAAAGATTTCCTGCCGACTGTTTAACAAAAACACAGCTCTCTGCGAACACGTAAGTGGATGTATAGAGGGTGACGCCTGACCTATGCTGGAAGGTTAAATATGGGGGGTGATATGAGATTCGTCTTGTATTGCTGGACTATATAAGCCCCAGTAAATGTCAGCGATAACTATAATCGTTCTAAGGTTCGGTATATGTATTTATACGTGTACCGAACGGATTAGAACGATTATAGGTTAAACAGCCTAGCCATAGTTACCTTACCTAACGAAAGTTAGTGTAATCCAATTGCAACCAACAAGAGACCAAATGTTGCAGACCCGGAACAGTCATTTATGAGCTGTGGGTTAAGATAGAGTCCTATTGTGAAATGTCTTTGAAAAGTAATTTTTGAAGGAGAAGGGGATATAGAGCGTATTTCCTTGTCGGGTAAGTTCCGACGTGCACGAATGGCGTAACGAGTGGGAAACTGTCTCGAGGACCTGCTCGGTGAAAATACAATCGCGGTAAAGATGCCGCGTACCTGCAGATAGACGAAAAGACCCCAGGTGCTTTACTGTAGCTTCGTATTGGGGCTATTGAATTAATGCGTAGTATAGTGGGGAGACTTTGAAGTGGGCTTTCGGGTACCATGGAGTCGACAGTGAAATACCCATCTTTATTTTGGTAGTCTCTAACCAGATAGAAAAAATCTATCTGAGACAGTGCGTGGCAGGCAGTTTTAGTGGGGCGCTACCCTCCCAAAAAGTAACGGAGGGGTCTCAAGGTTGGTTAATCGCGAATGGAAACCGTGATGATAGTGTAATGGCATAAACCAGCTTGACTGTAAGGCGTAGATGCCAAACAGACGCGAAAGCGGAGCATAGTGAACCGATGGTACGCGTTAGATGCGGCCGGAGATTACCCGATAAAAGTAACCCTGGGGATAACAGGCTAGTCGTGCCCAAGCGTCCATAGCGACGGCACGGTTCGGCACCTCGATGTCGGCTCGACTTATCCTGGGGCTGGAGCAGGTCCCAAGGGTTTGGCTGTTCGCCAATTAAAAAGTCACGTGAGCTGGGTTTAGACCGTTCAGATTCTAACAAGATTGGAATCTGAACCAATCTAAACCCGAGGGAAGTAGTGGAGACTACTTCAAAAGACATCATCACGGCGGCAATGCATAGAAATATGTATTGAGAAGCTAGCTCATATCGGTGGAACCCGACTCATATATAAAGTATGAAGGGCAATACCGAGGGAAGTACTTAGGTACACCCCTAGAGACTAAACGCTAGACACCTTCAAAAAAGGTGAAGTTATAGTCCAATCCCCACAGTAATGTGGGAAACTAGATGCGTGAGACAGGTTGGTCTCCTATCTACTGCAGGCGTCGATTCTTGAGGAGAGTTGTTCCTAGTACGAGAGGACCGGAATGAACGAACCTCTGGTCTATCGGCTGTCACGCCAGTGGCACCGCCGAGTAGCTATGTTCGGAATGGATAACCGCTGAAAGCATCTAAGCGGGAAGCCAACTCCAAGATTAGGAATCATTAAGTCCCCTGAGAGATGATCAGGTTGATAGGCACTAGATGGAAGTACAGTAATGTATGGAGTCAAGGTGTACTAATAGGACGTAATTCCTGTAAGGAACATTGCATATCGATTCATATGTATTGCAGAAATGTAGTACGAAAAGTATGTGATAGGTAATGTTCCTGACATGTTTACAAAGCTGTACAGTTTTGAGTAAATGTTTTGAACCTACAAAAAAATAGAATATGCGACGCATGTATTGCGTGAAATGGTTAACGGGGTGTAGCTCAGTCCGGAAGAGCGCTGGATTCCAAATCCAGAGGTCGCTAGTTCGATTCTAGCCACTCCAACCACACCTCATTTGTGTACTAAGGTATTACAAATGGGGTTCATTTCACGCAATAGATGACGATATCTAGTTATTGAAAATTTAATGTTGGTGCTTTAGCGAAGGGGGTACACCCGTTCTCATTCCGAACACGGAAGTTAAGCCTTTCATCGCCGATGGTACTCCGTAAGGGGAAGAGTAGGTAGGCGCCAACATTAAGTTTTTAATACTCCTAAGAAAAACCACTAGTCATAATGACTAGTGGTTTTTCTTAGGAGTGCAAACTGACGTTTGCGCCTACCGTTTGCGAGTAGGTCCGCCTTACAGGCGCTGTCCACTCATTGGACCTTTCCTTCGCAAGCTCGAAAAGTCCTCAATGAGTCTTGCGAAATGGGTCCCATCCCATTTCTCACGCCAACACTTACGTCGTTTTAATTTGACCTGTATAGAACTAGCGGGTTTGGGAATTTGTGGTAGTGTTTGTTTAGTTTGTAACCACAAGGAGACTTATCATGGCTTTGGCATACAAGTGCGTGGATTGTGGATGGAAAGAATCCGTCCATATCTTCAAGGGAAAAAACCTTCCCGAAGGAGACCAAGAGAAGCTTAATCACACCCTCTCTGGATATTACTGCTCGTTTTGGGAATGTCCCCAGTACGTCCGCTCAAAAGAAGAAGTGGCTAAAATCCAGAGACAGGTTCGGGAGCTTGCTCTGTATGAGTGATGGCTGTGCCGGATATAAAAAGCAGCTGCCTTCGCAGCTGCTTTTTCTTTTTAGAATGTGTATATTTCTTAATCCGTTCATGATTTTAAAATGGTATTCTTATAGTAAGTTACCAATTAGGTTGTTCGTATGTTTTTTATAACTCGTTCTTTTTTAACGCTTCAGCAGAGGATACTTTTTCTTGTGCTCTTTTTGCTGGTACCTGTTTTTGCTTTTGCGCAGGAAGGAGGTTCCGTTCCCGACATCACAGTAGAAGGTGAGCTTGTTGCGAACATCAATCTTTCAAACGCTACTATTTTGAGTCAAAATGCCTCCGCGCTTACTCTTGAATTTACGCTTGAAAATCAAGGTGAGACACCACAGTTTGATATTAAGTATGGTGTGGAGCTTATGGTGAATCTCGATGGTGGCGCGCAGGTCGTAGCTGATAGTTTTGTTGGTCGCGAGACACTTACACTGTCTGCCGGACAGAGCTTGAGCAAAGTAGTGAATTATCCACTTTCTGGTGTAGCACCAGGTACATACAGTGTTTGGATTACAGCTAGAACCGCCGGAGGAGTTTTGCTTGGTCTTGGGAATGCGGGCAGTATACAAATTTTGTCTGCAAATGTTCTTGAAATTAAAGCTGACTCCTGCAGACTCGCAGTCACTGGTTTGGAAGGGACCTATATGCTCAACCAAGGGGTAGACGTGGCTTCGACTGAGGAGCTGGTATTAGACTGTGTGGTAAAAAATCACGACGCTGCTCCACGAACTATTGTTCCGCAATTTGAAACCTACCGCCGCACTGTCTTTGGAGACAAAGTGACAATGAGCTATCCAGAAAGTGAATCAGTCACTATTGAGGGCGGAGCAGAGACAACACTTTCTTTTGTTATTCCAAAAGCACTTGTGCCACAAGCGTATGATGTTGCCCTCACACTCACTGATACGACTAGTCGTAGTATCGTCTCAAATCGTTTGGTAGCCCACTATGTACTTCAGGGGGTGAGTGCAACGATTCAAAATATGTCTTTTGATAAGACTTCATATGTTGCAGGGGAGCCAATCAAATTTGATTTCTTTTGGACACGAGCCGCAGACAGTTTTGAAGATTCAAGGTCGGGTGGAAGTGTGGCAGCTGATGTTGGAGCAACCATAGAAATTGTTGACGCAAACGGAATGCTTTGTGCCAAGGAGTCTCTTTCGCTTACAGAAGCAATGGTAAGCGTCTCTACTGAGGCACTTGTTGATTGTGATAAGCCAACGGCTAGTCTAACGCTCACTACAAAAGATGGTACGGTGCTTGATACCCGTTCTATTACAGTGACAGGGGAAGGGGCGGTGACACCAGAAGTGAAACCATCAACGAGTAGGAAAGGCGCTCATAATGCACTGATGCTCGTGACCCTTATCGCTTTTTCTGTCTCATTGGCTACCATTTTGGTGGTACTTGGCCGTCGTAAAAAAGCTGCAGAAACTGGACAGCCATCTGCGTAAGTTCTTTATTTCATTAGTATCAACACCATGTATTACTTCGTCACACCTTCAGTACCAAAAGCCCTGCAGTTATTTTTGGTAGCTACTTTTGCGCTTCTTTGCTTTACGACAGCTGTACCAAGTGCAGAAGCGATCAGTTGGGCGCACTCGGGGACATATATATCTTGTGGAGGAGACGACTCAGGTAGCTGGTGTTTCCCTGAAGATACTGGCACCTTGCTCAATGTGACGGCTAATACCAATAAAACCACCTATCAGCCTGGGGAAACAGTCACCCTCTCGATGGCGGTCTATAACTACCTGTGTAGCAATATCGCGATTTTGTATGACGTAATTGGAAGTCTCGGCAGTCAGTCTAGCGTCATGGCGAGCGCTGCTATTGGTGGATATACCACCCAGTATCCCTCAGCTACGTTTATCGCTCCTACTACACCCGGCACCTATAATGTCTCTATGAATGTGTGTACGTATTATGTTGCGCATGTCTGTACCACCAGAAGCATTACTATCACCGTTGCTCCGCCGCTACCGCCAGCTTCAGCCATACTTTCTGGCTCTGGCTGTCAGATTGCTGCGGGAGCAAATAGCTGTATGGGTACAGCAACCTGGAGCATCACAAACGCGACGTCACCAGTCTTGGTAAATAGTACCGGTGCGGTATATTCAAATAGCCCTATGGGGAATGGAGTAGCTATTAGTCTGCCGTATGGCCAAAGCACTGTGTCTGCTCAAAATTCGGGTACGGTCTTAGCTTCGACGATGCTCACCACTTCTTGTGCGACTGGACTGAGTTGGGACGGCAACAAATGTGTTTCTCCTACCGCTACTATCTCTGGCTCTGGCTGTACTATTGAGACATTAGGGGAAAATAGGTGTGCGGGTACCGCAACTTGGAATATCAGTAACGCGAGTAGCCCAAATGTATACAATGGCAACGGCACAACCTATTCAATCAGTCCAAGTGGCACCGATGAAAACATCAACTTGCTGTATGGAGTTAACACCATTTATGCTCGTAACGCGGGTGTAAGTTTGGCTAGTACCAACCTCACCGTAACTTGTGGGTCAGGCTTAGTTTGGAATGGTTCTTCTTGCAACAATCCACCGCCACCAGCACCGCAGATTCGGGTGAGTGTTGATAAAGAATTGATTCGAAGTGGTGATACTGTTGTAACTACTACTGAAGTTACTGCTGCGTACGGAGCCTCATGTATGATCTATGGCGTTCTCGGTTCACCAATTGCTTTTACCCATACTCCAACAAGCTCTAATACATCAGTCCACACTTATCCAACAAGGCCACTTACATCAACCCAAGTAATTTCAGTCACTTGTGAAGCAAACCCAGCTATACCGGGTGTTCCGACTGCTACGGGCGAAAGCCGAGTCGACGTCGTTCCAACCATAGAAGAGACATAAAATTCGTCTGGTATACTACAGTACATGAGTAGCTTTAGACCTTGGGCATTTTGGCGAAGACTGCAGTACGCGGCTGGCTCAGCTGCCTTCTTGAGTGTGTGTGGCGTTATTTTTTATTTTACGAGCATCTACGCTCCTTCAACCTGTTTTGATAGTATGCAAAATGGTGCAGAGGGGGGTGTCGATTGCGGAGGGGCTTGTACGCGTATTTGTGCCTTCACCGTGACCCCACCCCAAATCGTTTGGGCAGAAAGTTTTAGAATTACTGATGGACAATACAATGCAGTAGCGTACGTAGAGAACAAAAACACCGTTGCTGCTACTCCAGTACTGGAGTACACATTTAAACTCTATGATGGCGCTGAGATATTGGCGGAGCGTAAAGGCACAACTATTTTACCGCCAAACAGTGTTTACCCAATCTTTGAAGGGAGAATCTTGACTGCCTCAGGGAAGATTCCAACCAAGACTGAGATAGAGATTAAACCAAGTGATATGTGGTTACCAGCTACTGTTGGTCGAAACCAATTCCGTACCGTTGATGTCGAGCTCCTTACAACCGACACTCGTCCGCGTCTTAATGTGGAGATTGAAAACACTGAACTAACTGAGGCTAGAAACGTGGAGGTGGTAGCAACTATTTTTAATCGAGCGGGGGAACCGGTGACAGCCTCACAAACATTTATTGATAACTTTGCACCAAGAAGTACTGCGGACATTGTGTTTACTTGGCCAAACTCAATCGCCAAAACAGTGCGAAGTTGTGAAGTGCCGTCTGACATCATGCTGGTCTTGGACCGCTCCGGCTCAATGGCTGCAGATGGTGGTACTCCGCCTGAGCCGCTCGAGAGCGCTAAGCAGGCAGCCAAGTCATTTATACGGCTGGTCCGCCCTTCAGACTTGGTCGGCTTCTTGTCTTACGCGACAGCTCCGAGTTCGCCCCTTGAGCAATCACTCACGCCAAACCTAGCACTTGTAGAGCAGGCTATTCAAGCGACAGCGATGGGTGAGGATGGTGTTCAGTACACCAATATGGGCGAAGCGTTTACAGCTGCTTTAAGTGAACTGACAAGTGTACGTCACCGTGAAGAGGCAAGAAAGGTACTGGTATTTTTGACTGACGGAGATGTGACACGACCGCTTAACCCTGCCACTGGAGAACCAGACCGTGAGTATGCCGCAAACTTTGCGAGAACAGCAGCAAATGCCGCTAAAGCTGAAAACGTGACTATCTATACAATTGGGTTTGGAGACTTCTTTAGTGGAGACCAAGACTCAGTCGATCGGGATGTTGACCTTATACGAGATCTAGCCTCAGAACCAACGCAGTATTTTGCTGCCCCAACTATCGCTGAGCTTGAAGCGGTGTATCAGGAAATTGCCAATGATTTATGTGAAGAAGGACCAACTAGAATTGAAGTAATCACCAAAACAAGCACTAATTTTGCACCGCTAGAGTAGTCGGTGTGTCTTGCAGAATAGTTTTCTGTAAATGATTTTTGATTTATATACACACTGTTAGTTACGGAGTGGTTTTATTATCTATAAAAATGTAATAATTGGAGTATTACATTTAATATTACATATGATTTTATTTAATTACTTTAGGAGTTTTCGTATCGTGACCTTGCTTCTTCTGCTACTGACATTGGTTTTTTCACCTCTCTCAACCAAGGCCCAGTCTGGAGAAAATGTTTCTTCTGAAGAGCAGTGCTTTCTTTCGTTAAAAGAAAACTTAGCTGAAACAGGTCTGTTTGAGGCTCCTCTCTCTCTGTTGGGGGAGCAGTCATATAGTGATATAGAGCCACTTTTTGGCGAAAAGAAAAAAATGCTTACGTCATTTGACCTTACTATTGACCAGCCTGTCCTAGGAATTCGCCTCTATAGTTTTGGAGAACAAACTGGCTATACTCATCCACCCAAATCAGTTTTGCCTATTTCAACAAAATCCGATACTTGGGGTGATCCAGTCAAAGAATATGTGCTCGCTGAAGAGTACGTGACCGACGCGCAAGGCCAAGAACGTTTTCTTAACTGTGTATTTCTTCACATCGAATCAAATACACCGATGAACGTGACCCAAGATAGGTATGCCTATGACGGCAATTCTATTTCGATTGTAAAAACCGCTGCAGATGGTAGCTACAAGGCGTGGTACAACCAGGCTCCAGGTTTTGATTTTGAGGACAACCACTTTGTTACTTGGAAGCGCATGATTGTGTATCCGATGAGTACACAAAATACCTACTTTAATCGCTTTGACGTGATAGATGCTTACCCAGCTAATAAACTTGAGAGTCTGGATACACTTGAGTTCTTCAATGGAAAATCAGTATCGTATACACTACCAGAGACTGGTTTTCCAGAAGCCACCTACACCACTACGGGTGACGATACTAAAATAGAGTTACCACCTGAGTTACTCCCTCCACCCACATTTGGCATTAATTTTTCGTATCGTTTGGCCTCTTACTATCAAGCCATAGAATCTCAATTTCCTGAATTTGCAGCGCTGCTATCAGTGCGTGGGGCGATGAAGTATGCTGCCTACAAAGAGCTCGTCACGAAAGAATCAATTAGTGAGGATGAAAAACAGTTCACGAGCTTACTATTCGGTAGTACGAGTGAACTCGATACATATTATTTTGATGAAAACAGAGAATCAAATCCAGAGGTTGATAAACTGATTGCACTCCTTCAGGATGGAGATGGCACAATGGCTAAGTTGGCAGCTGGTGAAACATTAGCGGAACTAACAGCCTCAGAAGTAGAGATAGTTCCACCGCCGGTAGAAAAAAATACTGCAAATCAAAAAATCTTACTTACAATAATCATTCTTTTATCAGTGTTAGGTATTATTGGTATACTGTATACCTTAAGACGAAGATATGCTTTAAGTCACACAACTGCTATATGAAAATTTTAAAACTTCTTGTCCTCGCAGTCTTCTTTCTGAATCTGACACCTGTTCCTCAGGCTGAGGCGGCTTGTATGAACGTGGTCCCTACTTGGAATAATAGCTACTGTACTGCGCCTCCTGGTTATTGGGGTAGTTACTGGGATAGAAGGACTTATTATTATCCTGCTCCAGACTATGTAACAGCTACTTGCCCGTATGCTCAATCAGGCTATACCTGCACCAAGTTCGTTGGTTCAGGACAGTGCGGGGGCTGGAATGGGTATACCTGTACTAGAAATAATTATTCAGCCACTCAGAGTGGGGCGTTTACATTGGTTGGTAACGTTGCAGCTAATACTGTGCAAACATATATCGTTCAAGCTTGGTTTGACGTACCTTCACCATTCATTTATTTCTACAATGCCCCAGAAGGAGAGATTGATGTAACTATTGATTCACAGCTAAATTCATATGCACCACTACCAGCTTTCAACCAAGACAATGGCTGGGACTTAACTGTGAAAGACTCAGCGCTGTCTCTTGATGGTACGAAAGTAGACCACGTGTTCTATGAGTTGGCTCTTAATAAAATATCTCTAACTCGTAATGGCCGAAACTTTGAATCTAAAGCGGAAGTGATTGCTTACTTGCAAGACTCAGACTTCTTGACTCGCCTTGGCTTCTCACCAACTGAAAAGGAAAACTCACTCGGGTACCTCATTCCAGAAATAGAAGCAGCAAAAGACAGCGCATACTACTACCTCACGGTACTTGAAGCAGACAGTATTGCAGACACTTCAACCTTGAGCGTAAATCCAACCCCAGATAAAATTGTCCGCCAGTACTTCGCGGTTTATCCAAGTGATGCTGCAGTAACCACTACCGGAGACTTCGTCTTCCCAGTGGTTGAGGAAGTAGAAGGATTTACGGTGAAAGAGACGGGCGAGTTCCTCATAAATTCAGACATGTTTGTCTTCTTTAAGTAATATGAAAAAAAACTCTCTAAGACTAACTATATTCGCGTTTGGACTGCTCGCTCTCGGTGTCTCGCTGGTTAGTTATGTGCAGGCTGCCACCTATGTACACACGTTTACTAGTCAGACAGATTTAGTGTATACAAACAGTGTCGATACACACACCATGAATCCAACCTGCGACGGGGGTTCGCCGCTCAGTTATACTTGGTCTCTTACAGTAAATGGGGTGGCTATTTCAGGGACTAAGAATTGTCCTCCTCTCGATCCTGCCCCTACCGGCCTCACTGTCGTTCCACAGGCATGTAGTACAGGTCAAAACTATCTTGATTGGGCTGATAGTGCGGGAGCAGCAAGTTATAGTGTTTATCTAAGTGATAATACGTGGCTTGGTAACTCAATAGGCTCAGACTTTACGCATACAGGAGCTGTTGGTACGACCTATAATTATTACGTACGGTCTAGTAACGGCTCTGGAGTCCAATCAGCTAATTCAGCGATTGTTTCAGGCGCGACCGCAGCGGCTTGTCCTGCTCCGACTGTTTCTTTGACGGCTTCACCAGGTACTATAGATCCGGGCGATTCGTCCACCCTCACTTGGACTGTTACAGGAGCTACAAGCTGTACCGCTTCTGGTGGCTGGAATGGTAGTAAGAATAGTGGTGGAGATAACGAAACAGTGTCACCAGTAGTTACTACTACCTACAACCTGAGTTGCACTGGTCCGGGCGGAACAACGGCGGCGACACCAGTCACCGTCACGAGTCCTTCAGGGTTTATATCAGCAGGGACTTGTACGATCATCCCAGTAGGGACCACCGAAGGGACTGATTGTAATGTGAGTGTAGATTGGGATGCGTACGACTTTACGGGCACGCCATCAATTCAGCAGGGAGCAACAGTCTTCAGTAGTAGTCAGTCAGGTCCTCAGACACGAACGGTAGATCCAGATGACCGTTCCTTCACACTAAGAGATACTGGAGGTTCGTTTATAGACTCAGCCACAGCTAATGTTACTTGCCAAGCAGGTACAGTCTGGCTACCAACTGCTTCTCATTGCGCATTTTTGCCAATCGTTGATATTGAATCTAACACTAACTTAATTCGAAGTGGTTCGACTCTTGATTTTGAGATTTCGGTAAATTCAAACTTTGACCTTACGTGTACAGTTCGAGATGGTGGAGCTCCGCAAACGTTCAGTCACGTAGCGAGCGTAACAACAGTGCCGTACCCTCGTACAACCAGAGCATTAACATCTACCCAGGTAGTTAGTGTGTCATGTATTTCATCACTTAATCCATTAGTTGCTGGAAGTGACGAGGTTCGTATTAACGTTATTCCAACCGTTCAGGAAATTTAACAAAATTCTGACCATAAACACAAAAAAACCACACTACGGTGTGGTTTTTTGCTGTGTTTTGCACCTTTAGACTAGTTTGTATATGCTGTAGGGATGCAGCGGTTTTTGCAGACGCTTTTTTCTGGGTTTGATAGCATTCTCTTTTTTGCAATGCTCAGTCTGTCACTTTTTGGTTTGGCGACCATGTATTCGCATGTCGGTGAAAATTCTTATTTTAACCGACAACTGATTTGGATTATTTTCTCAACTGGACTCTTTTTCTTGGCTCTTATTCCTGACTATCGTTTTCTTCGTGCTGGCAACACAACTTTTTATATGTTCCTCGGGATTATAGTACTGCTTCTTGGGGTAGCATTTTTTGGAGAGGATGTGATGGGTGCAAGACAACGTTTTGACCTCGGTTTTTTCTCGCTTCAGGTATCTGACCCTGCCAAGTTGGTGCTCATTGCACTTTTAGCAAAATACTTTGCCAAGCGCCATGAAATGATTGGAGACTTTAAGCATGTGCTTGTTTCTGGTATTTACACTTTGATTATATTTACGCTGGTGTTTTTGCAGCCCGACTTTGGTTCGGCAATGATTTTGTTTTTTATCTGGTTTGGGATGGTGTTGGTAGCAGGTATTCGATTTCGGCATGTGGCAGTCGTCTTCTTGATAGGCTCTATCGCTCTTGGTGGTCTCTGGCAGTTTGCATTTTATGACTACCAAAAGGAGCGCATCATGACTTTTTTGGATCCACTTTCAGACATTAGTGGATCTGGTTACAATGCGTACCAATCCACCGTTGCGGTAGGTTCAGGCGAATTGTTTGGAAAGGGAATTGGGTACGGCACACAGTCTAAACTACTGTTTCTGCCAGAGTATGAGACAGACTTTATTTTTGCCGCTTTCGCTGAGGAGTGGGGGTTGGTTGGGGTGCTAATACTTTTTTCGCTCTTCAGTATTCTCATTTGGCGCATCCTCAAGCACGCTGCTGCTGGAGCGAGTAATTTTGAAAAACTATTTGCGCTCGGAGTCGCTATCTTTTTGCTCGCTCACTTTTTTATTCATATTGGTATCAACATTGGGCTTTTGCCAGTAACAGGAACTACCATTCCATTTTTAAGTTATGGCGGCTCACACTTGGTGACGGAGTTTGTGGCAGTGGGGATGGTCTTGGCGATGCGTCGCTATACACCAATTAAATCCGACATGAGCGAAACATTATTTGCTGACTATCGCGCGTAAACTTTTTTGGTCTTCTGAATCATTTGGCTTAGGGTAAAGTCCGCCTCAATTTTTTCTTTTAAGTTTACCGCAAACATATTTCTCTCGTCCGGATTATTGAGAAGATAATCAATTGCGTCTGTGATACTGACGTGATTGTCGGGATGTATGAGGAAGCCAGATACGCGATCTTGAATTACTTCGGGAATACCGCCAACATTACTCGCTACAACTGGTAGCCCAGCTAACCCTGCTTCAAGAACAGCATAGGGTAGCCCCTCTTTTTTTGAAGGGAGAAGAAAGATATCAAATGCCAAAAGGTACTGCCGAGCATCTGCACGGTAGCCCTTAAAATGAATGTATTCGTTTTGTCCGCGCAAGTCCGCTTGCTCTTTTAGGTTCGAGAGTGAATCACCGTCGCCGATTATGGTATAAAAAACTTTTGTGGAATGAGTGCTGTTGAATTCAGCCACTGCGTCGATAGCGGTCGTGTGGTTTTTGTTGTGGTTTATTTCGGCATTGGTTACGAGCCAAAGATCGTGCAGGTGAGCAGCGACCTCCTCCTCGCTGTAGAGTGCCAAACGTGCTTCTTCGCGGGTGCGGCGAGGATAGTCGCTTACTGCGGTATGTATGACACTAGCTTTTTTCTGTACTCCAAGCATATGCATCTGCGCATAGTCATTGTCACTCACAAGAATAACTTGGTGTGCGCAGAGAGCGGTTAGGTATGATCCAAGCCAAGTAAGTGTTTTCCATAAGCGAGTTCGCGGTTCCAAAAATGACCAACCGTGCGCAGTGAAGACAATTTTTTGGATACCTACCAGACGAGCAGCAAGAGCGCCGAGCGCCCCTGCCTTACCGCTGTTGAGGTGTACTACATCAGGTCTAAATGACCGCATGATAGAGATAAGAGAGAAAAAGGCCTTAATATCAGCTATCGCCTTAATGTCGCGCCCCAACCCAGCTACATTGTAGGTAGGTACCCCAGCTACCTTCAGTCTTTCTGTTAGTTCACCGGTGCCTCCCGAAGCTACTGCGACGGATTGCCCGTCTTGGTGAAGGGCGGTTGCAAGCTCATAGACATAACGCTGTGCTCCCCCGAAGTTTGATTTTGTGATGACGTAGAGGACTTTTTTGGCAGATATCGGTGTTTCCATATCTCTAGCATAGCTTATTTAGCCCTTTGTCGCCAAAGTCGTACTCCTTGCCATTTTCTAGGACTTCGGTACGATATAAGCGACAACTACTATAATATGGGTGAAAGAACACGAGAACTTACAGTCTTGATACTTGGCGACGTGAGTGTGTTCATACTCTCACTTTGGCTGACGCTACTCCTTAGATACCTAGCTATTCCTAGCCTTGAGCTCTTTATGGAACACCTTGGACCATTCCTCATTCTGTCTACTTCAGGTCTCTTTATTTTTTACATTGCTGGTTTGTATGATAAACAGACAGTGTTTCTCAAGTCTTTACTGATCAGTCGGATTATGAAAACGCAAATAGTTAACAGTATTATTGCTGTGTTGCTCTTCATGGTGATTCCGTTTGGTATTGCACCAAAAACCAACTTGGTTATTTATCTAGTACTTAGCATTGCTCTTCTTACTCTGTGGCGCCTTAAGCTCTATCGACACATTGAACCAAAGACTCAACACCGCGCTATTCTGCTCGCAGACGGCAGAGAGGCAATTGAGCTTGTGGATGAGACCAACAATAACGATCGCTACAGCTACACTTTCATCAGAATTATTGATGAGGCCACGGCAGAGAAAACAGAAAACTTTGAAGAAAAACTCCTCCAGCTAATTGAGAAAGAGCGCGTAGATATAGTAGTCGCAAATCCAGGAAGTAAGTACGTCATCAAGGCGCTACCAAGAATATTTGATTTGGCATTTTTGCGTTTCAAAACAACGTTCTTAGATTTCTATAAAGTGTATGAAGATACGTTTGATAGAGTGCCATTGGACTCAATTCAGTATGATTGGTTTCTATCAAATATTTCTCAATCAAAAACTGACGTCTATGATTTTGTTAAACGAGGCATCGATATAATTGGTGCGCTCGTCTTGCTCGTTCCTGCAGCACTTATTTTTCCAATCGTGGCACTCCTGATAAAAATGGAAGATCGTGGACCGCTTTTGTATACCACTACTCGAATAGGTCAATTTAACGCACTCATAACTATTTATAAGTTTCGAACTAAAAACGGTAGTGATGTGGGTGCGGAAGCGCTCAAAAGTACGCTGGTTGATACAAGGGTGGGGGCCTTTCTGCGAAAGACACGGATTGATGAATTGCCACAACTCATCAACGTATTGAAAGGAGATCTGTCATTCATCGGGCCGCGCCCGGAGATGCCCGCTTTGGTGGAAGTGTATGCAAAGCTTGTCCCGTATTACAATGCCCGTCACTTTATGAAGCCAGGACTGTCTGGTTGGGCGCAGATAAATAACTTTGACGTACCTCGTGGTGGAGTAGATGTGGAGCGTACTAAGGTGAAGATTTCGTACGATTTATTCTACCTAGAGCGACGTTCTCTTTTTTTGGATATACAAATCGCTCTGAAGACGATTGCAACCATTGTGATGCGAACGGGCACGTAGTCTGTTGCAACCGAGGCACTCTTTGTGCAGTTATACTTACTATATGCAAAAAACATTTCTCGTAACAGGCGGCGCTGGTTTTATTGGAACCAACCTCGTCTTAGCTCTTTTGGAGCAAGGACACAAAGTGAAAGTAGTAGACGACTTATGCGCGGGGAATATAGAGCGTTTACCAGCAGAAGTTGATTTTTATGAGCAAGATATTCGTGACACGAGCGCGCTTGTTGAAATATGCAAAGGAGTGGATGTTATTGTCCACTTAGCCGCTTTACCACGTGTCCAGTTTTCAATTGATGAGCCGGTAATTGTCCATGATGTGAATGTAAACGGCACCCTCTCTGTCCTTGAGGCTGCCAAGAGTGCTCAGGTAAAGCGCATAGTATTCGCCGCCTCAAGTGCAGCTTATGGTGACCAAGAGACGTTACCACTTTCTACTCATTTACCAGTTGCACCTAAGAGTCCGTATGCCTTACACAAATACATTGGCGAAGAGTACATGCGTTTATGGAGTGAGTTATTTGCTCTGGAGACCGTCTCACTGCGTTTTTTTAATGTGTACGGCCCACACTTTGATCCCGAAGGTCCGTATGCGCTGGTGATTGGTCGCTTCCTCAAGTTAGTAAAAGAACGACAACCACTTACCGTTACTGGAGACGGGGAACAGACAAGAGACTTTGTGCATGTGTCAGACGTAGCCTCAGCTATTATTGCCGCCAGTCATAGTGAGACGGTCGGTAAAGGGGAAGTGCTCAATGTTGGTTCTGGCATTGAAACAAGTATTAATACTTTAGCTATGATGATAGGAGGAACAATTGAGTATGTAGCAGCCAGACTAGAACCAAAGCATACACTGGCAGATATTTCAGAGACAAAAGCGCTACTTGGTTGGGAGCCGAAGGTGCAGTTGGCTAAAGGGATAGCAGATTTGAAAAAAGAATTTGGTTTTAATTGACCTGCTTTGAAAGGCATTTTCTGCTATACTGCCGCACATGATTGTTGATGGAAAGGCAATAGCAACAGACATCTATAAAGATACAGCCCATGTGGTTGATGGTCTTCCTGTGCCGCCAATAATGGCCATCATTGCCTGTAGTCCAAATTTTGAGACGCAGAAATATCTTGCCCTCAAAAAAGCCAAAGGAAGTGCCTTAGGAATAGATCTCCTTATTGAGATATTGCCTGACGGGTCAACGACAGCTGATGTGATAGCAGCTGTAGAGCGGGCAGTCCGAAGCGCACAAGGGGTGGTTGTACAGTTGCCGTTACCGGCCCATATTGATACTGCTGCCGTACTCTCGAGTCTTCCTAGTTCACACGATGTAGATGCTTTTAGATATCAGCAGGAAGATTTGGAAATTTTACCACCAGTAGTTGGTGCTATTAATGAAATTACCAAGCGACATAATGTAGTTTGGAAAGATAAAAAAGTGGTTATTTTTGGTTCGGGAAAATTAGTTGGAGCTCCAGCGGAGGTTTATGCCAAGAAGATGGGGGGAGAGGTGCGTGTGGTTACTGCAGAAAGTACCAATACTGCCGCGTTGGTAGCAGAGGCAGACATTATTATTTTAGGTGTCGGCAAACCAAACCTATTGTTACCTGATATGGTAAAGGAAGGGGTGGTTGTATTTGATGCGGGTGCGTCTGAAGATGGAGGACTCTTGGTCGGAGATGCGCATCTTGATGTGGCTACTAAAGCAGCTCTTTTTACTCCTGTCCCTGGCGGTATTGGGCCAATTACGGTGGCACTTTTGTTCCGTAACCTCCTTGAATTACAAGCGTGTCAATAGGAAACTAAGGCCAAATATGCTATAACAGTGCTCATAAATCTTATTCCTTATGACTACCGAATCTCGCTCTACAGCGTTCCTACGTATTTTTAAAGTATTTGTTCTCCTCGGTGTTCTCGGATACCTTGGTTTTTTTGTGTACAGCAACGCCGTTACTGATGGCGCAAAACATCCATTTAAACTTGGTCTTGATTTGGCTGGTGGAGCACACCTCGTATATGAGGCAGATACTAGTAGTATTTCTGCTGCCGAAGTGCCTGAACTCATGAATGTATTGCGCGATGTGATTGAACGACGCGTAAACCTGTTTGGTGTTTCAGAACCGGTGGTATATGTGGAAAGTAGTTCATTTGTATCAGGTGAAAAAAAGGAACGTCTCGTAGTCGAGCTTCCTGGCGTAACTGATGTGGCAGACGCTGTAGCGGAAATTGGGCGTACTCCACTTCTGGAATTTAAACTCATTGACAACGAAGCGCTCTCTACACTACAGGCACTTGAGCGAATGGAAGCAAATGCTAGCGGAAGTATCAGTATTGATAATGTACTTATAAATGGTGAAGTGGCACCTGAGCCCTATATAGATACCGGTCTTACTGGGCGATACCTTGAAAGTGCTAGTCTTGAATTTACGAGTGGACAAAGTGGGCAGCTCTCCAATGAACCAGTCGTTTCAATAAAGTTTAATCAAGAAGGGGGTGATATTTTTGCTGATATCACACGAAACAACGTTGGTAGTCAGCTTGCTATTTTCCTCGATGGAGAAATCATTTCAGCTCCACGAATCAACGAAACCATCATTGGCGGCACGGCGGTTATTTCAGGCGGGTTTACTCCGATTGAGGCACGTGAGTTAACTGAGAACCTCAACTTCGGTGCGCTTCCGGTACCAATTGAGCTTGTGAGTACGCAAACTATTGATGCTACTTTAGGGGCGGGAGTTGTCTCCCAGAGCTACTTTGCTGGAGTGATTGGATTTTCGCTTATCGCTGCCTTTATGATTCTGTGGTATCGCGTTGCTGGTTTGGTGGCTAGTGTTGCGCTGTTATTTTACGTAGCTCTTTCCCTTGCCCTCTTTATGTTTATTCCAGTGACACTTACCGCTGCTGGTTTGGCTGGGTTTGTGCTCTCGCTTGGTATGGCGGTAGACGCCAATGTACTTATCTTTGAACGTATGAAAGAAGAGTATCGTTCGGGCAAGGGGAGTCGTGAAGCGGCACTCGAAGGCTTCAGACGAGCTTGGACAGCAATTCAAGATAGTAACGTAACGGGACTTCTTTCAGCGGCAATTTTGTTCTGGTTCGGTACTTCACTCATCAAGGGCTTCGCGCTCGTTCTCGGGCTCGGTATTCTCACCTCAATGCTCTCGGCGATTGTCTTTACGCGCACACTTCTCATTGCACTGCCTGATGCAAAGCGTAGTGACAGTGGACTATGGTCGTATCTGTTTGGGACCGGGTTGATAAAAAAATAATCTATGAACATCATTCGCTACAAAAAATATTTCCTCATTGCAGCCGCTTTTATTGTGGTAGCTTCAATTGCGATTGTGCTTACGCTCGGCCTCAAGCCAGGAATAGACTTTACCGGAGGTTCACTCACTGAAGTCCGATACACGGTGTTGCCAGAAAAGTCTGAGGTTGAGAATGCTGTTTCAGCCCTTGGGTACGGCGGCACTTCAATTAGACAGTCAGAAAGTGAAGTAGGCACAGGATATCTGGTGAGCACAAAAGCGCTCTCTGAAGAAGAGCGAATCACTCTAAACACCACCCTGACTTCCCTTGGTGAAGGAGGTGAAATCTCACGCTTCACTTCTATCGGCCCAGTGATTGGGCAAGAGCTCAAAGATAAGGCGGTCTGGGCTATTGGTGCGGTGCTCTTTTTGACCGTTTGTTATGTTGCCTTTGCCTTTGCAGGAATTGGTTGGCCAGTGAGTTCTTGGGTCTATGGACTCATTACTATTGTCGTTCTTATCCATGACATCTTGGTGCCGATGGCAGCAATGAGTCTCCTCGGATATTTCCTCGGAGCGGAGGCGGATATTTTGTTTGTGACCGTACTTCTTACTATCTTGGGTTACTCAGTAAACGACACGATTGTTATTTTCGACCGCGTACGCGATAAACTTAAGCAGCACCGAACTGAGCAGTCAAAGGTTATCAATGAACCGGGCGGTATGAAGCGCACTGAAGTTACGTATTCACTGGCTAAGCCGTTTGGTGAAATTGTCGGACAAGCAGTTGATGAAACAATGGCGCGCTCAATTAATACTTCAATGACTGTCCTCTTGGCGCTCCTTGCGCTCTACTTCTTTGGAAGCTCTGTAACCGAAACTTTTATCTTAGTATTGATGGTTGGAGTATTTGCGGGAGCGTACTCTTCAATCTTTATTGCTAACCCGCTCCTTGTTCTCTACGAAGAGTGGAAAGCTAATAAAAAATCCCAGTCATGATAATTGGCATCACAGGTTCATTTGGAGCAGGAAAGGGAACGGTCGTTGAGTACCTTAAAAAAGAAAAGGGGTTTACTCACTACTCAGCCAGTGGCTTTATAGTCGAAGAAATTGAACGCCGTGGAATGCCGGTTGATCGTGACTCGATGATACAAGTGGCTAACGAGCTTCGGGCAGAGTATGGCCCGAGCTACATCATTGATTCATTGTACGCTCGAGCTGAGGAAGTGGCAGGAGACGTGATTATTGAAAGCCTTCGCGCTGTCGCAGAAGTGCAGCGGATTAAAGAACTCGGTGGCATTGTGCTTGGTATCGACGCTCCGCCCGAAGTTCGTTTTGCACACATACTTGCCCGCAACAGCGCCAAAGATCATGTCACGTTTGAAAAATGGCTCTCACAAGAACAAGCTGAGTCTAATCAAAACGACCCAACTAAACAAAACATTTTTGGAGCACTTAAAGAATCGGACTTTATTATTACCAATAGTGGGACAATAGAACAGCTATACCAAGAAGTAGAAAAGTTTCTAAAATCAGTTGATTTTGAATAAGACACAAAACAAAAGGCCGGAAAGCTTTGCTTTCCGGCCTTTTGTTTGTCTCAAACATTTTCCAGAGGACTGCTCTTGTGCGAAAATAAAAAAATAGCTTTATGTATCATTCGTGATACATAAAGCTATTTTCTTTTCCATAGTTCTTCGACTATTGAAAATAATAAATGGTGTGCTGGATAACGTCTTTTCATATCCTCATAACTAAAATTTTCTACTCGCTGGCGGCGCTGTGCATGCTTTCGGCTAATATCGCGAACAGTTTTCGCTGAAGTATATATTTTTTGATCAGAGTCAATCCAGCGTTTTATCTGAGTAAAGGTATTTGGGCTGATGCTAATACGTTCATTAATTTCCATTCGGGTCTTCCCAGCTTTTATAGCCTCAGCAATAATCAACCTACGTCCTAGAGCTATCTTCTCTTTATTTGTGAGTAAGTTTACGACTATGAAATCAGAGGCATTTTCAGTTGCTAATAAAAACGCCTTTAATGCAAGCTCATCAACGATACTTTTCATTTATGTATTATATATGATACATAAATTGTGAGTTGCTGTTTTGTACCTTGTTCTGAGTTAGTGGATGCGGGTGCCGATAAAAGGTTCGTCGTGGAGATACTTCACCACTTCCTCTAGGCGCTCACCATTTATTTGGGCTACTTCTATATCGAGTCGCTCAGCTTCTTTGGCTGCTACTGGATCAAACGGAGAAGACAGTCCTGGTCCCCATTCTTCGGGAATGAGTTTTCTAAATTCAGGCCAGGTAATCGCTTCTATTCTTTCTGCTTCAGGGTTTGTCTTTGGATTGTCATTATAGACATAGTCAGTGTTTGAGAGGTTGATGACTTTTTTAGCGCCAACGCGGGTAGCGATTTGTACCGCACGTAAATCAGTCGAGCAGCCTGGACGATAGCCAGCGGCGATAATCACTTTCTCATCAAGGTTGATATCAAGAATTTCATCAGGATTGGTAATCATTACGCGGTGGGCGATGTCTCGAAAGATAGTGCGTAGAAGATGTCCGTTGAGACGAGTGGCGTGAATACCCATCCAATCGAGGTCGTCGCTCGTGAGGTTACTTACACCTGCTGCCGCATCTTGGTACCGACGCGCCGTTTTTCCACCGCCAGCGATGATAATAAAACGACGGCCGTTAGCCGTCTCCGATTCAATAAACGTCTTTAGGTTGATGAGGAAAGTTGTATCAATGGCGTCTGGGACAATAAGTGATCCACCAACTGACATGACAATGGTTTCTTTGTTAGACATAGTGTGCCCATTGTACGCAATTTTAGACGACTTTCCAAACAGTTGCTGGTATCATATATCTCATATGGATTCACAACTAATGCAGGCGCTCAGTGAGCGTATCAAAGCTGGGCACACCAAAAGTCAGATACGGGATGAAATGTTGGCGATTGGGTACAGTGAGGCTGCTATTGAAGCTGCATACAAGACGGCTAGCGGGGAAGACGTATCTACAGAGATTTCTGTACCTAGAGTTGAAGCGAGCCTACTCCCGACATACACTTCACTTGCTAAAGACAGCTTTACCCTCGCTTTGGCTCAGATACCACTTCTCCTCAAGAGTATTTTGGCGTTTGTGGTCATTTGTCTTTCAGCTGTTCTCTTGCTTCAAATGTGGGGAAGCCTCCTTGTGTCGGGCCCAGAGTCTTCTTGGCAGATACTCGGCTTAATCTCGTGCATTATTTTTGTTTGTCTCTGTGTCCTTATCGGAATCATTAGTATATTTGCGACCATTCTTCGTGTCTTACTAAAGCGAAAAGAATCGGTACGCTACCGCGACAGCTTATTTTGGGCAGTAAGCAATGTAGTGGCGATTTCACTGGTGAGTGTGTATGTGCAGGTGCTGACACAAGTGGGATATATGTTTTTTATCATTCCAGGACTCCTGCTCAGTATCTACCTTTTGTTCTCAATGTTTTTGCTGATAGCAGGAAAAGAAAAGGGAATTGCCGCTTTAACTGCCAGTACTGCACTAGTGTATGGTCGCTTCTGGCCAGTACTGCTACGTATCCTCTTTAGTGTGGCGCTCATTTTTTTGGCAGTTTTAGCAATGGTGGTACTGGCTGCGCTTTCAGCACTCTTTCCTTCGACACTTGAAGCAGTATTTGTCATCCCAATTCTTCTCTGTGTTCTTTTTGCTTCATTTTGGCAACTCTGCTTCACTGTGGTTCTTTTTGAAGCGCTTGAAAATTTACCTGTAGCAAAACCACTTCCAGTGACTCTCACAAAACTTCAAACTATCTACCGCACAGTTGTCGTTGTTGTTTTGACACTGGTTATATTTGTGACTGCGCTCATTGGCTTTGGAGCCACTACTGCGTACCAACATGGCTACTTCACTGGGGAATGGACAGAGACTTCACTTAAGACTGATGTGATGCAAAAGCAACTTCTGGCATTATCACTCAAAAATGCTGAGTCGCTCTATCTTTCAAATGCCAGCTACGAGTATGTGTGTGAGGAGCTCGCTCTTCCAGATGACGTCACTTGTTATAACTCAGGTGAAAGGGTGGCACTCGAAGCACCTTTAAGTAAAGGTTTTTATTGTGTGGACAGCGACGGCTTTAAGGAGGTTGTACGTCGCTCAGTGATAACTGAACAAGGGTCGTGCGGTACTGAGGAAGGTACTGATTAATCTTTACGGAGACCCCATTCGTTAGCTTCACCTTCAATACGGTACCGTTTTGAGAGTGTAAATTGGTAGAATCCAAAGACAGTTATAGTGATGACTTTTAGGACTTTAAAGTGCACCCATTCTTCTGGAGAGAGGACGCCTCGAGCGACTTCATTGGCTACCCCAGCGAGGAGAAAAATAACTATCCAACGTTTGGCTAGAATATTCCAACCGATATCTTTCATCGCAAACGTGCGCCCGAAGATAATTTTAAGAATATTTATCTTGCATAACAGTCCAACAAAAATAGTGGTACCCATCAGGATGTAGTACAGCGAGTCAGCAAAAATAAGCGCATCAGGCGTCTTGTAACAGATGGTGATGAGGCCAGAGGTGATAACAAAAAACCCTGAGATAATTGGCAAAACAGGGAAGCGCTTATCAAAGTGCCAGCCGGCAGATAGGGCTAGTAGGGTGGAAACAATCAAAACACCAGTAGCGATATAAAACGTAAAAAACTGAGCGGCGATAAAGAAAGCGATGACTGGCGCAAATTCATTACTGAGGTGGAGGAGCGCTTTTTTATTCATGTAGTGAAGATTCATTGTAGCATGGGGAGGAAGTGGCTAGTAAAACACCTTCCACAGACCTTGACAGAGAGCGTTTTGTGAATGCTTGACAATTATTCAAATACGTGTATAGTATCGGGTAGTTCTGATGAGGCGGGGAAAAAATGTGGCGGAAGTCATACCCTTGTCCCCGCTTCGGCGGGACAATCCTCGGGTGTTTGCATTTCGCATTCACCCACTTCATCAATGGCTCTCAAGGAGAAATCGCCATGAACTCGTTCCTCGTCCGTTCCCTCAAGATGATTGCTGTCGCTTTCGGCCTCGTTGCCGCCATCGGATTCACCGGTGTGGCCGCGGCCCAGGACGTGCAGTCCACCTGCTACGGCTGCGTGACCACGACCCCGACGCCCCAGCCGACCTTCGCCCCCGCCTTGTCGTTCAGCGCCTGGCAGCTCTCCTCCGGAGATGCTCTCGGACAGAACGCCGGCGGTGACGGCAAGGGCACCGTGCAAACGTTCGCCAAGATCGACACGGTGCAGAGCCTCATCGCTCGCATGGGTGTCAACCCGGACGGCAGCTGTGACGTGGCCTGCAATTTCAACCAGAGCGTGTTCGAGACCAACACCCAGATCGGTACCGGCGCCCTGGCCATCAACCAAGGCATCGGCAACAGCCCGGTCTCGTCCTCGGTGCGGGCCCAAGCCATCGGCGCGGGTTCGATGCAGCTGCAGAACGCGAGTCGTCCCGTCCCTTCGGCCCCGTAAGGCCGCTTAGTCACCTTGTGTGACGAAGCTCAACCGCTCGACTTCTTCTTCGGAAGAAATCGAGCGGTTTTTATATGTCAAAAAAGTATAAAAAATGAGATAGAGAAGGTAAATAAAAAAGCGCTACACGACATACTTGCTTTTTTGGCAAAAGTATGGTAGTGTACTCTGCGAATCTTAAGAGATGCAATCCTGCTCTCTTCAACGGTCTTTGACAATTTACGGAAGGATAATTCTCATGCAAGCAATCGTTCAGACCATCCTCATGGGTGGTCGGAAATTTCTGACCGCATTTTTCGTGGGCAGTTTGCTGCTTGCGGGGAATGCGGTGGCGGACGCCAAAAAAGGTGTCCCCACCAAACTCGAACCACCGAAGCGCGTGGAAGTGCCTCAAGCACCCCCAGCTGCGCCACCCAAGGTCGCAGCTCCGCCTCAGGTCACACGCAAGTGTTGGCCTGTGAACCAGAGCAGTGCAATGCCGGTGGAGGGCGGGCAGTATCTGCCTAGTCTCTATCTGCAAAGCTGCTGTCCTGGTTGCGGTCCGCTTCACGTCTCTTCGTTGTTCATTCAGCCATCCGGCGGGATGACATCGCAACTGCAGTACGAAATCTGCGAGTAAGTCAACCTTTCCAAAACCCCCCAAGGAGAATCACATGAAGGCATTTTCACGGTCCATCAAGGGCCTCTTTCTCTTCCTGGTCGCTGCCTTTTTGGCAGGCTGTGCCACGGGCTCGGGAAGTTTCGCCACGGAGACGATGTCCAACCAGGACTACGTAGCTAAGAGCCAAGCTGAACGGGCCAAGTACCGCCAAGCTGTCTCTGACGAGGCCAAAATCGTTGAAGAGAAGGAATGGCTCGAGTACCTCTCGGGGCGTCCCATCTTCACCGGCAGTGCCGAAACCGCTCGCACCATCCAGTGGGACAAGCGGGCCAAAATGGTCTACATCTACCCGGGTCACAACCCGAGAGGTATGGGCTTGGAGACCTACGCTGCGATTGCCCTGGTGACTGACAACGCCGGCGAGATCAAGTACGACGAGAGAGGCAACCCGCTGAAGATCTTCATCAATGCAGCGGTACAGGAAGACTTCCTGCGCGCTACGCTGAAGACTTTCGCAACTGCAGTACCGTCCGCTTTCAACGGCGCCATTGGTGCAAAAATCCAAGCAGACAGCTGCAAGGACAGTGGTTGCGGCAGTGGGGGTAACCTCATCAACGTCCAGACGAACTCTGGTGCGGCGGCGCAGTCCAGCACCCACGGCACCATCGGTGTCACAACCAGTGGTGGCTGCGGCGCGGCGTGTGCTCCCAAGCACGCTGACTGAGCCAAACCGATGCGACAATCCTGTCGCATCGGTCTCCAACAAAACGTGAGAAGGAAGAGTCATGAAAATCAAAGCCCAAGTCGTCGGCTTGCTGTTGGCACTGCTGGCTTCTGTCAGCTTTGCGAACCAAGTGACGCTTTTCAAGCATTCGTCTGGTGAAGGATGGCCTGATTTCGAGAAAGACCTCATCAAAGATGGTCATATGAAGGACGGTTCTTTTCCGACGGATGTGTTGGTACAACTTGCGTACGGCTATGCCCAAAAAAAGGGACTGCCTCAAGGCAAGCTCAAGAAAGAGGAATTCAACAATCTTTTTCTTTATCAGCTCAACCTCGGAGAAACCATCAAGGCAACCGAGTTCAGGGCGATGGGTCAGGCAGGAAAGTTTTTCCTGGATGACCTGGTGAAACGCGAAGCGACCATGGCCACAGAAGTGCCCGCAACTTCGGTTGCGGTGACGCCTGTGGCCCCAGTTGCAACGGCTGCGGTCTACGGCGGGACTTTCCCGGCGTCGGCTGACGTCAAGCAAGCCATGGCGATCGCCAACATGGAAGGCCAAGTGAAAAAGCTTCAGGAGGAAGTTGCCAAATCTGGCAGCAACCAAAAAGAAGTGAAGGAACTGGCGAGGCAGTTGAAAGAGTTCGGCGTACAGCTGAAGTTGCTCAACGATGGCCAAGACGGCTTTGCCACTGATGGAGACATCGATGCGGCCAACAAAGCACTCACTGACTTCAAAACCAAAGTGGGTGACTTGGAAAAACTGCGAACCGATGTGGCTGGTCTTCAGACCGATGTGAACATACTTAAGGGAAATCCGATTCTGGCTTGGGGCTCATGGCTCCTGCTTGCAATCGGGGTACTTTTCCTTCTGTGCTTCGCCACCATCTACCTGATGCGGCGCGCAAGCAAAGCTGATGTGAAGGTGGTGAAGGAGATGGTCACGCAAGTGGAAGACAAAGTCAACTCGGCCAAAGCGGCCGCTCTTTCTGCCAAGCAGGAAGTGCAGGCTGTGGCCGCAGAGGTGACGCTGATGAAGAAGGTGAGTGGGTATCAAAGGGTACTTTTCCCAGACGGCTTCGATGGTGATCTGAAAAGGCTCATCGAGTCGAATGGAAAGCGCCGGTTTGAACTCACTGTCGGCGCAGAAAAGCGGCTGATTGAGATCGAGGCCTGCGCCACCAGCAACCTGCTCGCTGTCCGCGGCCTCGATGAAGTCACCAAAGGTGTCAATCCTGACAACCTGCAGGATGTCATCTATCGGGCCGCCAGGCTCGCAGTTGACGGCACACATCGCATCCGCGGTGTGGAAGCAGCAACGCCGCCCAAAGCGGCGTAAAGGAAACGAACGAGGACCGTAGGTCCTCGTTCGTGACCACATTCTTTAGTGGATAGTTGGGTAAGATTATTTTTTTACCAAACTGTCTACGATTGACCTTGTCTTTGGCTTGACCAACTACGAGGCAATCTAGCGCAGGTGCACGGATGAAACTTGGCTTGACCACTTTTCACCATCTTAGTACTTACAGGCGACTACCACTGGCAGGAAACTGACTACTGGCGGCGACCCGAACTTATTAAGATATTGCATATCCTTCCGTAGATTTTCGTTCCTTATGTATAGAGACCAATTGTAAAACTCAGCTAACAGCTGGGTTTTTTGCTTTTTTAATAAAATGTGTTATAATACACACAGTCTTGATCTTTCACTTCATAAGGAAAATAGCATGCGAATGCGAACTCAAACCAAGCATCAATTTGCTTTAGGAGGTCTGGTAGTTTTCATCATTGCGGCACTCACTGTGATGTGGAACGAGTTTCTGCTGCATTGGCTGGTCCGCCTTGTCCTTGCTGCTCTGACTGTCACGGGTGTCCTTGGCTGCACGACAAATAGTTTTGCAGCTGATCTATCCACGACGCAGGAGCTTCAAGCACCAACAGAGAATACCGTCCGCTTCGGACGCTTTACCGTGCGGCAGGTTGATGGCGGACAGGTAATTGAAGGTGGAGTTTTCACTCCACCAGAAACCATGTCGGTCAAAAGTAACGCAGCTCATGTGCTCATCATCGACTACACAGCCAAAGAGCTTCTTTACTACCGAAAGGTTGGAGACGGTCTCTATGAGCCAGTGGTCGGTTATGCGGTCATGACACCCGAGCCGAGTTTCTTGCCGCACAGTGAAGTACGCGGCTGGGTACGCGACATCGACCTCAAACCCTCTTGGTGCCCAAAAGCGCAAGCCCGGCGCATCTACCGGCATTTGCAAAAAGGCTGTTTGCCACCTGGGCATCCTGACAACATGATGGGGGAAGCAAAATTCCTCATCAGTTGGCAGGGTGTGCGGGGTTGGGAAGCGATTCATGTTCATGGCACGTCTGGCTACAAAGCTGGAGCGTTCTGGGAGCAGGAAACGCTCGGTTGCACTCGCCTCACTAACGAAGCGATTCGGGAACTCATTGATCTCCTTGGTCCGCAGGCGGTCAAAGAGGGGATTGAAGTCGTTTTGATACGTGGTAACACGTTTCAAAGACATGCACTTTGAGCAGAAAAGTGACCACAAAAGAAGGCTCTCATCTCAGGATGGGGGCCTTTTATTTTATGTCCCCCTAATAGACTTGCAAATTTTTCTTGTATCTGTATAATGCTTGTCACTGTTCATTGGAGGTAACAAAGAGGCGCCAATTGGCACCTTTTGCTCGGGTAAGTTCCGGCAAAATCCTTCAAACGAGAACACTGTATTTTGATAACACTCTGACTTGCTACTTTTGCTTAACTGCACGAGTATTTTGTTAGGGGACTGTATGATTTTTCAGCAGTTGAATATCCATATATATTGTGCAACAGCAATATATATGACGTACATATTAGTTTTATGAAGTAGTTTGATTTCCGTGATTTTCTAAGCGAGAGAATAGCGACATCAAATTCACAATACTCTTTGAGCATTGATCAGAAAACAACATATGCATGCACAATTTTTAAGCAAAAGTAATCAATGACTCCGCAAGGAGTCGTACATTCTTTTGTCTTATCCTTTAGGTAAATAGTTAGTTGAGCGCGGGAAGTAGTACAGTACCGCATAGTCTCACTAACGCAGATGCACTAGAGATTTATCTCTTAGTGCCCTGTCTTAAATTAGAGTTTGATCCTAGCTCAGGATGAATGCTGGCGGCGTGGATGAGGCATGCAAGTCGAATGGGTTTAGGCCCATGGCAGACGAGGTAGGAACACGTAGGTACGTACCCCAAAGTCAGGGATAACCCGTCGAAAGGCGGGATAATACTTGATGGTCTCTTCGGAGTAAAGATTTATCGCTTTGGGAACGGCCTGCGGGCTATCAGCTTGTTGGTAAGGTAACGGCTTACCAAGGCTACGACGGCTAGGGGAGGTGAGAGCCTGACCCCCACCGATGGAACTGCGACACGGTCCATACTCCTACGGGAGGCTGCAGTCGAGAATCTTCCGCAATGGACGAAAGTCTGACGGAGCGACGCCGCGTGGTGGATGAAGTCCTTAGGGACGTAAACACCTTTTATGAGGGAGGAATTTTATTGACGTTACCTCATGAATAAGGGGCTCCTAACTCTGTGCCAGCAGGAGCGGTAATACAGAGGCCCCAAGCATTATCCGGATTTACTGGGCGTAAAGGGTGCGTAGGCGGTTATATTAGTCAGGTGTTAAATTCTGGGGCTCAACCCCAGGCTCGCATTTGAAACGGTATAACTAGAAGGTGTGAGAGGTAAGCAGAACTCATGGTGTAGGGGTGAAATCCGTTGATATCATGGGGAATACCAAATGCGAAGGCAGCTTACTGGCACATTCTTGACGCTGAGGCACGAAAGCGTGGGTAGCGAAGCGGATTAGATACCCGCGTAGTCCACGCCCTAAACGCTGTCTGTTGGCTATAGGGAGTATCGACCCTCTCTGTGGCGAAGCTAACGCGTTAAACAGACCGCCTGGGTAGTACGATCGCAAGATTAAAACTCAAAGGAATAGACGGGGGCTCGCACAAGCGGTGGATCATGTGGCTTAATTCGTCGATAAGCGAAGAACCTTACCAAGACTAGAAACTATACTGCACGCCTAGGGAAACCTAGGAAGCCTTCGAGGGTGTATAGCAGGTGATGCATGGCCGTCGTCAGTTCGTGGCTTGAGCTGTTCCCTTAAGTGGGGAAACGAACGCAACCCTCGTTGTGTGTTATAAGTATCACACGAGACTGCTCCCTCACGGGAGAGGAAGGTGAGGATGACGCCAGGTCAGCATGTCCCTTGATGTCTTGGGCTGCACACGTGATACAATGGGTGGTACAACGGGACGCAATACAGTAATGTGGAGCAAATCCTAATAAAACCATCCTCAGTTCGGATTGAGGGCTGCAACTCGCCCTCATGAAGCCGGAATCGCTAGTAATCGCGGATCAGCAACGCCGCGGTGAATACGTTCCCGAGCCTTGTACTCACCGCCCGTCAAGTCAGGGGAGTCGGGAGTGCCCGAAGTCCCACCTCGCGTGGGCCGACGGTAAGCTCGATAACAAGGACTAAGTCGTAACAAGGCACGGCTAGCGGAAGCTGGTCGTGGATTAATTCCAATTGGACACGTCGGATTATAGGGGTGACCCTATAACTCACGGCTAATTGGTCGATGTTTTGTGCCTCAATTGAGCACAAAACGAGAGATGATACTCAATTCTCTGAAATGGTATCAGACCCCAGGGAAAGACCGGACTTTTAGGATAAGACAAAAGAGTGTTAAATGATGAAAAGAGCGCAAGCGACTATTCAGAATTTACGTCCCGATTTTTTCTCCCCAGAGAAAATCGCTGGACGCTATCTCTTTTGCAAAAATTTGCATACGTAAAAAGACCAGCGCCTTTGGGCGCTGGTCTTTTTTTGTGTCTACCAACTTTAAGAAGAAATACTTCTTATGGACACGGTGGGAGAGGCGGTCCCATGAATTTATTTTGGACGTAATCAGAGGTGATAGGTCGGCAGCCTTCGAGTCCGGTAGAATCCACAAACATATTTACAATTCCCCAGAAAATAGTTATGAAGACAAAAGCCATTACTCCATAAAGGGCGACACTCTTAGCGTTTTCCTGAACATCTTTATTGCCTGCGCCGGCCACAAAGTAGCGAACGACATTGATGGCAAAAATAAGAAAGGCGATCCCAAACATGAATGGGATAAGTGTTGAGTCAAAAAAGGTCATCAAACCACGGAAGAAGTTTTGGAGAGAAGGGGAAAACTGTGCCAAGGCGAAGGAAGGAGTGAGAATAAAAAGGCTTACAGCAAACAGGTATAATTTCATATAACTATAGTATAGCTTATCTAAGAGGGAGACGGTCTTGGTACTAACATTGACTTTAAGCATAAATTGTGCTATTATTTAGGACAGATAAACAACCCTTGGAGAACGAAATGTCCGCTCGAAATCTGGTACTGGTGCTGATTGGGGTCTTCCAGCTCTGCCTCCTGCTGCTTGTTGTCACCTTCGGGTTCAAAGACTGGTCAGCAGCGTTGTCAGTCTGTATCCTCTTTGCCTCCTTGCTGGTGGTGATGTTTTACAACATTGCTTGGCGACCGAGGCACGACCCTGTGCGCAAGTTCTTTGCTCAGAAGTGGGATGCTCTCACAACCAGGTTCTACTGATGAGCAAAGACCAAGCTCAAGAGGCCAAAACACGAAGTGTTTTGGCCTCTTCTTATGTCCACTGCCTTCCCTAGGACCGACCTAGGGAAGAGGCGAGAGTCATTGACTTTAGGGTAAAAATATGCTACTATAGTGGTAGATAAACAACGCCCTAGCGGCACGTTTCAAATGAAGAAAATTCGTCCGTGGTGGTATGAGCCTCTCATGACTGTTGCCACCCTCGTGTTCCTTGCCATTGTCATCGTCGGCTCAACAGCCTTCAAATAAAGGAGACATCCATGAAAGTTCTGTCCTCGGTCAAAACCCTGACCCCCCGTATCCTGCTCGCCTGGTTTCTGATGACTCTCACCAGCTGGTGGGTGATCAACAGTTTCGTGACGTTGTTCAGAAACGGTCAAGGTTGGGAGTCGCTCGCGATCTCGGCCGTGCTCCTGTTCTACGCAGCGAAGGTGTTTCCCCAGAACTACATCGTGCGTTCGTTCTTCCGCGCCATTTGGGCAAAGGCCTAAGCCGCGCACAACTGAAAAAGCCCTCTGAGTTTCAACTCGGGGGCTTTTCTTATGTTTAAAATTTGTTGCTTCCGCAAGACCTAGGACTTTGAGCACAAAAGTAGTTGTACCGAGACAGAGTAAAAGCCCGTGTGCGCGCTCTAGGGGTCGAACCTAGGACCTTTCGAGTATCAGTCGAATGCTCTACCAGCTGAGCTAAGCGCGCACACGGGCTTCTACGTCACTTCAAGTGCTCGCTACTATAGCAGAAACTCTAAAAAAATGTAAGTCCTAGGCCGTCTTTTATAAATGCAAAACCCCGCTCTTAGGAGCGGGGTTTTGTTGGATATTATTCAGACTGCGGGACGGCACCGACTATTTCTTCAATGTTAGTGAGGCGTTGCTCGAAGCTAATGGCTGAAGTATTAAACTTTTGTACTTGGGTTTCTAATTGGAGAGCGAGCATGCCGACAAATCCAGCGAAGCTCAGGCACAGAGTCCAAGCAATGGGTTGGAAATATTTATACTGCTCTAATTTTTTTGATGGCATATACTAAAGTATAGCAAAGTGGATGTGGGGAAGGGGGTTTTTCCACCTTATGTAGAAATGAGGTCTTTTTAGACCAAAAGGAACTTAAAGATGTTGTGGATGCCAAAAGCAGCGAGTGTTTGATAACAAATAGTGCCCAGCACGAGGGGAACAATAAACTGCTGGAGTCTTACACCGATAATTCCAAGAGGAATAAGGAATACTTCGTCAGGGAGTGGCATGAGCGCGGTAAACAAAAATACAAAATACACTAACCATTCTTTTCGTTTGGTGTAGAGCGCCACTAATTTCTTTTGCAGTTCGGGGTAGTGAGTATGGGTGATTTTTCCACCGTACCGACCAAGAAAATAAGAAAGTAAATTAGCTGCCATGGTACCGACAACGAGGAGAACGATGATTTCAAAGAGGGAGATTCCACCAGCGGTGAACACAGGAACAAAGGTGGCGGCTGGGATTGGGATAAAGAGGTTGAGACCAGCAATAAAGCTGATGAGTAAGATGCCAACATGACCAAACTCTTGAATGAGTACCTGTGAGCCGTTGTTGCTGGCTACGTACTGGGAAAGGAAAAATGACGCCGTTAAACCACCTCCGAGAATGAGAAGGAAAAGAAAGACATTAAAGGCTTTTTTACGTTTGGTCATATCTGTAAAGAGTTTATCATGTCTTTTTGTTTGACGGTGGTAATTACAACAATTTTCCGTATGATAGTAGGATATGCAAACTGACTACTTTAAAGATAAAAGAATTACCGTTATGGGGCTTGGTCTGCTCGGTCGGGGTATTGGTGATGCGCGCTATATTGCTGAGAGCGGTGCTAAAGAAGTAATTGTGACTGATCTCAAGACTGAGACCGAGCTCGCGTCTTCAGTAGCGGAGCTTTCTGATCTTTCAAATATTCGATTTGTCCTTGGTGGACATAAAGAAGAAAACTTTTCTGATACCGATTTGGTGCTCGTCGCAGCTGGTGTGCCAATGGACTCGGTATATCTTGAAGTGGCAAAAAAAGCTGGTGCGCCTTTGGCACAAAGCGCTGCGCTGTTTGCGAAGCTTTCTGGCATTCCGATTATCGGTATTACAGGTACACGCGGCAAGAGTACTGTGACACATATGGTTCATCACGTGCTCTCTGTAGCTACGGGTGAAGAAATTCTTCTTGGAGGAAATGTGCGTGGGGTTTCAAATCTCCAACTCCTTTCAAAAGTGGCTGAAGATTCTCTTTGTGTTATGGAGCTTGATTCATGGCAGCTCCAAGGATTCGGCTGGGCAGAGATAAGTCCGCATGTGGCGGTCTTCACAAACTTTATGGAAGATCACCTCAATTACTACGAACGTGGCGGCAAGAGTAAGGCTGAAGCGATGGCACTGTACTTCAAGGACAAAGCGCAGATCTTTTTGCACCAAGAGGAGAGTGGAGTACTCGTGACTACACCTGAAGTATTTGAGATGACCAAAACTTACTTACCAAAAGAAACGCTTGGACAAGAAGTTATCTTAGCTGACGCGTCAGTACTTCCTGAGGACATGCTGCTCTCGATGCCGGGTGAACACAACCGCCTTAACGCTGCTCTAGCGTACGAAGCACTTTTGGCAATGGGCTTAACTGAAGAAGAAATATTCTCAGGTCTAGCTTCTTTCCCTGGGGTAGAAGGACGTTTGCAACTTATAGGTACTTTAAATGGAGTTCGGGTTTTTAACGACAATAATGCCACTACGCCGCAAGCTACCACGGTTGCGCTTGAAGCTTTAGCGGGAGATGAAAAGAATATCGTACTTATAGCGGGTGGAGCTGATAAAAATATTGATAGTAGTAAGTTGGCAGAAGCTATTGCTGCTCATGCTAAGTTAGTACTTTTGACACCAGGTAGCGGCACCGACCGATTACTGGTCGAGCTAACTTCACTTGGGTTTACTGAGGTAGTAGTCGTTGAGAATTTGACGCAAGCGGTGGAAGAAGCAAAACTAGCAGCGGTGGCGCCCGATTGTATTTTGTTTTCGCCAGCCTTTGCAAGCTTTGCCCAGTACAAAAATGAGTACGAACGAAATGATGAATTTATGCAGCTAATGGCTACTCATGAATAACTCCTCTGTCGATATTACAAAAGTACAAACCATCCATTTTATTGGGATTGGGGGAATTGGCATGTCAGCGCTCGCGCGTTTTTTCTTGCGAGAAAAAAAGCAGGTGCGGGGGAGTGATAGAGCCGCGTCACAAATTACTGAAGCTCTAGAAACTGAGGGGGTCGTTTTTTTTCCGCAACAGTTGTCTTCAAATATTTCGACTGACATAGATATGGTGGTGTATACCGAAGCGATGTCAGAGGCGCATGAAGAGATGAAAGCGGCCCGTGCGCTTGGGGTACCGATGATGAATTATTTTGAAGCACTAGGACTCGTAGCCAATCCGTATTACCTTATTGCGGTAGCGGGTACCCACGGTAAGACAACTACGACCGCCATGCTGACTGATGTACTTGAGGAAGCGGGACTTGATCCTACTGCGGTTATTGGCTCACTAAGAGCAAAGACTGGTAGTAATTTTCGTGGCGGCAAAAGTCAGTACGCAGTTGTTGAGGCGTGTGAATACAAACGAGACTTTCTTCATCTGAAGCCAGATATCCTCGTGGTAACTAATATTGAATTTGAACATGTCGACTACTACAAAGATTTGGCCGATGTACAAGACGCCTTTCATACACTTGCGCTCAGTGTGCCAGAGAGCGGTTTTATTGTTATTGATACCGCTCACCCAAACAGCAAAGCGGTGCTAGAAGGAGTAAAAGCTACAGTTGTAGATTACCGAACATATATCGACCTTTTGCTTCCGCTTCGGCAGCCTGGTATACACAACCGCCTCAATGCCGCCGCAGCCGCAGCAGTGGCGAGTACTCTTAAAATAAAGCCCGAAGTAGTAGCTACCGCACTTGAGTATTTTGCTGGTACGTGGCGACGATTTGAATACAAAGGAGATTTTGTGACTGATGTTGCTAAGGTGCCAGTCTATGATGACTATGCTCATCATCCAACTGAAATAACAGCTACCATTGCTGGTGTTCGTGAACTCTATCCAACCAAAAAACTAACGGTAGTTTTTCAATCACATACCTATAGTCGCACTCACGAACTCTTTACTGACTTTGTGAGCGCTCTTTCCAAAGCAGACAAAGTGTATATGCTTCCTATCTATGCAGCGCGCGAAGAAAACACTTCAGGGGTATCAAGTGAACAGCTAGCAGAGGCTCTAACCAAAGCTGGTATTGAAGCGGAGTGCTTTCTAACCCATGGTGCCTTAGCCGAAGCGGTTAAGAAAAGGGCCTCTACAGATGAGGTGGTAGTGGTAATGGGGGCGGGTGATATCACCAAAGTAGCTGATTTGTTGACAAAATAGCTTTAATATAGTATATTAAAAGCTGGTTTTCGTTCTATAAATATCAAATACAGGAGTCTGCTGTGGCAAATCAAACTGAAGAGCCCTTGGTGGTGGAAGTGGTGGGTTCTCATCCCGACAAAAAAGAAAATCAGGGGTTTTTGGCATGGTTTTTGAACCTCACGGCCACAAACAAAGGCAACAAGCCTCTCGTCGTGGCGGTGATTGGGGCTCGCCTCAACAAGAAAAATAAACCCGGCCTTCGTACCTGGTGGCGCGTCCGCAAGGCCGCAAAACTGGGACAAAGTCTCCGGCGTGGGAAGGTACCCTTCCAGTACGTCCTCGTGCCGGCGCCGACCTTTTCGGACGCCAAGAGCCGCATGTTCTTGCAGCTTGCTATCACAGAGCGTGATAAAGACTGTGAGCACACACCCATCATTCCTCCTATGGGAGAAGTGGTGCCGCTCAAAAAGCATTTGGATTTTGTTCGCAGCATTGCTGCCGAGCACGAGGCTGACTTCCTCAAGATGTGAGCCATACAAAAGGCGGGAGCATTTATGCCCCGCCTTTTCATTTGCCTCGATGAATGATAGCTTAGGGCTATGTCAAAAGTCGGAACACTCTTCGTAGTCGCTACCCCCATTGGAAACATGGAGGATATTACAATGCGCGCGCTACGTATTTTGAGTGAAGTAGACTACGTACTCTGTGAAGATACGCGCGTGACTGGCAACCTCCTCAAGCACTATGATATTAAAACCATCCTCAAACGCTATGATGCCCACACGAGTGAAAAAGTTCATGCCGAAGTGGTGGCTGATATAGAAGCTGGTAAACAAATAGCGCTAGTGTCTGACGCCGGTACGCCTGGAGTTTCTGACCCTGGCGTATTCTTAGTTGAGAAGTTGCGTGAGATTGGTGGTATCCGCATTGATGCCGTTCCTGGCGCTTCGGCTGTCACCGCTGCTTTTTCTATCGCTGGACTGGCTGGTAATCAATTTTCATTTTTAGGCTTTGTGCCACAAAAGAAGGGAAGACAAACTTTTTTTAAAGATTTAGAAAACTACGACCACCCAGTTATTTTCTTCGAATCGCCGCATCGTATTATGAAGGCGCTCGAATCGCTCAAGGAGACACTTCCAACGGAGACAAAAGTAATTGTTGCGCGTGAAATTACCAAGCTATTTGAAGAATTAGTTTCTGGTAGTGCGGAGGAAGTTTTGACCTACTTTATAGACCATCCCGATAAGGTTCGAGGCGAATACGTGGTGTTGGTGGACTGTCGTTGACAATAAGCTATAGCCTTGTATGATGTGGGCTGTCTTTTTGTTCCTCATACCTATTTTGGAGGTGTTTCGTTATGGCAGCAGTTGTTGATGATTACTCGGGACTCACGCTTCATGAGCTCAAGTCTCAGGTGCAGGCAGTAGTGACAGAGATTGGTGTAAACCGGGCTCGCGAATTGCAAGCTGGTCAAACGCCCAAACCCGGCATTGAAGTGCGGTACCTCAAACTTTTTGAGGCGATGAAAAAACACGGCCTTGGTGCCGCTTGTTTACCCTCTGAGCCGAGGGTTCGGGTTCAGCAGCAACAGCGGCCGAACATGATGCTGTCACCGATCGTGCCGTATCCGGTGAATGTCCCGCGCTTCGCGGGCAACCATTAGCGAACGTCGTTCGCTCCTCCAAGAAACCCAGACCGTCAGGTCTGGGTTTTTCTATTGTTAAATGTAAATATCATGGTCTTTGTAGTCCACATTTTGGTTTTAAAGATAGTGTGGGGTATACTCCTAGTATGTCTAAAGAAACGCTCGTATTTTGCATTGGCATCATCCTGACACTCTTACCATTTCTTGGTATTCCCGAAGACTGGAAACAATTCGCAATTGCTGGGGCTGGTGGATTTCTTATTTTGATTGGGTACATGCTCCGTCGAGCGCTCTACTTTGCTCGGATTGATCACGGAAATGGGGAACGAGGAGACGGTTCATTTATGGAGACAACCAAACAACTCTTCACCGAGAGAGAGTTACAATAGAACTATTATGCATAAACACGTGAGTATCGGTCTCATGGTATTTGTAGGACTGCTTGCAGTCCTCAGCTACACGTCTATTCCACGCGCTGATTTGTCGTACCAAAAAGCAACTGCGCAAATGGCAGAAGGTGAGTCTCGTGCGGCAGAGCAGGCAGAAAGTACTCCACCAGATACACGCGAGGCAGTGAAACATGTCCCACTACCGCCTCAGGTGAAGGCGATATACATGACTTCCTGTGTCGCTGGCACGCCAAGCTTCCGTGAGAAACTTCTCAAGCTTATGAGTGAGACCGAAATAAATAGTGTCATCATTGATATCAAAGATTATTCAGGCACAATTTCATTTTCCCCAGACCATGCCGAGTGGCAACCAGCTTGGGCGGACGCTCGTTGTGGAGCGAGGGATATGCGTGAGCTTGTAGCCGAGCTCCACGAGCAAAATATTTTTGTCATTGGACGTATTACGGTATTTCAAGATCCTTTTCATGCACAGCGATTTCCGCACTTAGCGGTAAAAAAGAGCGACGGAGTAACTGTCTGGAAAGATGGTAAAGGACTTTCGTTTATTGATGTGGCTGCTCGCGAGTACTGGGAACATATCATTAATCTTTCAATTGATTCCTACAACCTTGGTTTTGATGAACTCAACTTCGACTATGTGCGTTATCCAAGTGACGGAAATATGCAAGACATCTCATTCCCGCACACCAACGGCAGTGAATGGCCAGGGGACAAACAAGCAAATCTCGAAGCGTTTTTTGAATACCTCAATAAAGCGCTTGATGACCCAGCGCGCTTTGCTAAGTATCGACACGAAAATACTGGTCGCACTGTTCCAACACCATGGACTTCAGCTGACCTCTTCGGGATGACTACCACCAACTTTGACGACCTGTCTATCGGACAAGTACAGGAGCGTGCTGCTCCATACTTTGATTTTATTGCGCCGATGGTATATCCCTCACATTATCCGGATGATTACCTCGGACTTGGTGACCCAAACCTTGTGCCGTACAAGATTGTGTACCATGCGATGTCTTCAGGCGTTGCGCGTATGCAAGCTAGTACCACGCGCATGGCAGGCTTTAAGCATGAGCGAGTTGGTACCTCAACACCGGCGGTGTATACCAAGCCAGTTTTTACCGGTGATCGACTTCGTACTTGGATACAAGATTTTGATTATGGGGGTAACTACGATGTAGCGGAAGTACGAACCCAGATACAGGCGAGTTATGATGCTGGGGTAATGTCGTGGATGATATGGGCACCTTCAAATATATATACCAAGGGTGCACTCTTGGCACCTGAGACGTACGAAGTAGCCCTAGAGTAGTCTAAGTTGTGGCTAAAAAGCCCTATATACAGCAACTTGTACTGTATGATTAGTATGGTATGAGAGACGAAACATCGACTCGTCGGTTTTACGCTGTGCGACATGAAGAAGATATTCCAACTCCCGGCAATGGGATGCTTATTCCGCGCCCCAAAAAAGCCCCGAGCGCAAGCAGGAAAGCGCTTAAAAAAATTGATACGTACGCAGCTGCACTTTTAATTCCGCTTTCTGTGATGGTTTTTATTTTGTCGGCCAGTATGCTCGGCGTCCAGTCTCTGGCGTCGGTGGCCAGCGCTCCGGCTATGCAGGTGTCGGTAGGGACAGGGGAAGCAACAATACTTAAGCCGCTCAACTACGGTGTACAAATTGCGCTTGCCCAACCAACTTTCTTTAAAGAAACACGAGAAGCTTTTGTTGAAGCGGAAGCGGATTTTATTGAAGTCGATTTAACCCAAATGCAGCTGCGTTATTTTGAAGCTGGCGTCTTAACTGAGAGTATGGAAATACTGGCAAAGGGCGAGCGCGGTACGTGGTGGGAAACCCCAGCTGGTTTATATCAGGTAGAAAATAAAAAAGAACAATACTTCTCGAACCTGGGACAGATGTATCAGCCGTGGACAATTATGTTTCAAGGCAATTTCTTTATTCACGGCTGGCCTGAGTTTGCGGACGGGACGCTTGTCGATAGTGACGAAGCAATTGGTGGAATTCGCCTTGAAACAGAAGATGCAGAACGCTTATATAAAATAGTAAGGGAAGGTATCCCTGTGCTCGTACACGAAGCGTCTTTTGAGGAAGATCAGTTTGTCTACGAACCAAAAATCCCTGAGCTCAAAACCCCACACTATTTGATTGCTGATGTCGAAAGCAGTACCGTCCTCGCTTCAAGTGACCTTACCACGGTTGCGCCTATAGCCTCAGTAGCAAAGCTGATGACAGCGCTTGTGGCGGCAGAGTACATCAATCTCGATAGTTATGTGTTTGTAAACGAACCCACCTTTGTACAGTCTCTTGTTCCTCGGCTGGGTGATAGAAGTCGTGTTTCCATGTACAGCTTACTGCAGCTATTGTTAGTAGAATCCTCAAATGAAGCGGCTGAAGTGATAGCGGCGCAGCTCGGGCAAGAGAGCTTTGTGGCTAAGATGAATGAGAAGGCACTCGCCCTTGGTATGGTGGACTCACATTTTGCTGACCCGTCAGGTTTAAGCGCTGAAAATACCTCGTCTTTGAGTGATCTTCTTCGTTTGGCACAATACATCTACACCAATCGAAGCTTTATCCTGGAACTGACCGCCAACCAAAATATTAAAACTGACTATGTCGGTGGAGAGTTTGGTGAATTAGTGAATTTTAATAAAGTAGAGGATTTAGAAAACTTTATTGGGGGCAAGGTAGGAGAGACGATTGCTGCTGGACAAACCTCACTCACTCTTCATACAATTAACGTGAAGGGAACTACGAGAGTGGTGGCGATTATTATTCTTGGCTCAGAGAATCGGAATGCAGACGTGGTGGAGTTATTGCGGTATGCCGAAGAACGCTTTAGTAGCTAATACACTTTGTATGGGTATCGAAAAACTACGCATTAAACACACGGAAGGTGACAGAGACGGTTTGGAAAAAATGGAAGCCACAGAAGGTCATCACATCTACTCAAATATCTTTGATAACCTAGTGCGAGATCCAGATACAGAAATGGAAATTATTCAAAAAGCATTAAAGGCAGAAGCAGATAGAGACGAAGCTGCTTTGTTGACTCTTGAGGCAATTGCAAACGCAAAGAAAAAAGCCAGTGAATAATAGATAAGACAAAAGTCCCAGCACCGCAAGGTGCTGGGGCTTTTATTTGCTATACTTATTTCTATATATGGGTTTTGATCCAGAAAAAATTACCTTTTTTGCAAAAACTGACGCTCGGGGGCGACAGATACCTTTTGGTATTAAAGCCAAAGATAGGCAGCGACACATGTACGTGGTGGGGAAGACGGGTATGGGTAAGTCGACGCTGCTTGAAAACATGGCAGCGCAGGATATTCAAAATGGCGAAGGGATGGCCTTTATCGACCCACACGGTTCTGCGGCAGAGACGCTGCTTGATTATGTGCCTGAACACCGAATTAATGACGTGGTGTATTTTGCGCCGTTTGATTTGAACAATCCCGTTTCTTTTAACGTGATGGAGGACGTTGGTCCAGACAAGCGTCACTTGGTGGTTTCGGGCCTTATGTCTACTTTTAAGAAGATTTGGGTAGATGCTTGGAGTGCTCGTATGGAGTACATTCTCACCAACGCTCTTTTGGTTTTGATTGAGTATCCAGACACGACCCTGCTTTCAGTGAATCGGCTTTTTTCAGATAAAGCCTATCGTACCCAGGTGGTGAATTATTGTAAGGATCCAGCAGTAAAAGCGTTTTGGACTGAGGAGTTCGCCAACTACACTGATCGCTTTGCGGCGGAGGCTCTGCCAGCTATTCAAAACAAAATTGGACAGTTTACCGGTAACCCTCTGATTCGTAATATCATTGGGCAACCCCATTCAAGTTTTGATATTCGAAAAATCATGGATGAGAAAAAAATCCTCATCATGAACTTGTCTAAAGGTCTTGTAGGTGAAACCAACGCCAACCTGCTTGGTTCAATGCTTACCACCCGTATCTATCTCGCTGCTATGAGTCGCGCTGATTTACCAGTAGAGCAGATGCGTTCAATGCCGAACTTTTATTTTTATGTTGATGAATTCCAGTCCTTTGCTAATGCTACGTTTGCCAATATCCTCTCTGAAGCCCGTAAGTATCACCTTAACCTCATTATCGCTCACCAGTATATTGAGCAGATGGAAGAGGAGGTGCGCGATGCTGTTTTTGGTAACGTTGGTACGACGGTATCGTTCAGGGTTGGTCCTTTTGATGCTGAGGTGCTGGAGACCGTATTCACTCCACGGTTTTTGGCAACCGACTTGGTAAACCTTGGATTTGCACAGATTTATCTGACCCTTATGATAGACGGGATTGGCTCGCAGCCATTTTCGGCGGTAACACTGCCACCGGTTGAGCGCCCACATATGTCGTGCAAAGGAATGGTGGTGGCTGCAAGTCGAAAAAATTTCACCATAGATCGAGCAGCGGTAGAAAAAATTATTACCGATCTTCATACACCAATAAAAGCTGAGCCGGTGGTTAAAAAACAAAACCCACCACGACAGTTTGAATCAAATACACCAGCACCCAAACCTACACCAGTTCAACCGGTGCCAGATTTTTCTAAACCGATAAGTTCGCCAACTCCTCAGGTTCGACCACAAGGAGGCCTCTCTGCGCCAGTTGTTGTTGCTGTGCCTGAACGACGTCCTTTGGAGCGAGACAAAAACCGCGAACCTCACAAAGACCATGAAGCAAAACACAAAGCATTGAAGCCAGCCCGAACTCCAGCAGATTTGCGTTCTGTGCTCGCTAAGATAAGTGAAGCTGAGACAGTCAAAAAAACAAAAAACGAAAACCAAGTAGTCAACGCAACTAAAAATGAACCGTCACATTTACGCTCCGCTCTAGCTGAGGTGCTTAAACAAGTAGAGCCAAAAGGGCTAGCTGAAACGACAAAAACCAGTATTGTGCGGGAGACAGTTGATACTGTACATGAAGAAAAGATTGCTGTTGTACAAACACAAAATCCCTTTGTGCCGCAGTCGGTAGTACCAGAGCAGCCAGGAAGAGCTGAGCTTGAGCAGCTGGCGGCAGAGGCTGAAGCCGCGTTTAATGACTTAGAGCAGCGGCCGGAAAGTCAGGCAGATGATCCACTCAATGCCAAAAAAATCGAACGTCTTTTTAAAGAGCCAAACACGGAACGTTCGCCATTTGCCTCATAACTAATTACCCCTATGCGTACCTGCCTGTACATACTCCTTTTCTTCCTTTTCAGTACTGAGTCAGTAACGGCAGCGGTAAGTATCAATGAAGTGGCTTGGATGGGTAGTGCTGCTTCTGCGAATCACGAGTGGATTGAGCTCTATAATAATGACAACAGTTCTGTCTCTGTAGACGGTTGGGTGCTACAAGATGGGATGAATTTTTCTATTACGCTTACCGGTAGTATTGAGGCTGGTTCTTACGCTGTCTTGGAACGGACCAGTGATGCCTCAGCCGCTGGGACAGCCTTTCTTATTTATACGGGGGCGCTTGTAAATACTGGTGCTACGCTCACACTGCTTACTGCGGCCGGAGCAGTGGTTGATCAAGTGTCTGGTGGAGAAGATTGGAAAAATATTGGTGGTGATAACATCACCAAAGAAACTGCCCAATATCAAAGCAGTGGCTGGGTCACGGATACACCCACCCCAGGGCAAGTAAACGGAAATGGGCGTATAGAGGAGGCTCCTGCCCCGGAAGTTGAATCTGATAACACAACAGCTACTACCACAACCACAACCACAACCTCAAATAAAAGCTCTTCTTCACGGAGTAATAAATCTTCTGACTCAATACGGCTAAAAAATCCAGAAATTAAACTGAACGTCCTGCCCGATGTGCAAAGTGTGGCCTACGTGCACCAAGCCATACCGTTTAACGTAAAGACGGGAGGTGTAGACGATGAGCTTGAAAAACTAGTTCGCTACGAATGGAACTTCGGTGATTCATATGTAGGAGAGGGAAAAAATCCATTTCATACCTACACCTATCCAGGTACCTATGTCGTGACTGTTCGAGCTGAATATAAAAAGAATGTTCAAGTAGGCAGGCATGAGATTACTATTTTGCCAGTCAAATTTTCCGTCACTCGTACAAGTGCAGGTACTGTCCAAGTTAATAATGACGCCAAGTATGATGTTGATATATCGGGATATACGCTGCGAGGTACAAAAGACATTACTTTTCCACCTCGTACGATTATGGCTTCATTAAGCACTATTACTATTGCTGCAAGTCGTGTTTCAAACGGAGGACAAGAAATGATTGGTCTTTATAATACCAAAAATCAGCTCGTAGGAGCGAGTCTTCCAGCGGTGGGTTTTGCCGGAACAAAGTCTGTGGCCCTAGATGACATTGCTCCCGTAGCGCAGGAGGAGTCTTTAGTGCCGCTCGCGCAGGTTGCTGATTCAGACACCTTTGGCTTTGGCCTAGCGGCAGTCGCAGAAGCGAGTGAAGAGGAAGAGACGGAAGTGATTTCGATTGCTTCAGATGAAGTGGCGGGGGAGGCAACAGCTACTAAGTCAACCGCAAATCGTACCATCTACCTTCTTTTTATTGGCTTACTCCTTCTCGCTTTTGTGAGTTTGCTTTGGCCTAGAACCAAGAGTGCATAATACGTTCACTTGTTTGTAAAGATACTTTTTTGAGTTGCTGATAGTTATAAAGAGCATGAATAAAAAACGCGTCGTTGTCATTGGTGGTGGTACAGGTACACATACGGTGCTAAGGGGTTTGCGCATCTATGCCAACGAACTCGATATCAGTGCCATTGTGAGCATGGCTGATTCTGGTGGTTCAACAGGAAGGCTTCGTGACGAGTTTGGCCTTCTGCCAATTGGTGATGTGCGAAATGCTCTGACGGCGCTTGCTGCAGAAGGGGATGAGCACGATGCACTGTTGCGGCAACTTTTCTTGTATCGGTTCACAGAGGGCGTCGGTCTTGAAGGACACAACTTCGGAAATTTATTTTTAACTGCTTTGACCGATATTCTCGGCAGTGAAGTGGAGGCAATCAAGGCAGCGTCACGTATTTTGAAAGTGGCGGGGCGAGTGATTCCCGTGACTACAGACAATGTCGAATTGGTTGCCACCTACGATGATGGAACAGTAGTTATGGGACAACACGCCATTGAAGAGACGAGTCCACAGGCAGAAGGCGCGCGAATCGTCTCTCTTACCCTGACGCCCGAGGCAGGGATAACAGCCGAAGCGGCTGAGGCCATAAAAGGCGCCAATTTGCTCGTTTTGGGGCCAGGAGACCTGTATACCAGTATTCTCCCAAATTGCATCACAAAAGGCTTTAAAGAGGCGTTTTTGGCCTCAGAAGCCCATGTAGTATACGTCTGTAATCTCATGTCTAAAAAAGGCCAAACGGTCGGTATGCACGCTGCTGAGCACCTAGCTGAAATCGCTTTGTATTCTGGGAGGGTGCCTGACACAGTGCTCGTCAATACTGCCCCAATGCCTGAAGAGCTAGTCTTAAAGTATGAAGCAGAAGGAGATCATCCAGTAATAAATAACTGTGAAGGCGATCTGTGTACCATTACAGCCCTCCCGCTCATTGCTGGAGAACTAGCAGCGGTTACTCCTGGTGACGCCATGAAGCGTAGTCTTATCCGTCATGATTCACAGGCTCTCGCTCGAGAGTTGCGAGCGATTATTTCTAAAATCTAAACACAGGGACTCTCTGGATAGACAAGGCTCTTTCTTCACTCGCCGCGGTATACTTATAACGATATGGCCCGCAAAGATCTTTCTCAAGTAGATGCTTCTGAATACGAGCGTTCAAGCTTAGAGTACGTGCTTCAAAAAGAATCACGCGCTAAAGATGACACACGATATCTTTCTGTTGAGGAAGCGCTCAATGAAGAGGCTGTCTATCAAGTAAAATCAAATCGCGATATTACGCGGGTACTTTTTATTTCACAGGATGAATCGCTACTCAATCCTACCCAGCAATCACTTGATGGGTATATCAACCTCGCAGACCTTTTTGATGAAGTGCATATTCTTATTTTGCGGCAGGGAATAGAACCAAAAAACCCGGTCCTTCGTCTCGCCAAAAACATGTGGCTCTATACAGCGAGTGACAAAAATTGGTGGTGGACGCCGGTACAAGGAAACAAATTGGTAAAAGAGCAGTTGGTTTTTGCAGATGGTTTTAGGCCAGATATTATTGTGGCACGTGACCCGTTTGAGAGCGCCCTTTTGGCGATTCATCTCGGTAAAAAATACGCTCGGCCAGTACAGGTACACGTCCTTGAGGATTACACCAAAGCAGAGTTTTTAGACAAGAATCGCCACAATCGCTGGCGCCGTTACTTGCCGAAGTTTACCGTTTCAAGAGTACTCAGTGTACGCACCAGTACGCGCAATCTTTTTGAGCTCATCACCAAGCGTTTTAAAGTAAAAGACACTGACATTTTGCCGCGCTTCAATAATTATGAATCACTCATTTCAGTCCCGGCTACACTTGACCTTAAGACAAAATATAAACCCTTTGTGTTTATCATGCTTTATATCGGAAAGCTTGGTCACGATAGCGCTTTGGTGCGCGCTATAGACGCCGCCCGTTTTGGTTTACAAAACCCCCACATCGGACTGATTGTACTTGGTGATGGTGCTGCTCGAAAAGAGTTTGAAGAACGCGCTAAGATTCTTGGTATCAAAGAACAAGTTGTTTTTGAAACTGATATCAAAGATGATATCCCATATTTGAAGTCTGCAAACGTACTGATTGTTCCTGACACCACTCCTGAAAGTGAGGAAGTAGCGTTGCGCGGTGCGGCAGCTGGTATCCCAATGGTGTTGGCAAAAACTCCCACTAGAGAAGATATTTTTGTGGATGGTGAATCAGCTCACTTGTGTGAGGCAAATGATGTAGATGCCTTCAGTCTCAAACTCAACATTCTTATGAATGACGTACTCCTTAGAAAGCATATGGTAGAAGCAGCACAAGAAATGATTCGCAGTAAGTTCCATGAGGATCCAACCGCGTATAAAGCCGCCTACCGAGAGAGTATTGAAGAAGTACTATTCTTGGGTCTGAATGAAGATGAGGAAAACATGGACGAGTCGGTATAATACAATACGTATGCGAGCACAAAGAAAACTCATCTCATTTGTTGGAATCGGCGCAGAAAGTGCGGCCCCACTTTTGTATTCTTATTTGAGGTTGCATCCGGCAATTTGCGCCATGGAGGAAGACACTCGGTTTTTTTCTGATACAAAAGTCTACGCCCAAGGAATTGATTGGTACGAAAAGCAGCTGGGTAAGTGTCTTCCTGGCATGGTGTACGGAGAGCTTGGGTTTAGTTATCTTAGGAGTGTTTCTGCCCTCAACCTTATTGCTAAAACCTACCCAAGCGCAAAGCTGCTTGCGGTGATTGAAAACCCGCTTGTGAGTGTACGGGTAGCGTATGTGGAAGCCAGACGTGCCAATACGATTAGTAACAAAGTATCTCTCGCTCAGTTTTTAAAACAAAGCCCAGAAGTACTCATGAGTGCAAGGTACGGAAAGCAACTCTCGGAGTACTTTAGTTTTTATGCCCCGATTGATTTATTTGTAGTGACTGCTTCTGATGTTCGCGACAACACTCTTTCTGTGATTGCACAGGCCTACGACCATATAGGTGTCGATAAAAAATTTATCCCTCCGGTACTACAGCATCTCATTCCGCCAGAAGAAGGCGAAACAGTACGGCGTCCGGGTATTATCAAAAGAACCTACCGAGCAATAAAAAAAGCCATCAAAGGCTTCTTTGGTGCCATTCACAGTCGTCTCTTTCCACCCGACATTCCAATCGAGACCGCTTCGATGGTAGCAAGGCAGCTCCCGCTCTCACCAGAGCTCGAAGCTTTTCTTAAGGAGTATTACAGACGTGACGTGGCTATACTTTCCAACCTTCTCCATCGCAACCTCAGTGTTGAGTGGGGATTTGAAGAAGACAAAACAGAAACAAATTAAAGTAACTTTTTGATTACTGCACGAGTACGTCGGAGGTAGCTCATACCTTTTCCCAGCCAATATCCTGCATACTCTTTTTTATGAAGGGTGATGATTGTATCAACTGCGGAAGCCATCTTGCTACCGTGGTCATTTTCACTTTTGGTGTGGACACGATGAGCAGAATAGACTCCTTCAAGATTAGCCATTTTTCCTAGTGTTCCAAGCTGGAGAATAAGCTCTAGGTCTTCAGCCAAGGTCGACTGATACCCATTTGTCTGTTTAAGAACAGCAGTGCGCATCAAAATACTTGAATGAATAAACTGATTTCGAATGAGGATTTTCTTTCTGATGGCTTCGTCGTGATTCGCGTAATGTGTCTCATCAGTCATGCTCCCAGTCTCCGTCACGATATGTGCGTTTGTGCCGACTACCGCATGATCGGTGTGGGTTTCCAAAAAGGTGACTTGCTCCTCTAACTTTGTGTTTTGAGTCCAGTAGTCGTCACTATCTAAAACAGCGGTGTATGTGCCGACGGCGTAACTGAGTGATTCGGCGCGTCGGACAAAAAGCCCTGCGTTGTTTTCATGCCTTATATATAAAATACGTGGATCATGATAGCTCATCATTAGTTCTTCTGTAGTATCAGTAGAGCCGTCATCAATCACTACCAGTTGCCAGTTTTGGTAGGTTTGCGTCAGGACACTTTTTATCGCTTCAGGCAAAAAGTGTGCTCGATTGTAGGTGAGCATCAGGATTGAAACCAGCGGACTAGCTATTATTTTGGTAGTTGTATCCATGATTCTGGAATAAGATTTTTGTCGTAGATGATGGTATTAAACCACGGGGTAGGGGCAATAACGACCTTGTCTTCATGTTGGTTGAGCCACGCTGCCCACCAGCTAAAGCTGCTGTTGGCGATGATATTGTGTCTGCACTGACTCATCAAATACAACTCTTGAGGTGTAGTCAAAGTTACGTCTTCCACAAAAACTACCGTCTTATCTGGTAACAGAATATTACTTTTTACCCAATTGATATCATCCGAAAATACATAGTACGTGACGTCTTTGTGAGTCTTTTCAATCTCCCTCACCGCTTTTTCGTAATAGCCAACTGAGCAGACACCATTTTCGCGCAGGACGCGAGGGTTCATAGCGTAATCACCACGACGAACGTGGAGAGAAACGGAGGTAGTAGATTTTATTTTTGCCAGCAATGCCTGGCCTGACTCTGATAAGCTGTCGCGCAGTGTGAAGTCAGAGAGGAGTGTTTCTCTGATGCTGTTGAAATATAACGGACTTTGCCAATAACCATCAAGATACTGATTTCCAGTCAGGGTAAAAACTTTTTTATTAAACGCAACAGTATTTGGTCGACATATCTTTCTGTTGAGCGCTCCTAGTATCTTTGAAAAAAAACCATACGGGTAGCGCAGACTCGCTGATTCAGCAGGGGTAGCAATATCTTTATAAATTGCAAACGCTTCCAAATCAAATGGTCGGAAGATGTTACCGAGCTTCTTTGCTTTAGAGAGGCTTTGGATGTCGAGCTTTAAGAAATCTTTATTCTTGAGGGTAAGTGCACGACCAAGAGCGTACTGAAACATTTGATTACCGAGCCCACCTTTGAGATTGACGATAATCATAGGTATTTATTTTTTAGTAAACACAAAGCAGCCACAGGCGTATGTTTCGTTCTTGAGTTCTTCGGGATTGGCGTTTTCATGAACACCGTCAGTACCAAACTCTGGAACGTATGAAAACTCTTTTAGCTCCAAGTCCGGGAACAGTTTAAGTACAAGCTCATAGGTATAAATACGGTGCGCGTTAAATTGAATGATGGCCTCTTGACCAACTGGAGTGACAAATAGAAGTGAACCGTCTGGCGCGAGTACACGCGAGAGTTCTTTGCAGGCCTTAATGTCTCCTTCGGGGTCTATCGGGTCGCCGTAACGGCCAAGACCAATGTGTTCGATGGTGTGGAGGCAGGAAAGAGAAGGAATTGAGTTTGACTCAAAATGCAAGTTGGTGAGGTCGGCGTGTTTGGTGGTGAGTCCACTTAAGTGTAGTGGGGCAGGACGGTAATCATAAAAATCTACGGGCACAAAGGCTGAAACTATTCCTGGAAAATAGAGGCTCGAAGCAATATCTACATGCTTCTCGGGATTAATTTCGCGTACTTTCCGTGCTGCCCAAGCGGTGTGGTAGACGTAGTGTCGGTCAAAACCAGTGGTGAGGGTCTTATCAAAAATTTGCGGATAAAAATCACTTGGTGCTAAGTGAAAGCGCGGCTGCGTATCGAGACGTTTGTAATCTTGATAGTCAGAAATAATAAAGGGACTGAGGACAATATTCTTTCCTAGTTTGTAGATTTTTTTGGCGAGCTTATACATAGGAGGCGAGTTTAGATTCAGGAATACAGACTAGGTTTTGGTATGAGTATGTCTCTTGGCGAGTGTGGGGAACAAGAGTCCCGTCTGCAGCGAGTTCAAAAAAGCGGTAGTGGTATGCAGTTAAGATATCAAGACACTCTTTAGTGTTTTGCGCCCATGCTTCACCTCCACCAACCTCAAGTAATATGATCGGCGCACAGGAACTCAAGGTTTGTTTTCCTTCTCGTAAGATACCCGCTTCTGTGCCTTCGGTATCGAGTTTGAGTAGACTTGGCTTGGTGTTGGTTTTCTGGCACCATGCATCTAGCGTATCGGTCTCTACTTCAATTTGCTGACCTTTATCTTTAAGGAAAGCGAGGGGCTGAGCTTGAGTAGAGTTAAATACACCATGTCGGTGTCCATAATCAAAAAACAGTACCGTACCAGCTTTATCAGACAGCGCTATCTGTTGTGTCACTACTTGGGGTAGTGTGTCTACATTTTTTTGTAGTACAGAAAAAGTACTGGGGGTTGGTTCAAAGGCTACTATTTTTGCATCAGGTGCAGCAATTTGTGTGAATAGGCTCGTGTAGTAACCAATGTTGCTACCGATATCGAGTAAATCACCAGACTCTTTGAAATTTTTTAAAAGAAACAAGGTAACGTCACTATCGTAAAACCCAAGAAAATAAACTGAGCCAATAGCAGACGTCTCATATGCAGTTAGCTCATGACCCCAAAGTGTCTTTGCTCTGATTGGAGACAGAAACGGCGTGTAGCGATTACGCGCAACTTGGGCGTAAAAAGCAGCGGCTTTAAGTGGATACTTCTTGAAGCGAGCAGAACGAAGAATAGTAAGCCCCTCATCTGCTGCGCGGGCAGTTATTTGATTTACAATATCAGTACGAAGCATACGGCCTATCTTAACGTATTATCTGGCGCACTGCATCTTTTAGGAGGGTACGGTATTTAAAGTACAAAGTGCCATTTTTCCACTTTTTGCTAGAGCGAAGCAGGGTGTTTTTAAGTTCTGTGTCAGTAGTCGCGAGGTGCGTTTTAAAAATAGTAAGAAAGGCTGTTGCTTGTTTGGCGAGAGATAATTCTTCTTCGACATATCGCCTAGGGTTATAGATAGAAAGTGAAGCTAAAAACAGTTCGAGGGTTGATTCCAATTTTTCTGGAGATAGGAAGCGTAAGCCGCAGCGTTCATCAAAGTACGGTGCAGCGGTGACAGGAGCAAAGGCTAGTTGCTCAGTTGTGAAGCCTGACTCAGAAGCTCCGACAAAATCACCGAACTTAGAGACGTCCCACACCAATATCGGTACATTCATGGACAGTGCTTCAAGGAGGCCTACTCCTTGGCTTTCAGAACGTCCGACCCATATCAGGGCTTTGGCTCGGAGGAGGAGTTTTTGGTATTCTGCTTCACTATATGTTCCGTAGGTAAGTACTGCATATTGTTGACCGTGTTCCTCAAGAGCGGCACACACTTTCTCAACATCAGCGTCAGACCTTTGTTTGTTATAGACAAGCACTAGATCTTTTTTAATCTGAGGGTCTGGTGAAAAGGTTTTTGTATCAATACCAACTGGCCACACCACTGTATTTATTTTTTCTAAACTAAAGGTATTCCAAAAATCTTGCACCCATCCCGCAGGTTGTATGAAAAGAGTATTCTTTTCTAGAGAGGTTCTAGGCACTTCACTTGGAAGAGTATAGATATTTGGCCCAGCGATAATCGCTCGAGTGCCAGGTAACGCAAGTGCTTTTTCTAGAGCGTCTTTATCATCATGAATCCAAAGGGTATTAGTGGTATCAAGTGCAGCATTCACAACATACGGATAACCAAGCTCATCAAGCCCTTTAAGCAAATTCGCCACCACCTTCCGCGGACCGCGCGAGTGAGTAGAAACTATCGAACGTGAGATGATATTAAGCATTACCTTTTTTAACTCCCCAAATACCTTTAAAGTAACGTTCACCAGTTATTTGTGGGCCATGGAAGGTCAGCTCCCACTCAGGGAACTGTTTCTGCCACCAGTTTTTTGTGCGAACATGCCACATGAGTTGATGCCACTCTTCGTCACCAAAACACTCAGCCAAAGACATTACTGAGCCTTGTGGAGCAGTCTTTGAAATAGCTTCACAAATCTTTATAACCTCCTTGTCTCTTATATGGCTGAGTACACAGCCGGTGAGAAAGAGAGTTGGTGTTTGCAGCTTGAGTGCTGGAAGCACTTCTTCAGCAAAACCTTGAATCCAAGTAATGTTTGGATACGTGTCGGTAGGGTAAATATTTTTTGAAATATCGACAGCTGCTTGCGAAGGTTCAACGGCAATAACCTTTTGTACAATCTTTGCTAACGCTGCACTGCTCCAGCCTGTTCCGCTTCCGACATCAACAGCAACTTTTATTTGCGGGTGTTGTAGCAGTAAATCTTGTGTACGCATCTCTGGCCCGTTAATAGAATTGTCTAAAAGATGCTTGAGTCCAGTTGCTCTTTCAGTCTCTAATTTACCCTCTTCTGTATATTGACTATGGTGCCTTTTAAAGCTACCAGTCGAGCTTTGGAGTAAGCCACTTATTTTTCTTAGTACGTTGTAGATAATTTGCTTCATATGTTTTCTGTGGCTATATATTACCATTAAGTTTAAACTTGGCTTTTAGGTACAACCATTTCAGCCAAATACGTATATTTTGTGTCCAGTGTAGGCTGTATAGGAATCGTCTTGTTGGGTAGGGAAAAGGGTTTGTTATAACTGATTCATAGATACTTTCGATGCGTTTTATTTGACCCTTCAGCTCGTAGTTTTCTACGAAACGTTTAAGGGCATTTTCGCTTCGCATTTCGTAGTATGTTTTTTCATTTTGAAGTTTTCTTAGTTCAGTTGCGTAGGCTTCTATCGAACCGACAACCACTCCGGCGTCCGCAATACATTCAACATGTCCATTATTTATCTCCGAGTAGTGACTGACAATTGGAAGACCAAAGTACATAGCTTCGGCCATGGCGGTTGAATTTACTTCACCGTCTTTTCGTCCGTGAGCGTATACAGTAAGTGTCTTTAGAAAAGAATATATTCGCTTCTGTTCTGCTGAATGGTTGACGAACGAGATATTTTTAATACCCAACTGTGTCGCCTGTTCGCGATAAAGTTTGCTTCCGCCCATAATTAAGAAATAAGTGTCGTCACTTTCAACTTCTTTATATGCCAGCAGTGGTATTGGTGAAAAAATACTATCAGCATCTCTTTGATGAAAACCAAATACTGTTACTTTTGGAGAAATATGTAAATTCTCTCTCATAGAAGTAGCTTCAGATACGGAGATCTCCATTGGATGAGACACGATGACTATACGTTTTTCGTCGCCGCCAGCCTTTACCCATTTATCTGCACTCCATTTTGTAATATGCATTACTCTTGAAATGTTGCGTTGGTTGTCTACGCCGGCAGTAAGGTGTAATGAGTCCACAATTGGCGTGTGGGTAATTTTATTAAAAGGATACTCTTTATGACCTGCTCGTCCTGTCTGGATAATATCAAAATCAGCTTCATCAAATTTTTCCCAGAAATTTGTATCTCGCCATTCATGAAGTGGTGTGGTTATATCCTTGGCGCCAACTGTAAACTCAACCAATTTTATACCGTGGCCAGCCATGTAATCGGTACGAAAGGTATCTGTTCCGGCGTGGACAAAGTTTCCACCTCTATAAGGAGAGGAATTACAATAGAAATACGTCACATCATAGCGATCGGGATTTAAATTTGCTGCAATGGTTTGTAGAAATTTTTCGGTCCCGCCCGCTGATAACCCGCCGTATTTTATGAACGCAATACGTATTTTATTTGTTGCCATGTCGTAGTTTATTTAATGCAACCAGCCACGCGGGGAATACTTTTGAATGCGGTTCTCGGCCTGTTTTTTTAATAAACAGACTGTGTAATTCAGGAATATGCCAAATTTGTAACCCCTCAAAGAAGGTGATTCCTTTTGCTGTAAAAAGTTCGGTTATTTGCTCTAAGTAGAAAACTTTACCCTCACTAGCTATTTCTGGAGCGAGTATGTTTTCTATCCAAGTCTTCGGTAACTGACACGTTATAAGTTTTTCATTAGGTAATGTAATACTATAGGTGTGATTAATTTTTCTTACTCCGCGTGTTCCCTCAATCAATTCAGTGCAACGATACAGCGCTTGCTTAAGTTGAGTTATTTCAAAACGACTAAACTGCCAGTGGATAACTACGCCTTGTTTTTCGGGAAGTCTGAGTATATCGGTATGGGTTCCCGGGGTTCTTCCTTCAGACAAGAATTTTTCTTCAAAGTTTGAAGTCTTATCATCACAGACGATAAAATCTTTCCAAATGTATCCAAAAGGGGAATGGGTATCGGTGAGATAATCAGTCGTGTTTTTCCACGCGTGTACCCAACGCATGGTTATTTTTTGACCTGGCTTGAGGCTTAGAATTGTTTGTTTAGCCTGAGAAATGAAATTACTTGAAAAAGTTTCGTCAGCATCAAGCCAAACAAAGTGTGTTCCTCCAGCTTTTCGCCCAAGCTCTAAAAGTCGCTGCCTCCTTTTTCCCATATTTACTAACTCTTCTTTTGATGAGTCATAGTCGAAAACAGAAGCTCCTGCCTTATTTAGAATTAGTACACTCGAATCAGTAGAGGAATCATTCAGGGCAATTATTTCGTCAGCGATTTTTGAGACACTAGAAAGATAAGAGGGCAGAGCCCAGCTTTCGTTTTTTACTGGTAAAAGGGCTACTATTTTCATTTACGTAATTTCGAGTAGAGATTATTGAAGAACGGAGACGTGTTTTTTAAGTAACGAGCCCACGCGCTGAAAAAATTATGGGGAGAAGTTTTTCGAACAAGAGCCCAACGTTCTTTCTCTGTGACAGATCTTTCAAGATAATATTCGAAAATATCTTTACCTGACAAAAGCCAATTCTCAAAAAACTCAATCGAGTCTTTCCATTCCACACGCAGAAGCATCTCGTCTTGCTGTTGGTCTAAATGTCGCTTGTTTTTATTGATAAAAGGGAAATGGATATAGAAATGTTTAAAAGTAAAACGTAGTTTATTTTCAAAAATATCAACTAGCCAACGGTGATGGCAGGCACCTGATAAGCCGTCTGCCTCGAGATTAAAAGTCATTTCATATAGTTTTGAAGGTACTTCAATGTAGCCGGCCTTACTGACTCGCATTAGTTCTGAACAAACCCAAAGAGGGTCTCTGATATCTTCAAGTACGTGAGAACAAAATACATAATCAAACTGCTTGTCTTCAAATGGCCATGGTTCGCGAGAGCAAATATCGTGCTGAACGTATGTTTCTTTTTTTACACGAGCTTTACCCTCACCGCGCTGCTGGTTCCAGCTAATTTCTTCAAAAGGCACAATATCAACAATGTAGTCAGCTCGTTGGAAAGGGGCGACTGCACCCCCAATATCTAGCACTAGAAATGAGTCTGGTAATGACTTGGCAATTTCTTCAGAATTTTTGTGAATTTGTTTAAGCATATTTGAATATGTGCGCCCTCGTTTAAACTAGAGTCTTATAATTTTTTAATACATCCTCAAGCTCCACCATGTGTTTAGTTGACCGGCTTCCGCTTAATGTTTTTCCGTTATTTTTAAACACACCAGAAATCTCATCTGATTTCAAAAAGTGCACGCCTTTTGATGCCGCACGGGCTTGCCATTCGTAGTCGCCTACAATCGAATATTTTTCGTCGAAAGCACCAATTTTTTGATAGGTTGATTTAGTAAACAAAAAGAATGGCCCAATATGCATTGATCGTATAAATTCTTCTTTTGTAAATACTGGTGGGTTCACTACCATTCGTTTAACTAAAATATCACAATTTAGGATATTGATATATCGCTTATATACAAACGGAAAGTACACTATTATACCTCGCTCTTTTTTTAAGTCGTTTTGCTCAAGTAGTTTGAGACCTCTTCGCATTGCTCGGGCGTTTCTTATGTCATCTACATTCCATGAGGTACAGACGTCGGCTTTTGCTGCAGACACCCCTCTATTCCATGAAGCATAAATCGGTTCACGTGGGACTTTGTACAAATGGAACCAGTGATATGGCGTTAGTTGTTGCAGAAGTTCAAGCTCACGCTCTGTCGGGTCGTTGGCGATGGCGTTTATTTCGAAATCAAGTTCAATCTCGGTGGCTTCTTGGGCGAAAGCTAAAACACGAGAAATCCATTTTGGCAAATGAGCTTCAGTCTTGTACATGGAGGTCGTAATAGAAATAGCTGGCATACAAAATGTCTATTGCTCCTACTTTATCACAAATTGGCCACTATGTTATGATAATTGCCATGAATCAAAAAACATTCTTTATTTCAGGAGTGGCAGGCTTTTTAGGTAGTCACGTTGCAGATGCGCTAATAGAAAAAGGTCACCGAGTGATTGGAGTAGACAACCTTATTGGCGGTTATCTTGATAACGTAAATCCAAAAGTTGAGTTTCATCAAATTGATTTAATTGATCGGGCTGAGCTAGTACCGCTCCTTAAGGGTGTTGATGTCATTTATCACTGCGCCGCTACTGCCTACGAAGGTCTTTCAGTATTCTCGCCACATCTTGTGTCACAGAACGTGTATGGTATCACCACCTCACTTCTCAGTGCTGCAGTTACAAATAAAGTAAAACGTTTTGTCCACTGCTCTTCAATGGCTCGTTACGGAACACAAGAAGTAGTGCCATTTACTGAAGACATGACTCCTCTCCCACAAGATCCTTATGGTATTGCTAAATACGCCGCAGAGTTGCAGGTAAAGAACATTTGTTCTGTCCATGGTATGGAGTATGTTATTGCTGTACCACACAATATAATCGGAGCTCGACAAAAATACGACGATCCATATCGTAATGTAGCTTCAATTATGATTAACCTCATGCTTCAAGGTCGACAACCGTTTATCTATGGGGATGGCGAACAAAAGCGTTGTTTTTCTTTTGTGGAAGATGTGGTTTTGCCGCTGATGAAGCTGGGCGAAAGTCCTGATGTGGTGGGGGAAATTATTAATATTGGACCAGACGAAGAGTTCGTCACTATCAATACACTAGCTCAGACTGTTGCTCGATTACTTGATTTCAAGCTCGATCCGATCTATATGGCAGGACGGCCACAGGAAGTTAGGCATGCAACCTGTAGTGCTGATAAGGCTCGACGGCTGATTGGGTACAAGACAACTACTACTCTCGAAGAAGGTCTTCAGGAAATGATTAAGCATATTCGCGAACGAGGAACAAAACCTTTTTTGTATCACCTTGATCTTGAAATTGATAATGAGATGACACCGCGAACTTGGAAAGAGAAGTTAATGTAACAAGTTATTTCAACTTGAATTTACGTAGATGTCGCGCGGCAATTCGACCAAAATTATAATAAATTTTTTGTAGCTGTATCTTTAATATAGAGGGTGTGTACGCAAGTGTTTTTGAGCTATCAGCTTCTATATCAAGTACAGAGAATTCATAAAACAGAGGAGTCTCCATACCTTTTACTAAGGTAAACGGGGAGGTTAGTCCATTAAATTGACAAACATGCTCAAAATGAGTGTTCTCTGGAGAGTTCCAAGGCACCGTCCATTTTTTGTTAAAAAAGTCTTTGTTAACATCAGCGTAACGAGTATCTTTTGTCGTTTTCGAGATGTTAGACCAGCCGGGATTTTTTTGTTCTCCTACAAAATTTCTTAAACCAACACTTTCCACATTAATCGTGTTGATGTGTTTCATTGTCATTCGATAAGCATAGTCTCCATCTTCTTGTCCTACTCCTAGGAAGCGTTCGTCAAACCAACCAACTTTTTTGACAGTGTCTTTTGAAATAACAAAGTGACTCCAACTCTTATTTAGGGTAAAGGTATCGTTTCTTTTTATGTGTTCTTCAAGTTCAGATCGAAATAAATCACTTACGCTTGTGTCGTCATTCAAAATAAGAGTCTGTGGGGTGTTTGATAAAATTATCAGTTGGTTCCAGCATTTTGAGAGGGACTGGTTTGTGTCGTAGGTAAGGTAACGAACGTTTGGAAAACGCTGCAGGAATGAAACTACTTTTTTCAAATATGCTATCTGAAGCGTACGATCTGGGTGACCATTGATAATGCAGATAATATCTTTATCGGGGAAAATACGTACCATCTTTTCGATTAAGGGCTTGAAGTATGTTTCAAATCTAGCGTGGTAGGTGACGACACCTATACTGTATTTTGGGGTAGACATATTACTTTATTCTTAGGATAAGAATAGCTGGTAAGATCAAAATTGCATAAGAGATAAGTGTTGCAGAAGCAGCTCCCATGACCCCATAGGGCGGAATGAGTATTACATTTAGCACTACATTGAGGGCCATGGTTGCCAGTGAACTAAAGAAGATAATTTTTCGGCGATTTTCAGCTAATAAAAAGTAATGGAGCACCATACTTACTGAGACAAAAACACCAGACCAAATATATACGGAGAATACAGCGGCTGTGCCAACAAAGGATGGTCCATAAAGTGCAAACATGAGTTGTTTTGCAACTAAAGAAGAAACGATTGCAAGCAAGGTTGCAACTCCAACTAAGGCGGCAGTAAGTGTTAGGAGTCTTTTTTTATATTCAACAGGGCTTGTGAGTTTAGCGTTTACAATGGCGGGGAAGAGAGAGGAAACAATAATACCTGGTATAAATAACCATACTTCAGCAATACGAACTGCCGCATCGTATATACCTACAGCTGTGCTGTCGATAAGGTGCTTTAGCATAATTTGATCAATGCGGGCGTAGACAGATGCAAAGAGTGCAATAAATATAAATGGCCATGAGTCTCTGAGTATAGACAGGGCGGTAGCTTGGTTGTAGTGCCACGAAAATAGGGATCCGTAATAGCGTAGTCGTATATACGCAAAAAGTGTTGCGTATAGGACAGACTCTAGTAGTAGAATAGCACCGATGTATAGAATTCCTTGATCTGCTGCTATTACCCAAAGCTTCAAAAGATTGAGGATAAAAACTACACACAAAGAGACTAGTGAAGGATATTTTTGTTGAACGTTTGCTTGAAATTCATACACCACAACATTAAAGGCGTTAAAAATAAAAGTACCAGCCAAAATCAGAATAATAACTTTAGACACATCATCGGCTGCTAATACAAAAGCACCGAGCACTGTTGCTGTACTTGCAACAATGCCAGCCGTCAACTTTAGTACTAAGGCAGAGCCAAGGTACTCATTTCTTCGTTCCGGGTACATGATAAGTTCTCGGTACAACACATTATCAATACCAAGGGTGCTAATAACTGAAAAAATACCTACAAAACTTATGGCATAACTGAGGTTTCCGTAATTTTCTGGACCTAAATAACGAACAAGATAAATCGTCACAAAAAATGACATGAGTACACTCAAGACTCTTGTGGCTAGTGCCCAGCCAGTGTTGCTAGCATATCTTTTCATGCCTGTGCTATGCCAGTACTCAAGGAATCGGTCCGATATCCAGGCAGGTAACATACTGTACAGAAGTCGAGATAGCCAGTTTTTATGGTTCATAAAGTAGTAGTTTCGGTGAGGTTGCCGTAAAACATTGTACAGTATACTATAAAAACATGACTTTTCTGACTGCGGCGATACTAGTACTATGTATTTGTGTATACTCAGTTTTGTTTACTGGAGCAGGATATGTGTTGTGGCGCAAGATTGGACTATTATTAGGAAGCAATCCATCTTTCACCCTAGCAGCTTCTTTTTTTCTGGGCACATCTGGCTTTCAAGCTATATGGGCTTTACTGCAAACAATTTTTGGTATTAAAGTAGCGCTCATCTTACTCACAGTCTGCTTAGTTGCCATTTGCGTCCCCGTATTTTCAACAGAGATAAATTGGAACCGGCATAAACGTTACTTAATAATCATTAGTGCTGGAAGCTGTTTGTTTGCATTATTAAATCTTGCACATGCACTTTCTCCATTACCACGAATTGTGCTTGACCCTACAACTGCCCCATACTCGTACGGATTCGGTGCAGTAAACCACAGTTTCAGAGCGGAGAACCTATCTAATGCTATCGTGGCGGCCGATTCTCTTCCCCTCATTAATCAAAACAGTGGACAAGCATTACTCGCTGCTATACCACACGTACTTGGCATAAACATGCCACAGCTCTCTCTTATTGTATGGCATAGTATTGTACTCATATTTTCATCTCTTTTTGTCTGGGGACTGGCCCGCATTTGGCTGAAGCCTCGAGCGGCGTTATTTCCCACCTCTTTGGTGTTGCTTGGTAATACCGCTGTTTCGTACCGCTATATTAGTGTGACTGATTCTAGTCACGCTATTTTGCTTTCGCATAATTATGAAGTTGTTATTGGCTTAGCAAGTCTATTGTTAGCAAGCTTTATTTTCTGGCAGTCGTTACAAAAAGGATTTGACTGGATGAGATTATCTGCACTTACCCTGCTTGTTTTTTCTTGGGTAATGAACGGAGGGCATTTTAGTCTTATTTTTATATGTTTAGCAATACTCTCTTTCTTGTTACAAGGTACCTACAAAAAAACCTGGCGCCATTTTTGTGTGGGACTTCTGCTAGTGGTTGTGACGATTATTTTCAGCACCTTAGCTGTCGGAGGTATCTTTGCTTTTAAGGCTCCGGAAAGTGGAATACCTGGTGTTAAGTCAGTAGCTGATCAGGCTGATAAGCCAGCTATTGAGTTGCGGTGGTTTCGAACCGTAGAAGCAGAGTTTTATGCCCCAATGAAAATGGTTTATCTTTGGAAGGAGGTGAGTAATACACCAATTGAACAAACGCAGCAAGAAACAGTAAGTCCTTTGAATCAGAATAAGCCTATTATATACGACCCAGCACTGACAATGGATGCTGTTACCGAACCAACAAAATATACAGAGCTTCTAAGATTCATTAAAGATTTAAAAGAAAACGAAATTTTGTGGAAATTTGTCAGACTCGTTCGTTCTGTACAACTCGTTATCCTTCCACTGCTCGGTTTTGCGCTCGGTTTCTGGTTGTTGCGTAAAAAGATATTTGTTTTACCTAATCAATTCAAAAATGTATATGCAATAGCTCTATCATTGTTTATGAGTGGATGGGTAATCTCTTCAATCATATTTGTGTATGGTCAGTACGGAGAATTATCACGATTTTTTGCCCCAGGAGTTTCGCTATCATTATTCTTACTCGGAGTAGTACTGGCAGTTAAAAGTGAACAGGGCAACAAGCTTCAGCGTATTGCGGCGAAAACCATTGTCTTCATAGCTGTTCTGCCAGTACTCATAGATTTCTTTATTGTTGGTATATTGGGTAACTTTGTACTCCCGAGTATAGATTTTATGCGCTATGACTCGCTCGGTGTTGGAGTACCAACGGAAGAAGCAGACGTTTTGAGTATACAAGAGCGCTTTGACTTACTTCTTGGACCAAGCACAACGCGTAGTGGAATGTAAAACACACTAGTCCTTCTGTATAAGTGAATATTTTAAGCTTTTACTAAACGTAACTGTGCGTTTAATAAACTTCCACTTTGCAAGTAGGCCGGTATTCCACTTGGAAGTGCCGTGTTGGCGCTCTGGAAATTGTACGGGAAAGCGAATGACACGCAGGTTAGCTTTTGTGGCTGAGTATAAAACAAATAAATCAAACGCAAAGTCATGAGGCGGACTTTGCCACGTGGCATAAAAATTCTTATGAAAGATATTGGGCTGGGCGTTGATATCGTGCATTTTTACGCCAAAATATAGTGTCTCAAAAAGACTCATGCCGCCGGTAAAAAATCTGTCGAAAAGCGGACGACCCTGACGATTACCTTTGATGTAAAATTGTTCGCTGAAATTATGTTGCTCGAGGATTTGTAGAGCGCTTATTATATCGCCTGGTGGGGTCTGAAGGTCTCCGTGAGTCCAGCCAATAAATTCACCTTGAGCAATCTTAAGGCCTTCGAGAATGCCAAATCCGTACCCTTGATTTACTGGTACTGTCACGACCCGTAAGAAGCGAGCATAGCTCGCGGCAAGTTGCTCAAGTTGGGTACTTGTCTGGTCAGTTGATCCATTGTTGACTAAGATAATTTCAATGTCTGTACGAACGATAACTTGATCGTACGCCGTCAACAGTTTTGCTAAGTTGTCTGACTCGTTATAGCAAGGGATTACTACTGAGAGTTTCATAGGATGTGTCTTACACTTTTGTTACTACAAAAGACTTGCCCCCATATCCGTAGTCTGAGAATTCTCTCACTGAAATAGTCGGATTAGTTTGAAGGAATGTACGTAAAGCTCCGGCGGTACCTAGATTTTCGTCTCCTTTGTAGGCAAAGTAGTCGTCAAGAATAATAATTGACCCTGCTTGCAGAATAGGTTTAACATACTCTAGGGCAACAATGGATGGATGCATTAAGTCACAGTCAATAAAAACAATGGCACACTTATTATTCCCGTATATGTTTTTTGCTTCAGGAGCGGTAGTTGTTTCTTCAAAATAGCCCTTGATGAGTTTTACGTTCGGAAAAGCCGCAAATCTTTTTTTTGTCTTTTCATAAGAACTCACAAAATCACCTTCCTTAAAGTATGGGTGCTTATCTCGTTCATCAAAGTACTTGAAACCATCATCAAAAGAATCAAAGCCGTAGAAATTTCGCTTGAATGAACTCTTTATTTTTTTATGTGCTTTGACTGCAGCGTAGAGAGAGGTGCCTTCGTAAATTCCAAACTCAAAGTAATCACCAGTGAGACCTTCAAGTTCACTGTGCCACATTGCCTTTTTTATCACTTCAATCTTACCAAGATTGTGCATGATGGAAGGGTGGAGAGATGTTTGTAGGTTAACTACTATATTTTGAATAAAGGCAAACTTTTTTGCGAGTTCAAATAACATAAGATTAATGAATTATTGGTTACGGAAGCGGTCGAAAAACTTTTTGACGCCAACATAGTTTACAAAGGTAGAAACACACAAGGCACCGAACACAGCTATAGTGACATTGTTTAAGAATATAAACAATCCTTGGTTGATAAATGTATGGATCAGAATAAGGACAACATATAGGAGGCCGTAAAAACTAAGATGCTTTAGACTCATACTGTGTGCTCTGCCAAAATTGAACTGAGCATTGAGTAGGTAGTTGAATACTACCGCTAGAGCTGAAGCAAACGGCTTTGCCAACAGCATAGGCCATGTATGCGACAGAAGGAATACATATATAGCATAGTCAAGAAGAGCAGTAGTTACACCAATGCAAAAAAACAATACAAAGTTTTTTGTACAGAGATGAAGTAAGAGGGTTTTAAGTCGCGTTAGCATAAAAGGTGGGTCCAGTATACCGCGTTTTGGGGCTTATATACAAATACGAAAAAATATGTTCTAATGAAAATAGAATTGTTTCACCAACCTCATTCTGAAGGAGAATCCTTTGAAATCATTTTTTCAAACCCGTTACGACGCTAGTCACCAGGCTGGCGTGGAGAAGCTGCAAGATGGGACCATCCCACTCTTTGCTGGGGTGAGCGAAGTCCTGCGCAATGACATAATTGTGGCAGTGAAGTTGAGGGATTTCAATGCTGGGCTACCAGCACTCCTAGGAGAGCTTGGTCGTCTTGAAGCAGGAGATTTTTCGTTCTTCATGGCTTGGCGTGACTTTCCGTTGCATGCGACAATTCAGGTTGCTGTGGGGGGACATGAAGCAAAAGACGAACTAAAGTCCAGAGACGGCTACATCAATATCAACGGCAACTTGTTGACCTTTGATCGTCTAGTGCTGGACGCTGGTGGAAACATCATGTTCATGAACGAAGGAGTGCCGCGCGAAGTTTCAGAGTGGCGGGGATGGGCAAGCCAGGTGATGATTGAGTATGGAGGGGTACCCAAACCATTGCCTGTCTTTCATTCCACCGTGGCTCGTATTCAACGCTTCGAGTATTCCATTGCGGCCGCAATGAAGCTTACGGCTCTGGTCAGAGACTGGAATGCTGTGCTGCAAAGGCGTCCGATGGAGTTTGTCTCCGGAGGCACCTTTGTCGGAACGACGTACGACCTGCTGACGACCTAGTTGTCGTCAGTTCACCAAAAGCCCCAACCACTAAGTGGGAAGGGGCTTTTTTAATGGCAGGTTACTTCGCAAAGAATTTTCGCCACACCTCATTCTTGTCATGACTAATGGAGTGTTCATATTCTCTAAGGTCATAGAGGTGTAGGTCTGCTGGTTTCCCCCAACTGACATACAGGTCAACTGGAAAGATGACACTCTTTTTTCCAATCTTTTTCATAAAAATTGGCATTGAATCCACGTAGAATTCATTATTGATGCGGTAGTCTTCCTCGACCATTTTGGCGTAGGCTGCTTTAAAATCTGTAGCTCGACGAAACCAAAATGTGGCAACAACAGCATGATCATTAAATGGGGTATCTGAAACAGGTACTTTAACTGACATGTTAGCGATTGTTTTTCCGTCTTCAGCAAGTTTAACCCAGCCCCAAGCAGTTGGTTTTGCAGTTAGGAGTTCGTCTTTCGTGAAGGTCCATACGATACAGTCGATACTTGGGTCAGCGCGTAGGGTAGCAAACTTTGAGTCGTCAAAAAGAAAACTGTTATCGCAAGCGCTGATAAAAACTTCTTCATCGTCAGGTACTCCTTCCAGTCCGAGGAGGCAGGTGGTAGCTTGTCCGTCAGTGGTTTTAGAGAGACCAATAATACGAGCATTGGGGCTTTCTTTTTTTATCACTTTATCAATCGCGTATTCACTGATATGTTCATCTCGTACGATAAAAACAGTCTCTGCCGCTGTGGGGAGGTGGCGGATGACTTGTGAAATCATTGGTAAGCCAGATACTGGAATGAGTGGTTTAGGAAGCAAATATCCTTCTTGTGAAAATCGGGAACCAAGGCCTGCCATGGGAATGATATTTATCATACTGTTATTTCTTAAAATAATTAGTCCAATACTGGTGACTTTTTTTAAATTCAGGAGAACTTTCTGAGTATGGAATTTTTACTAAACTTTCCCGTGCTTCAGGTATATAGGTAGTTTGTTTTTCTAACCCTAGCTCAGCATGGATTAATCGCGACCAGGCTTCATACTCTTCTAAATCCTCGGGAGTACCCCACTGCATAAAAGTCGCAATGGGAGGAACGGAGACTAAAAGCTGGTCCCGCAAAAGTAATGGATACATCATACTTACGTAGTATTCGCCGTTTAACGTCAGGTTAGTAGCAATGAGTTCAGTCGCATATTTTTTTAGTAGTGCACCAGAACTAAAGTAATACACGCCACTTGAATGATACGAGTCTTCTGGGTTATCTGTAAAGCAGTGCTTTTCTTTTATAGCGAGCATTATGTGATTTTCATCAGCACGAATTCCTGCGTACACATTTTTTCGGAGTAGATGTGGATGAAAGCCTGTATAGGCAGGCACGGCACCACTAAGTGACTTTGCTTTTAGTGATTCTTTGAACGCTGGGTAGTCCCACACTTGTGTAAAATCGCAATAACTCACCATGACATCTTCATCATCTGCAAGCAGATTAAACGCGTGCAGGAGAGCTTCTACTGGCCCTCTTTGTTTTCCTTTGACTGCTACTATCTTACCGGTTGGTTTTAGAGAGGTGAGTACTTCAGTCAAGTTAGTAGTATCTAAGTGCTCTTGATTACAGATAAAAAGTACATCTTCCTCATCAGGGAACATATCAAGAACATGTGCTATGAGTGGGCGACCTTCAACCATGATTAAAGGCTTAATAGTCGTATAACCAGCCTGAACAAAACGGTTGCCGGTGCCTGTCATTGGTATCACTAGTTTCATGTGTTTTTCTGAGCCCATTTTTCCCATGTCGATGCATGTGTATGCGACGTCATGATGGCTGTTGGCATAAATCCTAATTCATCCATACGTGCGCCGTAGTCAAGAATATCTTCAGGCCTGCCCCAGCGTTCGGGGCACACTAAACAGGTCTTGAAAGGGGAAAGTTTTTCAATAATTTCTGGACTGAGCGGTAAGCGGGTATTGGTATCTATCCAGACCCAGTCAAGAAGAGGTTTCCCGTGCAGTATTTGTGCTTCTACCACTTCAATAGGCTCAGCTTCGCTGTACCTTACGGCAATAGCGCGTTCACCATCTTTTCTAGTAGCTCGATAGAGATACGGGAACTCAACATCAAGAAGAAAATAATTAGAAACATTATATTTTTTAGCTAGTTCAAGCACTCGAGTCTCATAACCAGCTTCTTTGAGATTAAAGATAATCCCGGCATGTTGGTAATGTTTTAAATATTCTTCAAGTTCATCATAGTGTTGGTTGTCAGTAATAGGATCATGACTAAGGAGCAGGCGATTGCCTTCTCCGCGAATGTCTAACTCAACACCATGTCTTGTAGAGACAGTTTTTAACTTTTCTATAGTGTTTACTCGATGAATAAAAATATACATTGTTTAGGAAATTAGCTTCTTTCGGTATTTTTCGCTATCGAGGTTTGCGATGAATTCTCCTTCTGCTGCAGGGATGAGTTTATGGGTAAGTTTGTTTTTTTGTATACCAACTTCTATATACAGCCAAGCAACTATGGTCTCAATAAATGCCGAAGCTTCCTTATATGATACATCATAAGTAACTATTCCAGTTACTGGGTCGATAGAGATTGGCTGTCCGTCGCCTAGCAGTCCAAATTTGGTGCAGTAGACGACTTGGTCAGGGAAAAGAATCGTAGTTTGTACACCGCTCAGCAGTGTGTGGTGCGTGCGAAGAAACTGTGTCAGGGTAGGGTGATTGCTAACTAACTTTCCACTTACGTCTGTGGTGATGTCGGTATTGGGAAAGGCAGGATTATGCTTGAGCCACTTTTTAATGGCGCTGTTTATCTCACTGTGTTTTGCATGGATGTCCGATACAGTTTTGCCTGAAACAATCACCCCATGATTCTCTAAGAAAAAAGTATCATATGGACGTTCTTTCAAGGCTTTACTAATAGCAAAAGTAAGTGACGTTCCTGGAGTACAGTAGGGAATAAAGGCAGCGTTCGGAAACAGTGTAGCCAAAATATTTTTACCCTCTACACTACAAGCAAGAATATTTACATAGACCGAATGAGTATGTAGCACTACTGTATCTAGCACAGCATGAAAACCTGTTTCAATAGAGGGGCGAAGTTGTGTTTCTGGAGCATTTGGTAGACCACGCTTACTTTCAGCGATGACAGCATTATAGGCTGTAGAAAGTTCTTCAGGATTTTGCATGCCGTGCTGTGGGTTGTTGAAGAATCGACGAATTACACCAAATTCGATACCAACAAAACCAGATGTTTCTTGAAGCTCCTCGAGACGTAACCCAGAGGCTTTCACTGCCATAGTGTCAGCATTTATTTTGATTGACACATTACCGCCACCACCTTGTACGAAGGCTTTTTCTTTTCCTATTGTATTTGCGCTACGAACCAACTCTGTGAGGGAGGTCTGTCCTAAGGGGGTCTTTAGCTGTGATTGCTGACGATTATAGTTGAGAGTTTGTAGTATGTAATAGGTAACAAACAACTGCATTAGTCCTTGGTGATTGTCTGCCCACTGTGGCTTATCAATAATGATGTCATACAAGTCAGGAGTGAGAGAATATGAGATATGTTCGAGTACTGTTTCAGAAACGGTACCAGTCAGACTCACAATCTGTTGCTTGTCAGTGAATGTGTGTTCGATATTTACATACCTTGATAAAGCATCTATAAACGGCTCTAAGTAAACTCTATTGTCACAGGTTATTTCTAGATATACAGGCACATCAGTCTCTGTACCTAATTTTTCTTCGGGTATAGGGAGTAGAGATTTTAGAGAAAACACAATATCAGCATATTTTTCTTGTACAGAAATATATTCGTGTGCGTCGTGTTCTCTCGCTTTTAGTTGAGCTAGTACTTTTTCTTTTGTATAGCCTCGGTCTGCCATGTCACGTTTTACTTTCCAGTGACAGCGAAGTTGATCGTCTGGCTTAATGAATATCTTTAGGTCAAGCGCTTGTTGCATCTCGGTTAAGAAAAAAGAATGTAAACCTTCAAAAACCACCACGGTTTTTGATTCCAGTTTATCGGGCGATAGGAAGGTGCCAGTAGAATGATCGTAGTGACGACGATATGTATCCTCTCCGTTTTGTAGAGAGCGGATGTGATTGATATCAGAGTGAAGTTGATTGGCGCGTGGATCTAGGTGTGTGTACTTGCTCCACATCGTGTCCCCACGTTCCCATTTATGCATTGCGTCACCTGGAACTAAGGCAACGTGTTTTTGTCCAAATAATTCAACAAAAAGATCAGTAAGAGTACTTTTTCCGCTTCCGGAGTCTCCAGCAATACCGATAAGATATGGCATGTTGTAAAGTTTTTGCTTTTTGCTCTCTTCTACGCCGCGACGATAAAGCCAGATAACATTCATAAACAAACTTGCTTGTAGAAGACTCAAAGCAACGTTACTTACAAGAGCGGCATCAAATCCGAGGTGGGTAATTATTTCATACAGGTTTGGTAGAGCTGCAATAGCGGGTGCAAGAGTACTAAAGATAAGCAGGTAATCTGAATCAGGAATAAGAGCAAAGTAAATAAAATATGCGACACAGAGGACAATAAATGGGATTTTTGAAAACTGCTCATTCTTTACATAAAAGTAAATAAAGAAGGGAATTATCCAATAATACCAGCCCTGCATTGGAGGTATACCGAGTGTGAGAATTCCAAAACAAAATCCAAGGAACATGACAAACGTGTCACGATTCATTCGACTAAAAGTGAGAGCATGAATAAATAAAAGTGAGTAGGCAAGTGGAATAATATAAAGCACACGTTCATCCCCAAACGCAATCTGCAAGTCAAAAATTTTACCTTGTTCTCGATTGCTAAATACAATAGTTAAAAATTCTCTTGATAAGAGCTGTACGTTATTGATAGCTAGGAATACAAAACCTACTACTAAGGTAAAAAGTGAAAGAGCGGTCTTTGTTAGTTTTCTACGCCAGAGATAAACGATAGTAAAAGGAAGGAGAATGACAATATGAAATTTTGTGGCAATAGCTGCACCTAGAAATAAACTTGCATATACGAAACGTTCTTTGAAAAGAAAGTACAAAAATACAAAGGTAAGGGCGATGGGAATAGCATCTAACTGGCTGTGTAGGTAATTGATATAAAACAAAACAGGAGAGAGCCAATATAGCCAAAGTAACTCACTATGTTTATTTTTGAGCCAACGAGACAAAACAATCAGGATGGTGATATCAGCAATCAGAATTGGTAGGTGGAATAACAGTAAATCACCATGAGCGATTGTGTAGAGTTCTGGAGAAAGTAAGGGAGAAAAAATTGCACCGAAGAATGACAGTACAAAGAGCATGAATTGCGGATATGGAAACGCTTCCAAAACCCCCGTATTAAAAAAATACGTATATGGAGTTTCTCCTCCAGTTAGTATGAAATATTTAAGAAAGGGGGCAAAAAGCTCTGTAAAATTACTGCCAGCAAAAAGAGTGGCTGCATAAAGCTTTGCTACGAGACCAAAAATGAAAAGAGGAGAAGATAATAGTGCAAGCTTAAAAACTCCATTGTTATCGTAAAGGAAGTTTTTTATTTTCTGTGTCATGGGTAATTAGAATACTGTCAATGCCAAGAGTTTCTGCTCCTTTGATATCTCGCTCGTAGTTGTCCCCAATGACTACTGAAGTATGGGTCTGTCCACCTGCCTTTTCTAGCGCAACTAAAAACGGCTTCGGGTCTGGTTTATCCGCACCTACTTCTTCAGCTGTTACTAAAAAGTCGATGTCTTTAGCAATGCCTAAAACAGCCAGTTTTTGGCATTGGATTATGGTAGTGAGATCAGAAACAACTACGACAGTTTTACCACTTTTGCGGCAATCTGCAAGGAAATCCGTTAACCCTGCTATGAGCTCCATTTTTGTAAAAAAACCATCCCAGTAAGCTTTTTCTAGAGCTACCATGTGTGTATGCCCATCAGTCCTCCCAAGCCGTTCAAAGAGTGCTTGTACATATAGTGCTCGACTATGACTGGCAGCCTGTGTTGGAATACGATCTTTTACCTGCTTTTGAGCTATTTTGTACTGACTCAAAAAATCTGGTACTGGACCGACTACTTTTTCAAGGGATGTTCGCAGCTTTTCGAGACCAATTGTGTGACATGGGTCATATAGATAGCAAGTATTATCAAGATCGAGAAGCACTGTTTTTAGTTGCGGTGCGAGCTTAATTTCAGTGAAGTCTGTTACTGTTAAGTGTGTCATGTGTGATTACAATAGGATTATTGTGCGGTTTTAGTATTGTATACAATATCTAAGATATCCAAATCCTTTCCTGTTTGTTTAAGGAGGGAAACATTTTTTTCTTCCATAGTCTTGAGCAAGGTAAACCAGTCGTTGTCGTGTTGAGGTAGTTGTTTATAAGCTATACAAATTGCTGCGAAGTCTTTGATGAAACAGTGCCCACCTGCGCCACGACCGGCTTTAGCTCCTGGGTGGCGACTGGCGTCGTTAACTTTAAGGTGGGATGGTCCAATACGGGGGTCCGCACCGAGCGCCTCTTTGATATTGTCCCACTCACAGTCATATGATTGTGCAATATCAAAGAACATGTTTGCAAAAAGTACTTTTGTATAAAGAAAGCAATTTGCAGCGTATTTTATAAGCTCTGATTCTCTCGAAGTAGTTATAAGTGAGAAGGGGGCTTTAGGAAGAATTGAAAGCACTGTCTCGGCTGCTTCCTTGGACGTCTCTGTCCCTTGAGGTATTCCGATGATGTTACGGGTGGGTTTGGCGGCATCAGAAGCGGCTGTAGACTCCACTAAAAATTCAGGTGAATGGAGAAGTATTATTTGCGGAAATAACTTTTGGAGTGATTCTGTTGTACCTGGAAGAATCGTTGATTTGACGACTGCAATTTTTCCGTCACCAATGAGTGGAATCACACTTCGTAGTATAGAGTCGTCAGAACCATGTGGTGTTGTGGGTGTTGGTACAGCAATGAACACGATATCGCAAGATTTGATTGCAACCCTATTATTTTTATAGGGTTCTTCAAGCGCATATCGAATTACCTCAAACTTCCGATTTTCAAAATCGTCAGCATAATTTTTACCAATAAATCCTTGACCTATGAATCCGATTTTCATTGTAGGGTGTTTAAACGAAGTAAGACAGAATAGATCAACTTTTATTTTGGTATGCAGATTTGTACCAGTTGTACGTTTTTCTGATACCATCCTCCAGTGAAATTTTATGAGTAAAACCAAGTGAATGAAGCTTTGACACATCAAGCAGTTTTCGCGGCGTTCCGTCTGGTTTTGTCGTATCCCATTCAAGGGTACCAGAATAGCCAACTATAGAAGAAATCGTTTCAGCTAGTTCTTTTATGGTGACATCTTCGCCAGTTCCAATATTTACTATCTCGTTACTATTATCATAGGTTCGCATAAGATGAAGACATGCTTCTGCTAAATCATCAACATACAAAAACTCTCGCATTGGTGTACCAGAGCCCCAGAGTGTGACATCGGGATGGTTATTGGTCTTTGCTTCATCAAAGCGTCTGATGAGAGCGGGGAGGACGTGTGATGTCTCAAGATCAAAGTTGTCGTTTTCGCCATACAGATTGGTGGGCATGACACTTATGTAGTTGGTGCCGTACTGAGTGTTGTATGACTGACACATTTTGATACCCGCTATTTTAGCGAGGGCATAGGCGTCGTTTGAAGGCTCAAGCGGTCCAGTTAGAAGATACTCTTCTTTAATTGGTTGCGGAGCCATTTTAGGATAGATACAAGAGCTGCCTAAAAAGAGAAGTTTCTTTACTTCATTCCTATAAGCGTTCTCAATGAGATTGTTTTGGATTTGGAGATTTTGGTAGATGAACTCAGCGGGGTAGAGCTTATTGGCCATAATTCCTCCGACCTTTGCAGCAGCTAAAAATACATACTCTGGTTTTTCAGTGGCAAAAAATTCTGTAACGGCAGCTTGGTTTGCGAGGTCAAGTTCTTTGCTGGTGCGGGTGAGGAGATTGGTGAAGCCTTGTGCTGTCAGGGCTCGTACAATTGCTGAGCCGACTAGGCCGCGGTGGCCTGCAACGTAAATTTTAGATATTTTTTCCATAATGCTTACTTATAAAAGCGTATCTTCTAAAATCGGAATTCACCGTTATGTTTTTTCATGAGTTCAAAGTCTGCTTTGGTCATACGCTTAGCAAGGTCAGCAAACTTGATTGTGGCCTCCCATCCCATTTTCTCTTTTGCCTTGGCTGGGTTACCGAGAAGCAGGTCCACCTCAGTTGGACGGAAGTACTGAGGATTTATTTTAATGATTGTTTTTCCTGTTTGTGTGTCGATACCGAGTTCGTCAACACCTTCACCTCGCCACTCAAGTTCGATATCAAGTTCTTCGCACGCTGCTTCAATAAATTCTCGCACACTATGTGTCTCGCCAGTGGCGATAACAAAATCTTCAGGTACGTCTTGTTGGAGCATGCGCCACATGGCGTCAGTGTATTCGGGGGCATACCCCCAATCACGCTTGGAGTCGAGGTTTCCAAGCTCGAGCACTTCTTGTTGCTCAAGTTTTATTTTTGAAAGACCAATGGTAATTTTGCGGGTGACGAAGTTGTAGCCACGGCGTTCACTTTCATGATTGAAAAGGATACCGTTACAGGCAAACATGTCGTAGGCTTCACGGTAGTTTTTGATAATCCAAAAACTGTAGAGTTTGGCTACGCCATAAGGACTACGTGGATAAAAAGGAGTGTTCTCGGTTTGGGGTGTTTCTTGTACGAGGCCATAAAGTTCAGACGTAGAGGCTTGGTAGAACTTTGTTTTGTGCGCGAGCCCCTGCTTGCGGATGGACTCTAGAATGGTGAGGGTACCCATAGCGTCGGTCTCAGCCGTGAGTTCAGGAAGGTCAAAAGAAATACGGACGTGACTTTGAGCGGCGAGGTTGTATACCTCGTCAGGCTCAATTTCGCGAATGAGCGTCGAAATATTAGTGGTGTCGGTAAGGTCTCCGTAATGAAGAAAAAGAGTGCGGTCGTGAATCTCTGGGTTATTAAAAAGGTGCTCAATCCGTGCCGTCCTAATAGAACTTGATGGACGCACGATGCCGTGCACCTCGTACCCTTTTTCTAAGAGTTGTTCTGCAAGGTATGAACCGTCTTGCCCAGTAATTCCTGTGATAAGTGCTTTTTTCATGATTTGTATAGTAACATTTGTGACGAGGTATGAATATTATTGTTTTTGCTTTCTTACAGTGTAACTATCTAGGTATACTTATGGTTACAGATTAGGTAATGGTACTATAATCTTTGCTTTAAATTCACACATATATATGAGTAATCAAGAAACCAAAAAGAAAACTATTGTTATTTCAGGAGGGTTTGACCCGATTCATCCTGGACACATTGCCATGATTGAGGATGCTCAAAAATATGGAGAGGTGCATATTGTGGTAAATAGTGACGAATGGCTGGTACGAAAGAAAGGTTTCTTTTTTCAACCATGGACAGACCGAAAGAAAATTCTCGAAATATATACTCCGCACATCTACTCCGTAGATGACTCTGATGGCACGGTGTGTGAAGCGTTGCGCCGCATTAAACCAGACTACTTTGGTAATGGGGGAGACCGAACCAACAAAAACACCCCAGAGCTTGATGTATGCGCAGAGTTAGGTATTGAGCCGGTATTTGGGATTGGTGGAGGAAAGTATAGTTCAAGCTCTGCCATCAATGGTCGGCAGCGAGTAACCACACGGTGGGGGTCGTATGATGTGATTCTTGATTTACCCGAGCTTAAGGTGAAAATGTTAAATATTACCGCTGGAAAGAAACTGTCTTTGCAGCGGCATGCGATGCGTAGTGAATTTTTCTTTACGCCAAACGGCGAGGTACGAATGAACCTACCAGGAGTCTGGCATGCTCCCACAGCTCCAGATGATAAAGACCTCGTCATTCTTGAGGTGCAAGTCGGCGTGTCTGAAGAAAATGATATTGAACGGATTAGTGAGGAGTCAGAAGAATATGAAGCGGAAGTTCACAAAAAAATTGAGTTGAATCATTAAACGACTTTTGAAGGTAGGAGAAGGGAAAAGTGCACAAAAGCGGTGCGGCCACAGGCCGCACCGCTTTTGTTGCTTCGTCTAGTGCATTATGGTTTCTTGGATATGGTATATTTGCTCCCATATGAACGATATATTAAAGGTGATTGTCTACGGGGGGTTATTTGCGGTACCGTTTTTGACACTCTATGTAGCAAACGATTATTTCTTTCCGTACATTACTGGTAAAAACTTCGCTTTTCGGATAATTACCGAGATAGTGTTTGTGTCATGGGGAGTACTTTGTCTACTTGATGCTAAGTATCGACCAAAGTTTTCTTTGATTTTTTCCAGCTTCAGCATATTTCTTATTGTGATGTTTTTTGCCAATCTCTTTGGGCAGCATCCGCAATCAAGCTTCTGGAGCAACTTCGAACGTATGGATGGATACGTGACACTCGTACACGTCTTTCTCTATATGGTTGTCCTTGGTAGTGTACTTACGACCAAAAAAGCGTGGGGCTATTTCCTTAATGCTACGCTTGTGGCAGCCACTATTACGGCACTCTACGGTATGGCCCAGTACTCGGGAGTTATAGAAGGCTTTGAGGGTCGCCGTATTGAGAGTTATCTTGGTAACGCCGCCTACTTCTCTATTTACATGTTCTTCCACATCTTTATTGCGTTTTGGATGCTGGTGGAGAGCAAGACAAATTTGCACCGCATTATCTACGCGCTTATGGCGGTGATGTTTACCTATGCACTCATGAATTCCGGTACCCGAGGTACGGTACTTGGTTTTGGAGTGGGGCTTGCGGTGATGGTGACGTATATTATGCTCTTTGGTTCAAAGTACAAAGAGTTTCGCCGCTATGCGATCGGAGCGTTCATTGTCCTTATTTTAGGCGCTGGAACGCTTATTTTAGGTAAGGATACTGACTTCATTCAAGATAATCCAAACCTTGCCCGTGTAGCAAATATTGATCTTGGGAATGACCTTAGAGTACGCGGTACTATCTGGGGCATGGCGTGGGAAGGGGTGAAAGAACGGCCACTGCTTGGCTATGGACAAGGTAACTTCAATTACGTTTTTAACGAGAAGTATAAGCCGTTTTTGTTTGATCAAGAGCAGTGGTTTGATAGAGCGCACAATATCTTTATGGACTGGTTGATAGCCGGTGGGTTCTTGGGCCTTATAGCGTACCTCTCAATCTTCGCTGCTTGTGTGTATTATATATTTGTCGCACCGTTACTTAAGAAAGGAGAAGACCAATTTACGGTGTTGGAGCGGGGAGTGCTTCTTGGTATTTTGGCGGGGTACTTCACCCACAACCTTGTGGTGTTCGATAATATCGTCAGTTATCTATTCTTTGCCCTCATTCTTGCTCTCATCCATAGTCGAGTGGGAATTAGATTGCCAAAAATTGATTCGTTTAAGATGGATAGGCAGCTAGTAGTACAGTTTGTGGCACCGGTTGCTGCGGTGGTTGTGGTTGCACTTATCTACACCATGCATGTGCCAAATATGAATGCCGCAAAAGATATTATTGACGGTTATCGGGCGGCCACTCCGGCTGACAAGTTGGCTGCCTTCAGAGTCGCCACTGAGCGGGGTTCATTTGCAAAGCAAGAGCTTGCTGAGCAGGTAGCGCAGCAGGCAATGGGTGTGGTGCGAGACCCAAATGTGTCTGAAGAGATTCGGGGTCAGTATGTTGCTTTAGCTGAGAGTGAATTGCGGCAATTGGCTATTGATAAGCCGGGAGATGCCCGTATTCACGTCTTTATAGGTTCATTTTACCGTGCTATTGGGGACTTAGAGGCAGCTACCACACACATGAATATAGCGCGTGATTTATCACCAAAAAAACAGTCAATCATCTCACAGCAGGCAATTATTGCGTATAGTCAGGGTAATATCCCACTCGCGCGTGACTTGTTTAAAGAAGCACTTGATCTTGATACCCGAAACAATGAAGCGCGTGAGTTTTATGCAGCGATGCTTTTCTTAAATGGTGAAGGCGAGGAGGCGAAGAAGCTCGTGACCAATGAAATTCAGCTTAATCGTTTTGCACTCAATGATTTTCTGATTAATACCGTGAATCAAGCAGGAGACTTCCTCTTTATGATAGAACTCTACAAGGCTCGGATTGACCAAAACCCAGAGAATGAACAAGACTGGGCTTCGCTCGCGTTCTTGTATAACCAAGCAGGAGATACAGCCTCAGCCGTAGAGACGCTGAGGGAGGCAGGACGTAAGATTCCTAAGTTTACGCTCTCTGCCAATTGTATTGCAGATAACATTGAGGCCGGCCGAGAGCCTCAGCTCGGTTGCCAATAAAAGCCCTATGTCGCTTTTAATTCAAGAAAATATAGCGCTTAAGCCATACACCACCTTAAAAACAGGTGGTGTTGCGCGCTATGTACTAACTGTCACCAATCTCGCTGAACTAGAGGAAGCAGCACGCTTTATTGCGGAAAAGAAACTCTCGTACCTCGTGATTGGAGGAGGTTCAAATATATTGGTACCTGACGAGGGTTTTGCGGGTGTAGTTATCCTCAATCAGCTTAAAGGAGTGTCGTATCTAGAGGAGACGGAAGACGAGATTATTCTCGAAGCCGGTGCAGGGGAGGTGTTTGATGAGGTGGTCAGTGAGACTGTACAAAAAGGGTACTGGGGTCTAGAAAACCTTTCAGCAATTCCGGGTACTGTTGGAGCGACACCTGTCCAAAATGTCGGAGCGTATGGAGTCGAAATGAGTAACGTGATTGTTGGTGTAGATGTGTATGACATGAAGGAACTTTCAGTAAAATATTTTTCAGTTGAGGAGTGTGAATTTGCATATCGTGAATCATTTTTCAAAACTGATAAAGGAAAAAAATATTTCATCACAACTGTGTACATTCGTCTAAAGAAAAATTCGACACCAAAAATTGCTTACGCTGATCTACAAAAAAGATTTCTCGGTGAAGAACCAACTCTCGTAAAAGTTCGTGAAGCAATTATTTCTATTCGTAGCGAAAAGTTTCCAGACTGGAATGTGATCGGCACTGCTGGTTCATTTTTTAAAAATCCAGTCATTGATGAGGAGCATGCAGATACGCTTAAGAAACAATTCCCTGAGCTCCCAATGTATGAGGCTGGTATGGGAATGTTTAAAATACCCTTAGGATACGTGCTCGATAAGGTGTGTAGGCTTAAAGGGATACGGTATGGCAATGTCGGACTCTACGAACAACAGGCGCTCGTATTAGTAAATTATGGAGATGCGTCTACTGAAGAAATCAAAAAATTTGCACAAACAATTATTGACGTTGTGTTTCGAAAAACAAAAATTATCATCACTCCAGAAGTGCAGTACATCGAAACAAAATAAAAAAAGTATCAACAAAAATATTTTTTAAAAAATAAAAGCGTGAAAAAGATTTTATAAAAACTTTTTCACGCTTTTATTTATCCACACACAGTTTTAAAAAAAGTGATTGTGTAAAATTTTTTTACACGCGATAATATATGTAAGCAAATATCTTCTCTCTCCGAATTGTTCTTTCAAATCGAGAAGGTGTTGCGGTCGAATTTTATTCACTAATACTCCCACCACATTTTTATGGCAACAAAGAAAAAGGCAGTAAAGAAGACCGCAAAGAAGACTGTCAAGAAGGCAGTAAAGAAGACTGTCAAGAAGGCTGTGAAGAAGGTAGCTAAGAAGGCAGTAAAGAAGACTGCAAAGAAAGCTGCTCCAAAGAAGAAAGCAAAAAAGTAATCGCTGTAAATGGAGTAATCCATTTACCGATAAAACTTATAGCATAATCGCCTTTAGAGGCGATTTTGCTTTTTTGTATTTATAAGTCAGTGCGTATATACTAGCTCCACTATGTCATTTTTAGATAAATTCTTCGGCCCAACCTACGAAAAAGAGCTTAAATCAGTTAGTCCGCTTGTGGCGGCTATTAATGCTAAAGAGGCTGAGTTTGAAGCCTTGGCACTCGAAGATCTGCCAAAGCAGACAAGTCTTCTTAAAGAGCGGCTCGCAAAAGGAGAGACAGTAGACGATCTTCTTGTAGATGCCTTTGCACTTACTCGTGAATCAGCTAAGCGTACTCTTGGCCTCAGACACTACGACGTGCAGCTTATTGGTGGGATTATTCTGCATCGGGGCAATATAACTGAGATGCGTACAGGAGAAGGTAAGACGCTTGTAGGGACGCTTCCAGGCTATCTCAATGCACTAAAGGGTGAAGGAGTGCATGTGGTAACCGTTAACGACTACCTTTCTCGTCGCGACGCGGTTTGGATGGGGCAGATTTATGCCGCTCTCGGACTTTCAGTTGGAGTCATCAATCACGATGCTTCATACGTATACGATCCTGCACACCTTGAAGTGGACGCCGTGCGAGATGCTGTTGGTTCATACAAGATTGTGTATGAGTTTTTGCGCCCGTGCACACGACAAGAAGCATACGCAGCTGATATTACCTACGGAACAAACAGTGAGTTTGGCTTCGACTTCCTGCGCGACAATATTGAATACGAGGCAGAGCATCTTCGTCAGCGCGGTCATGCGTACGCTATTATCGACGAAATCGACTCTATCCTGATTGATGAAGCGCGTACACCGCTTATTATCTCCGCTCCCGCTAATGATTCAGAAAACCTCTATGGCCTTTTTGCTGGTATTGCCCGCGATTTGAAGCACGAGACACACTACACTATTGATGAAAAGTTAAAGAGTGCAACACTCACCGACGGTGGTATTGAAGCGGCTGAGAAGATGCTCGGTATTGATAATATCTATACGGAAAAAGGGATTAAGTACGTTCATCACCTTGAAACAGCTGTTAGGGCAAAAGCGCTTTATACAAAAGATAAAGAATATGTGGTGCGTGATGGCGAGGTAGTTATTGTCGATGAATTTACCGGCCGACTCCAACCAGGCCGTCGTTGGTCAGATGGGCTCCATCAGGCTGTAGAGGCTAAAGAAGGGGTGGCGATACAAAAAGAGTCAAAGACCTTTGCTTCTATCACGTACCAAAACTACTTCCGTATGTACGAGAAACTGTCTGGTATGACTGGTACAGCACTCACTTCTCAAGAAGAATTTTTTACGGTATACAAACTGGAAGTTATTCCAATTCCAACCAATCGCCCGATTGCCCGACTCGACCACACGGATCTTATCTACCAAAACGAAAAGGGAAAGTTCACGGCTATTATCTCAAAGGTAAAAGAAATCAATAAAAAAGGACAACCGATTCTTATCGGTACTGCTTCTATCGAATCAAACGAACGTCTCTCAACGGCGCTCACTCAAGCGGGGGTAGTACACCAAATGCTTAATGCCAAGAATCACGAACGAGAAGGAGAGATTATTGCAGCTGCCGGACGCATCTCCGCTGTAACACTTGCTACCAACATGGCTGGCCGTGGAGTGGACATTAAGCTTGGTGGCCCAGAAGCTACTAAGGAGCAAGCAGAGGCTGTAAAGGCCTTAGGAGGCCTGTTTGTGCTCGGTACAGAGCGTCATGAGGCACGACGCATTGATAACCAGCTTCGTGGTCGTTCAGGCCGTCAAGGTGACACTGGAGAGACTCAGTTCTATGTATCAATGGAAGATAGCCTGATGCGTGTCTTCGGGGGAGAGCGAGTCAAAAACCTCATGGGTACCTTTGGTATTCCAGAAGATCAACCAATTGAAATGAAGATGCTGGCTAGTACCCTTGAAAGTGCACAGACACGTATCGAAGGTTTCCACTTTGACGCTCGCAAGCAAATCTTGGCGTATGACGACGTGCTCAACCAACAGCGTATGTTAGTCTATGCTCGGCGACACAAACTTTTGGTAGGGGATGAGGCAGAAATAGACACCCTCCTCACTGAGATAAAAGATATAAGCGAAGAAAGTGCCTCCGCGATTGAGTCTAAGGCAAATGAGCTAGGTGTCGCGGTATTTAGGAATCTCTTCAGACGACTGGCGCTCCAGATGATCGACACCCTTTGGGTAGAACATCTTGAGGTAATGGCGTACACACGCTCAAGTGTAAATTTACGGGCCTACGGTCAGCGGGACCCTCTCATCGAATACCGAAAAGAAGGAACTCGTCTCTTCAAAGAAATGCAGCAGGTCATTTTGATGCGTATCGCAGAAGTACTTCCAAAATTACAACCGGTTATTGTTGAGCGCGAAGAAGCGGTGATGAAGCAACAATCAGAAGCAGCTCAGGCAGCAGCGGGTGAGACAGGAGAAAAGAAGAAAGTGAGCGGACCGGCAAAAGCTACAAACACTATTGGGCGAAACGACCTCGTAACTATTTCAGATGGCACAGAGACACAAGTGGTAAAATACAAAAAAGCAGAGACACTTTTGTCTACTGGAACATGGAAGATTATTTCAAAGTAATACAATAAAATATGAAATTAATCACTCGCTTACTCTTGACCGCCCTCGTACTTCTGATTGTTGCAGAGTATATTCCAGGAATTGAGGTGACAGGATTCTACGCCGCTCTCATAGCCGCCATAATCCTTGGACTCTTAAATACGATCGTAAGACCAATTCTGCTTATCCTTACGTTCCCGATAACCATTGTCACCTTAGGGCTGTTTGTCTTCGTTATCAACGCCGCGTTATTCTTTTTTGCCGCAACGTTTATCGATGGTTTTACGGTCGCCAGTTTCTGGCATGCCCTCTTAGGCTCTCTCATAGTTTCTGCAGCTAGCACACTTCTCAATAAATATATTTAAGGTATCCCTATATTTTAATAGGTATACTGGTAAGCCGAGACGTTCAGGAAAAGACAAAGTACAAACAAAACCACCTCTAGCAGGTGGTTTTGTTTTATATGAGTAACAAAAAGTGAGCATACTTATATAGATAGCGATTGAGGATTATTCTGTACAGCACAAAATATTTGTGGTATCACTATGGGTCATGTTTGTTGATCAACTTACAATTTATGCAAAAGCTGGAAACGGCGGCGACGGCGTAACTCGCTGGCGACACGAAAAGTTTCGACCGATGGCTGGACCAGCTGGTGGTAACGGCGGAAAGGGAGGAGACATTATTCTCCGAGCGGTTCGTGATGTAAACCTCCTCGCTAAGTACACCGGCTCAAAAGCATTCGAAGCTGAGTCAGGAGTGAGTGGCGGAGCCGGAAGTCTTTTTGGTAGAAATGGGGAAGACCTCTACATTGATGTGCCTGTCGGTTCGTTTATTACTGATAGGGAGCGAGGGAGAACATATGAGCTTCTCGAAGAAGGCCAGGTTGAACGTGTATTCAAGGGAGGTGGTGGGGGTCTCGGTAATGAACATTTTAAATCTGCTACCAATCGTTCTCCAGAAGAGAGTACTCTCGGAAGAGCTGGTGAAGAAGGTGAACTTGAGATCGCTCTTTCTCTAGTGGTTGATGTCGGATTGATTGGAATGCCAAACGCAGGCAAGTCGACACTCCTCAATACTTTCACAAATGCGCGTTCAAAAATTGGTGCTTTTCCTTTTACTACACTTGAGCCTCACCTCGGAGATTTTTACGGGTACACAATTGCTGATATCCCAGGTCTTATTGAAGGCGCTGCAGCAGGGAAGGGTCTCGGATACACCTTTTTGCGACACGTAAGTCGTACAAAAATGCTCCTTCATCTCGTATCGCTTGAGTCCGAAGATGCACTTTCTCGTTACGAGACCATTAGAAAAGAGCTTGCGGCCTTCAGTAAGGAGCTTACAGAGAAGGATGAGTGGATTATTTTAACTAAAAAGGACCTTGTAAATCAAAGCTATCTAGAGAGCTTGCTCAAAGATATTGACAAAAATGAGAATCGTGTGTTTGTAATCTCCACAGAAACGGGTGAGGGAGTGAAAGAACTACGTGATTCGCTTGTACAACACCTCAGACAATCGTAAAATATCTAGTGTAAATAGAGCACATTGTGAACCTGGTCTCCAGGTTCATTCTTTATCATTTTTAAATCACTATTATTTATGAGTCAGACCTACAAAACGACTATCGGACTTGAAGTCCATGCTGAGCTTCACACCAAAAGTAAGATGTTTTGTGGGTGTAAAAATGACCCGCATGAGGGAGAACCAAATGCCTATACCTGTCCCGTGTGTCTGGCGCATCCCGGATCACTTCCTGTACCAAATGAGGAAGCAATTGCGAAGGTACTTTTGTTCGGACAAGCTGTCGGAGCTAAACGCGCAAATTTCTCTGAGTTTGATAGAAAAAATTATTTCTATCCTGACATTCCAAAAGCCTATCAGATAAGTCAGTATGCTTTTCCGTTTTTAACGGGGGGATCTCTTTGTGGAGTTGAGCTTACTCGAGTGCATTTGGAAGAAGATACTGCTCGAAGTCAGCATGAACATGATGGCGTAAGTTTGGTAGATTTTAACCGAGCGGGAGTACCACTTATGGAACTTGTCACCGAGCCTGTCATTCATGATGCTGAAACAGCGGGAAGGTTTGCCCGTGAATTGCAACTTTTGCTTAAGACCCTTGGGATTTCAAATGCTCAGATGGAGCGAGGGGAGATGCGTGTCGAAGCCAACATATCGGTAAGCAAAGACGAGAATCTCGGCACCAAGGTTGAAGTGAAGAATTTAAACTCATTTCGCTCGGTAGAAAGCGCAATTGCCTTTGAAGTAGCGCGCCAGATTGCTGATTTGGAGGCTGGAAAGGCTATAAATCAGGAGACAAGAGGATGGGACGAGGTAAAATTAAGGACCTACACACAACGAACAAAAGAAACAGCAAAAGATTACCGTTATTTCCCAGACCCAGATATTCCAAAAATAATTACCAGTGAAAACCCATATTTCTCAGAGTCTCGCCTATCCGAGATAATGCCCGAATTGCCAAGTAATAAAAGGGAAAAGTATGCAAATATCGGTTTGCCGAGTAAACAGATTGAACTACTCATTAGTCTCAAAGAGATAGATGCATATTTTTCTTACCTCACCTCTATACCCGCTGTAGGCAGTGAAGTGTTGAAGAACGCTGCCAACTATCTTACCTCTGACGCGCTGGCTGAGATGAGTGCTCGACCAGAAGAGAAACTTCAATTATCAGGTGAGCATTTTGCTGAGCTTATGGAGATGGTGAGTGACAACAGAGTAAACTCAAGAGTGGCAAAAGACCTTCTTAAGGAACTCCTTTTTGCAGACGCTAGTCCGCTCAAAATTGCGTCAGAGAGGGGTTTACTCCAGTCATCTGATCCAAGTGCACTATTGGAGATAATTGACTCAATCTTGGTCGAAAATGAAGCTGTGGTCGCAGAGTACTATGCCGGTAAGGAAGCCTCCATCCAGTTTATGATTGGACAAGGAATGAAGAAAAGTCGCGGAACTGCTAACCCAGCATTACTGCAGGAGTTGCTTAAGCAGCGACTGGAAGAGGCGAGAAAAGCTTAATGCATATACACATCTCGGCTACTTAGGTAGCCGATTTTTGTAGTTGTCTCTGCTATAATAAAGTCATGAAAGGGATAACGATTGGGGGAGTTGAGTATCTGCCAGCTTCTAGTCTAGCAAAGCAGTTTCGCTATACCACTGATTATATCGGCCAGCTCTGCCGTGCCAAAAAGGTTGATGCCCAGCTCGTAGGTAGAAGTTGGTATGTAAATCCAATCTCACTCACTGCGCACAAAGAAGGTCGTTATGCTAATACAAAAGCGGCAGCTAAGGTGGAAGTCAAAGAGAGCAAGGCTGAAGAAAAAGGTTATGAAGTAACATTATCTCGGCTAGACGTAGAACCTGTCGTGTCCAAAAACACTGTTCGAATGTCTACAGAGCAAAACAAGCATTTTGCCAAGCGAATTGATTGGAAACCGCTTAAGTACGAAGTGGACGAGACCGCGCTTTTGCCGCAGCTTCGAGCTGAAGTACCAGCTCGAAGAGTAAAGATTGATTTGGCTGAATCATCCGAACTAGCTATAAAAACAAGCTCCAAAATCACTAACCTTATTGCAGAAGATCTGCCTACCGTGTCACTCAAGGGGAAAGTAATGGTGGCTTCGATTGAAGAAGATTATCAAGATCTTGAAGAAATTTCCGAGATAGACCTACCTGAACCAGAAATGATGCCAACAGCTCCAAAAAAGCCCGTTTTGCATCATGCTCCTTTACAAAAAAGAGATATTTTACGTCCTGTACCGCTCAAAAGCATCCCACGTCCTACCAAAATCAGCACAACTGAGGTTTTGGAGGTGTTAGAAGAAGTAGAGAATGACGAAATAGAAAGTGGCTATGTGCGAGTAACCCTTGTGACTATCAGCACTGCGCTCGCAGTCCTTCTCATAGTGGTATTTTTTGCTGAGAGTACCGTTGAGGCGAGTGTCACTTCTTACGACTGGAGTATCCATTTTTCAACTGAGTCACTAACTGCTCTTCTGGCACTTTTTTCACGCTAAAGTTATCAACATTTTAAATATAAAAATGTACTGAACTAGCTTTATAATTAAAGCTAAATCAGTATGTCGACACAAGTAGAAATAAACGGAGCTACCTTTCTTCCAATCAAGGATGCGTCCAAGCTTGTTTCGTATTCGCGTGACTATGTAGCTCGTCTCGCCCGTGAACAAAAAATCGTCGCTTCACAAATCGGACGACAGTGGTTTATCGACACCACCTCACTTCGAAATTTTGCTGAGACAGCAGAGCTCGAACAGACGGTTCGAAAACAGCAGCTCAGTCTCGAGCGCAAGCGCGAGCAGACCGTGAAGCAGGAAGTGGGGGTGATCAAAAAAACAGCTCGGGGAAAAGTGAAGCTTGTCCGAGTTCGTGCCCAGTTAGCAGCCACGCTCGCACTTGGTCTGGGGCTCATGATCGGGACAGGGCTGTACACCTCCTCAGCACTTTTACCTCAACACATAAACATGGCTCGTCTCAGCGGGGCTGGTGAGGTTTCGATAGTTGAAGAGTTGCCGGTAGTGACCTCTGAGAATTTTGCTACTGCAGAGCCGCAACCAACGACTCTGTACTCAACGGTCATGGAGTACCCACTTTTTGAGGATGAAAGTGAGGTGCGAAGAATGGATAGAGAAGGAGTGGAGGGAATTTTTATTCTTCCAAGTGAAGGAGATATTAAAACAGTAGAAGACGTGCAGAATCTTTTTTCAGATGAAGTCAGTGTGGTGTTTAGTGAAGATGCTGATGGAGTGATTGAATACAAAAAAAATGAGGGTGAGGTAGTGGAATATCCATTTGTGACGGTACCTGTTTCGGGTGTTGAGGAAGAACGTAATAAAGCCAGCGAATAAAATCGTATGATCTTTTTTAGTAACAACCTAAACCGATATATTCTTCCTACGCTCGTAGGGTTGTTGCTCCTTGCCCTTGTCCCAACTACTTCGTTTGCGCAATTTAATCCTGAAATAAATTACCAAGGAAAGCTTACGAACGCTTCTGGTGTGGCGGTGCCAGACGGTCTTTACAACATGAATTTTTGGCTTGTACCAACGGACGTTGGCGCTACTTCTACTGCGGTATGGAGTGAGGTGCGCACGAGCGGAAACCGTGTCCAAGTTCAAAACGGTCTCTTTTCAGTTATGCTCGGAGACGTCTCTACTCTGACAAACGTCAACTTCAATCAGACGCTATATCTTGGAGTTGAGATTGGCGGCATTAGTACTACTACACCAGTATGGGACGGAGAAATGAGTCCACGAAAAATCCTTGGTGCCGTACCCGCTGCGTTTGAAGCAGAAAATGCTCAGACACTAGCTGGTATAGCGACCACCTCGTTCCTTCGTTCTGATGAAGCGGACACCATGCAGGCTACGTCGTCTTCACCAATTCTTTCAATTATTCAAAATGGTGTCGGAAAAGTACTCGCACTTTTTAGTGGGGTGACAGAAGTCTTTACAGTGCTCAGTAGCGGAAACATTGGTATTGGGACAACTACTCCATACTCAACCCTCACACTCGCCGACAGTACTTCTGCAACGGGAGGTATCGCATTGGGCTCGGACGTAGGTCTGTACAGAAGTGCTGCCTCCCAGTTTAGTCTTTCTCTTGGTGGTGCAGAAAGAATGCGTTGGGCTCTCAATGGAGGGGTAGGACAATTCCAGATGGTCGGAGCTGGCACTGCCGCAGCACCAAAGTACTCTTGGACAGGAGATACGAGTACTGGTATGTACATGGAAGGAACAGGTCTCGGTTTTGCTACTGCTGGTACTAACCGAATTACAGTCACTAGCGCCGGCAGAGTTGGTATCGGCACAACAACTCCGGGCAGTACGCTTTCAGTTGTTGGCGACCTTCGCCTCACCGGCTCTTTCCGTGACACCCTAAATGCGTCTGGTACAGTTGGGCAGATTCTGAGTAGTACAGGTATCGGTACCAGTTGGGTAGCGACTTCAACTCTTGGTCTCGGTAACGGCACGTATCTGGGACTCAGTGATACCCAGTCTTCATTTACCGCTAATAGAGTTATCTTCACCAATAGTGGCGGTACGTCACTTACTGATTCTGCCAGCTTTGTTTTTGATGGGACTAATCTCGGTATTGGAAGTACTACTCCTGGCTCACGACTTACAGTGGGAGGGAATGCGTATGTTGGTGGAAACGTCACATCTACAGGCACTGTCTACACAAGATATATAGAGTCTCTTCCTGGCACAAACTTAGAAATTCAAGCTGCTGCGGTAACGTCTGGTTCCGCAAACTCAGTCTATTTATCTGGTGGTAATGCGCTCTTTGGAGGTGGAATTGGTGGAGAGATGCAAGCTTTTGGAGGTACCGGTCGCACCAGAGGAGGAAACTTCGGATTTTTTGGTGGGTCAGCTGAAGCTGGTTTTGATGGAGAAGGAGGAAATCTTGAGTTATCTGCAGGATTAGGAGACGGCAGTGGTCAGAACGGAACAATAAACCTTTTGTCAGGACTAGGTACAGTTATTTCAATTAAAGATAATCTCAGCGCTTCACAACTCGGTTTCTTTGGGGCTACTCCAATAGTAAAGGCGGGAGCAACAGCAGATTTACGTCAAGCACTCATAGACTATGGTCTATATACTACTGGCGGAGCAACGCCACTTAACTTAAACGGCGGTACCTTGACCTCTGGAGCACTTTCTGTGAGTGGGGCTTCAACTCTAGGAAACGCCTCTACTACAAATCTCTCAGTGTCTGGAGATGCGTTTTTGAGCACTCTTCGTCTCACCGGTGCCTTCCGTGACGGAGCAAATGCCTCAGGAACACTCGGCATGATTCTCCAAACCACCGGCACCTCAACACGCTGGGTAGCGACTTCAACGCTTGGTTTTGGAGACAATACTTTTACCGGTCTCTCTGATACTCAAAACTCACTCACTGCTAATAGAGTTATCTTCACTAATAGTGGTGGTACGTCACTTACAGACTCTGCTAGTTTAATCTTTGATGGCACTAATTTTGGTATTGGTACCTCAACACCAGCTTCTAGGCTCAGTGTGGCGGGCACAATTAGTGTCACAAATAACGTTAATCTTCTCAGTACTACTGCAGGCGGTGCGGCTGGAGTACTTAATATTGATGGCGAACGCTTCATTCATGGTTATATTCTAGATAATACATATGGAACTAACCAGTTCATGGGGTATCAGGCTGGTAACTTTACCCTTGGCTCGAGTACCAATCAGTTCCTCGGAATTGATAACTTGGGTGTTGGTAGGTTTGCACTTGGTGCTTTGACTACCGGTTCTGATAACACTGTTGTCGGGCAAGGGGCGATGCAGTTTACAACCACTGGCTACAGCAATATCGCCATGGGTCGGTATGCCTTACAGCAAAACATAACTGGTAATTCTAATACAGCACTTGGTACTAATGCTCTTATGGTTAGTACTTCATCTTCTAATAACACTGCAGTCGGAAATGCCGCGCTGGCAGACAATACTGCGGGACAGTTCAATACCGCTGTTGGTTCTATTGCGCTGGTGAACAATACTCTTGGCGAGCATAACACCGCTGTTGGATACAATGCTTTAGATCAAAATACTACTGGTAACTACAATGTTGCTATCGGAGGATTGGCAGTTGGTTCTAACTCAACCAGTTGGGGTAATGTGGGTATCGGATACTATGCTCTTAATGCGGCTACAGGAGGAGGAAACATTGGTATAGGACGCACCACTGGAAGCAACATTGTAGATGGAGAGAATAACACTATTATCGGTAATGAAACTGGCCTGGGTATTGTCACTGGTGATTACAACACCATTCTTGGGGCAAATGTTTCTGGCCTTTCTTCATCACTTTCAAACAACATCATCATCGCTGACGGCCAAGGTAATCGTCGCATCAATGTTGATAGTAATGGAAACGTTGGTATTGGTACGACTACTCCAAGTAGCAGGCTTACTATAGTAGGAGACACATATATTACTGGCGCCTTCCGTGACGGAGCAAACGCCTCTGGAACACTCGGCATGATTCTCCAAACCACCGGCACCTCAACTCGCTGGGTTGCTACCTCAACCCTTGGTTTTGGAGACAATACTTTTACTGGTCTTTCTGATACCCAAAACTCACTCACTGCTAATAGAGTTATCTTCACCAACAGTGGTGGGACAGCGCTCACAGATGCATCTAACTTTACGTTTGATGGCACTAATTTAGGATTTAATGCTACTACGGGAATTGCTTTTGGTGGTACTCGAGCGATTAGCGCTGATCCAAGCAATGGCGTTCTAAGACTAGGTGGCCACGCGGGAACTAATAATACTGGTACGTTTAACTCTCTTATCGGTAATTATGCAGGGTATAGCAATACAGGTTCATATAACGAACTTATTGGTTATCAGGCTGGATATTTTAATCAGGGCGTATATAACCAAATGCTTGGTTATGAAGCTGGATATAACCTCAGAGCCACTTCTTCTGTAATCATCGGAGGGGAAGCCTATCGAGGAGGTTCGGGAACCTCACCTTTTAATGCAACCAACAACGTCGCTCTTGGCTACCGGGCAGGCTATGCTGCACAGGCTGGCTCAGACAACAATATCCTCCTTGGATATCGTGCAGCCGACAACCTCACGACCGGAAATAACAACATCATTATTGGTTACGATATTGATAACGTAACTGCTACTGCCGACAACCGTCTCAACATCGGTAACCTCATCTTCGGTACTGGTCTTGATGGTACAGGTACTACTCTAGCGAGTGGAAATGTAGGTATTGGTACTTCAACGCCAAATAATAGACTTACTGTTGTAGGGACAGGTAGTAGTAATCCGTTTGTCGTGGCGTCATCAACTGGGGATTCTCTTATGACTGTCCTTCATAATGGATATGTTGGTATGGGGTATGGTATCGATGATCCTTCGACACCTCTCTATATTCGCGGTCCGCTCGGTGACTTGATCACTCTTGATTCTGGTAACGGAAACAATGTTGGGACAATTGGATATAACTACACCACTACCGGCCTAGCGCTCTCTTCTAATAATAACGGAAATGTCGGGACAATTAATCTAACGGATTACTACTCGGCCTTTACATTTGGTGGTCAGACACGCCTTATCCTTGGTGAACCAGGACTACTTGGTCTTAACACAGTTGATGTACAGGGAGTTTTTGATGTGCGTTCTTCAAGTACTACTATTCCTACTATCTTGGCACAGGCGACCTCTACTCAAACAGCCAGCCTTTTAGAATTACGTAACAGTGCAGGGACACCACTTAGTGTATTTGATGTGAGTGGACGTTTAGGTATCGGTACTACCACTCCGTCTTCTGAACTTACAGTGGTCGGGGGTATGCGCCTCACCGGCGCGTTCCGTGACGGCGCAAACGCGTCTGGAACTCTTGGGATGGTTCTTCAAACCACGGGCACCTCAACTCGTTGGGTAGCTACAAGTACGCTTGGTATTGGTGGCGTTTCAACTTTCTTGGCACTCACTGACACACCGTCGTCATTTACCGCTAATCGCATCATGTACACAAACTCCGGTGCAACTGCGCTTATTGATTCAGCTGATCTCACGTTTAATGGAACTAACCTTGGGTTGGGTAATGATGACGGCATCTCATTTGGCGGTACGCGAATGTTTACCGCTTCATCCTCTATAGATGTAATAAAGATTGGACGGGAAGCAGGTCTTAATAGTACTTCCAGTGAAAATATATTTATCGGCTACCAAGCAGGTTATAACAATTACGGAGAAAATAACATAATGATTGGTCAGAGTGTAGGGTTTTCAAATAGCGGTAACGATAATGTGCTGGTGGGTGGAGGTACCTATAATCAGTCTGACGGCTCAACAATTATTGGTCATAACGCTGGTCAAAATAACACTGGAGGATACAGTGCTTTGGTAGGTACGGCTGCTGGACAAGACAATACTGGCGCAAACCTCAATGCTCTCGGTTTTTCTGCAGGCGAAAATAACACCGGAAGTCGTCTTGTTGCTGTTGGGTATTACACTGGTCAAAATAACACCGGTGATGAAAACAACGCTATTGGATTTTACGCTGGAGGGGAAAGTACTGGTGATTACAATAATATGTTTGGTAGCAACGCTGGAGCTTTCAGTTCAGGTAGTTTCAACAACATAATTGGTTTTGCGGCAGGTGCTTCAACTACAGGATCGTTTAGTAACTTCTTCGGTGCAGGGGCAGGGTATAGAAACAGTGGTAACTACAATGAGTTTATAGGACTTGAGGCAGCTGGTTTGCTCCAAGCATCAGCTACTATCGCTATTGGTAGCGGAGCGTTGCGCGGAGGTTCTGCGGCTGTAAATGTAGGCACACCATTTCAAGCTACTAACAACACCGCAATCGGTTTCCAGGCCGGATACAACGCACAAACAGGTGCTAATAATAATGTACTCCTTGGCTACCGCGCAGCCGACAATCTCACCACCGGAAACAACAACATCATCATCGGCTACGATATCGACAACATCACAGCCACAGCTGACAATGTACTCAACATCGGCAACCTTATCTTTGGTACTGGTCTTGATGGTACAGGGACAACGCTTGCGTCAGGGAACGTTGGAATAGGTACTTCAACTCCTGCAAGCAAGCTTTCAATCGCTGGAGACATTCGTCTCACCGGCGCCTTCCGCGACGGAGCAAATGCGTCGGGTACTCTCGGTATGATTCTCCAAACCACCGGCACCTCAACTCGTTGGGTAGCTACAAGTACGCTTGGTATTGGTGGTGGCGCAACTACGTTCCTCGCACTTACTGATACCCCTTCTTCATACACGGCTAACCGCATTATGTATACAAACTCAGGAGCAACCGCACTTGTTGATAGTGCAGACTTTACGTTTAATGGCACCGATCTTGCACTGGGTAGCACTACTGGTATTGCGTTTGGTGGTGAACGGGTCATCAGTGCTTCATCTACCATAGGTGCCTATCTTTTTGGTTACCGCGCTGGAGAAAGTCTTACGGGCGCTTCAGATAGCAATATCTTGATGGGTGCCTTAGCTGGTCGGCAAATAACCACAGGTGGCTTCAACATCGGTATCGGTACCTTTGCATTGGCTGGTGAAACAGACGGTTCTCATAACACTGCTCTAGGATATGCAGCAGGAAGTAGCGTGAGCTCTGGTTATGCTAACTCTTTCCTTGGAGCAGCAGCAGGAGACCAGCTTCGTGCTGGTAATGATAATTCTTTTATCGGTGCTTATTCTGCTTTCCATGCCGCCACGTCTTCTAATTCAGTTGCTCTGGGAACTAATGCGGCGTTTGGCAATGGTGTTAATTATCAAGCAAGTAACTTTACCGTGATTGGACGCCGTGCAGGATATAACATGGCTACTGGTGCAGACAACAACATTCTCCTCGGCTACCAAGCTGCTGATAACCTCACCACCGGAAACAACAACATCATCATCGGCTACGATATCGACAACATCACAGCCACAGCTGACAATGTACTCAACATCGGCAACCTTATCTTTGGTACTGGGCTTGATGGTACAGGGACAACCTTATCTTCAGGTAATGTGGGTATTGGTACTTCAACTCCGGGCTCAAAGCTCACGGTCGCTGGTAATGTGAGTGTGACTGGGAATATAGATATTCCAGAAACCACAAGTGGGGGTGCTGCGGGGGTACTTAATGTAGGAAGTGATCGCTTTATTCATACTTACGCGTTAGACGACACTTATGGCGATAATATCTTTATGGGTCGTCAGGCTGGTAACTTTACACTGGGTTCTTCTACCAACCAGTTCATAGGACTTGATAACGTTGGTATTGGTTCGTACGCTCTCAGTTCCTTAACAACTGGTGGTACTAATACCGCGGTAGGGCAAAGCTCAATGAGTAACACCACAACTGGTGGTAGTAACACAGCGCTGGGTTTCTTCACAATGATTGCAAATACAACTGGTGCTGATAATACCGCAATAGGTAGAGGTGTTTTAGCTTCTAATACAACTGGTCGGCGAAATACAGCGCTTGGAGTAAGTGCTTTGGAAAATAGTGAGACTGGTGAAGGTAACATTGCCTTGGGAGCATTTACGGCGGACAACCTCACCACCGGAAACAACAACATCATCATCGGGTATGACATAGATGCCGTATCTGCTTCAGCAGACAATACTCTCAATATCGGCAACCTTATCTTTGGTACCGGAGTTGATGGTATTGATTCCACACTATCTTCAGGAAACGTGGGTATCGGTACCACTACTCCAGGTGCCCGTTTAGCAATTGAACGACGCAACTTTAATACTGCGGGTACTGCAGGGCTTGAGCAATATTTTACTTTCACCAACAGTACGCCAAGTGCAGTGCAGTTTGGTAACAACACTTATCTCTACGCTACCACCACCGCTACAACTACTATCGTAGGCAACATCTTTAGACTTGAAGACAGTACCACATTTGGTAACACGGTCCGTGGACTCGAAGTACAGACCGATAGAGGAAACAACACTCGTGGAGAAAACACTGCGCTCTCAGGCTTTGCGCGAACGTTTGGTGTACGTGGTACCACAGCGGGTGATGCTGGCGGTACCTTTGAGCCAGCTGGTGTGTACGGAGAGACGCAAGGTACTACTCAAGGCAATGCACTTCGTGGCTACTCTTCGACTATCACCACTGCTGCACTCCTCAAGCTCTTCCAAGACACTTCGACCTATGTGGGTACGGGGCTACTTATGAACTTTGGAAACGGAGGTGGTTCATTCTCTTCAACAACTGCTTCAAAGTACATTGATCTCCAAAATGCTGGCACCTCACTCTTCACTGTTGGTGCGCGCGGTATGACGACTATCGGAGACGGGACAACTAATAACAACGCTGGACTCCAGATTGGGTACGGTGGTATCTGTGTTGATAACGACGGTAGTTGCAATGCTTCAACCACTGGGCGTATCTCAGCAGTTTCATATCACACGGGTAATTCCGACTTAGCGGAAATGTACTTCTCAAATGAGTCTCTTAAGACGGGTGAAATTGTGTACCTCAAGAACGGACTTTCAATTGGTAAAGCGAGCGAAGAGACAGAAGAAAAAGTTATCGGAGTTGTGACCACAAAGCCGGGTCTCCTCCTCGGATTTGACGACAGTTCACTCAGTGCTGGTGAAGAAGGATACGGAGTAGCTTTAGCTGGACGTGTGCCAGTCCGACTTTCAAACGAAAACGGAGAAATCAAAGCAGGTGATGAGCTTATGCTTTCTTCAGTACCAGGTGTGGCAATGAAGGCTTCTTCAACTGGAATGGTGGTTGGTATTGCGCTTGAAGATTTTGAAGCGACACGAGCGTACTCAGATACATATATTAATCAATTCGGAGATGACTTGGTTGACCCGGTAGTAACTCCTATCAATAAAGATAACGACCCGCGTATTAATGACGGTTGTTACTACGGCGCTGGAAGCGCTTCGGGTGAAGCGCCATGTGTACCACTTATCGCTACTTCAACCGATGGACAAGCAGAAGAAGCACAAATGCTCGCTGAAGCTGAAGCGCAAGCGGCGGCATTGGCAGCGCTCAAAAATATTCGCAGCGAGCGAGTGACTTTGGATAGTGGAGAGGAAGTACGTGTTGGACAGATTGTAATGTTTGTTTCACTCAACGAACGATTCTTGGACGAAGAAGGAAAGACGATGATTGCCGCACTGGTAGCAGGTGCGCTTGATATTGAAGGGGAGGTAGGCGAAGAAACAGTTTGGAATCGCCTTGTTACTTTAGCAAATAACTTCGTGGATGGTGTTCTCTCAATCCTTACCTTGAAAGCAGACCGAGTGGAAGTGAAGGAAGAGATTTGTGTGGATGGAGTATGTCTCAACGCGGAAGACTTGCGGCGACTGCTTGATGAGCAAGTAGTACCTCAAGAACCAGCAGAGGAGCCAAGCGGAGAAGAACCTGCACCAGACGAAGAAGTAGAGGAAGAACCAAGTGGAGAAGAAACAAACGACGGGGAGGTTGCAGAAGAGGAGACACCGCCACCACTGGAAGAACCAATTGACGAAGAGATGAATGAAGAAGTTGTAGAAGAAACTACTATAGAAACCGAAGAGGAGGAAACAGAAGAACCTGCAGAAGAAGAGACCGAAGAGCCGACTCCTGAAGAAGAACCTGAAGCCCCGGTCGAAGAACCAAGTGAAGAACCAGTAGTGTAGTCCAAAAGAAAACACTCATATATGTACACAACAATCACCACAACCAAAACCGCTAACCAAGCAACTAAAAAAAGCCTCGGTTTTCTTCTGGTTCTATTTTTTACTTTTGCGTATTTTGTTCTCTTTGCACCAAGTGCTTTAGCGGCGGTGTCCCACAGTACTTCTTCAGAAAGTCATACTGGTACAAGCGGTAACGCTTCCTCCACTTCATTTAGTTGGACACATGGAGATACCGGCTCACCTGAAGGTGTGCTCGTGTTTGTGACTACAATAGCAAATGCAGACTACATTACTTCAGTAACTTATGGTGGAGTAACAATGACGCAAGTGTCAGAGGCTATCGACACTACCACTGAACCTGCTCGAGTGACCGCATTCTTTCTTGGGTCAAGTGTCCCAACGGGGAGTCAGACTATTGAGGTAACACGTACCAATAATGCAACGGTAATGTACGCAAATGCAGCTTCTGTACAAGCAGCAGGGAATACAGAAACAACCGGATATGTATTACTCCAAAACAACCTAGCGTACAGTGAACAGTCAGTAGACGATGGTTCTTTGGGTACTAATAGTATGCGGTATGTAGGAGCCTATACTGGTAGAAACACAGCCCTAACTGCTGGCGCAAACACAACTGCGCTGCAGAGTATTGTGCTCGCTGCTACGCAGGCTAGTATGCTCGGTCGGGAAACTACCGCTGGCCAAGGCGCACGATCGGTTGGTTATACCTACGCCACAACTGACGACGCAGCGGCTATTCACTTAGCTATCCGCGAAACCCCGTCTCCGTACTTTGCCGGTACATTGTACACTGACGCAGGCGTAACGACCGCTGGTTCGGGAAAAACTATCAAGATGTGGGTCGGTACTTCAACGCCAAGTATTTTTAGTACTACCACAAATAGTAGTGGCGCTTGGGAATTTTCAAATGCAGACGTTTCTTCAGCTACGAGCGGTACCCCTTTTGTAATATGGCTTGATGGTGATGCTAATGACGCCACTACGTTCGTAAGTGGGTATAGTACGGGGATAGGGGTACGAAATATACCGCTTTACTATGAGCATGTGATTGCGTACGGTGCTTCATCTACGGTACAAATAAATCCGCTTAACTTTACTTACGACACTGTGTCTGATGCGGATATTCTTCATTTCTTAAACGGAGAAGAATTTGTTTCTAATGGAGATTTTTTGATTAGCAGGGGAGAATTTGTTTCAGCACCATCTATACAAGCTTCTGGGGATTTCATCAATAGAGGAATATTTAATGCTAATGGTGGTGTGGTATACATGACTGGGTCGGGAGTGGTTGATGGGATTTTGACAGCAACTAGTAGCTTTTCTACATTAGATTTTGATAATTCTTCATCGTACAGCATTGCTACTACTTCTGCTTCAACTTCAAATCTTTACATCAGCGCTGGCTCAAGTCTTGTTGCGCCAACAAATTTAACTGTTGGAAGCTTTCACAACGGAGGCACCTTCGATAATAATGGTGGACAGATATATACAGATACAGCACTTGTTGGTTTTTCTGGAGCGGTGGATATGGACGGATCAGCAACAGGTACCGACGCAGTTACTATCAATAAATCAATCACCTACGGCAACTATTTATTTATTGGTACTGCTGGGGAGGCTACTCCTTGTTCACAAACTCCTGGTTCGGCGATCGGCTGTGAGATTCAAGTGTATGATGTTTCTGATCCAACCAACATGATTTACGTCGCGGGGCGAGATGTGGACGGATCCGCGGACGGTAACTTTGCGGAGTTTATTTCTTCATTTACCATTAAAGACAACATTTTGTTTGTTGGTAAGGGAGGGGTAAATACCGCTTGTACCCAAAGTGGGACCAACGCTCAGGGTTGTGAACTGATGTCTTTTGATATTACTGATCCGACAAACCCTGTCTTCCTTACCTCAATAGATCATGATGGTGCACTCAATGGTAACTCACAGCTATTTTTCTTAAGTTTAGCGGCGTCAGGTAATTATTTGTATGCAGGGAAGGAACTCAACAGTGCTTCGTGCGGGCAAACGTCAGGTGCGGGAGACGGCTGTGAACTGATGGTGTTTGATATCTCTTCAAGTACAAATATGGTCTATGTGGCGGGACGTGATAGTACTGGGTCATCAACAGGTTCGGGTGTAAATAGTGTCTATAGTTTAGTTGTTAATGGGGATTATCTGTATGCCAGTACGGGCGGTGACACTGCAGCTTGTTCTCCGACACCAGGTTCAGCGGCGGGTTGCGAGCTTCAGGTGTACGATATTTCTTCAAGTACAAACCCTATTTATCGTGCCGGTCGTGACGCTGAGGGAGATGCTGGAGGAAGTAGTGGCAATGTATTTTTAAGCATGGCCAAGTCAGGCAATTATTTATATATTGCCAACGCTGGAGGTTCTTCTGCCTGTTCTCAAGTTGCAGGCGCAGCATATAACTGCGAACTTCAGGTGTACGATATTTCTTCAAGTACGAACCCTATTTATCGTGCCGGTCGTGACGTCGGTGGTTCTGTTGGTACGTTTACCGGGTTAGTATATTCAGTCGTGATAAAAAATGAGCATCTCTTTCTTGGTAAAGAAGATAATGCTACGACCTGTTCCCAAATTCCAGATTCAGCCGTTGGTTGTGAACTGCAAGTCTATAACCTCGCTTCTTCTACAAACCCTATCTATGTCGCGGGTCGTGACTCAAACGGTTCTCCTACCGGTGCAACGGGAGTGGTTGCAATGGGGGCATTAAGTGTTGGTGGTAATTATCTCTACCTCGGTAAAGAAGGAAGTCTTACCGCTTGTTCATCTGTCACTGGCTCAGCTATTGGTTGTGAGATTATGTCTTTCCAACTTTCTCCAGAATTTTCGGGAGACTTAGTTGGGGCAAATGCCCTTAATCATCTTACTGTTGGCGGGTCGGGCTTACTCCTCGGAACCAGCACCGAAGTGAATAATTTAACCATTACGCAGGGTACTGTCGAGGCACCAGCGGAATTAATCGTAAATGGGAATTATGTAAATAGCGGAACTTTTGATGCCAATAACGGGACGGTATTCTTAACATCGTTGGGAGGAGTAGCTTCTGGGACAATGACTGGGACTTCAGCTTTTGCAAACCTTGAAGTTTCTGGAGTAGGGACTGAGACATTTACTACTGCTTACGCAAGTGGACAGGTATGGTTCCGAGTCTTTGCAATTGATGAAACGAATGACGTCTTGTATGCGGGTTCGGGAGACAACGGAATCTTATATCGCTGTATCCTCACCACAAACTGTGACGCCAGTGGAGACTTTGCAGTGGCGTATGATACGACACATCAGATTGTCTACTCAATAGTAGTAGATGAAGTAAACGGTGCTCTGTATGTTGGTGTTGGAAGTCCTGCTTCAGGTGCTCTTTATCGCTGTGTCTTGTCTTCAGACTGTAATGCTTCGGGTGACTTTAGTGAAGTGTATGACGCAGACGGAAATGGTTTTTATGCCCTCGGTATAGATACACAAAATAATGTTTTATACGGTGGTGATTACAACGTCTTTTACCGCTGCCCACTTTCCAGTGACTGTAATGCCCAAGGTGATTTCTCAAGCTTTGCCATTTCTGGATACTCGGGTGATGTTGTAATTGATGAGGTAAACGATGTGATGTATGTGACTGTCGGGTATGGTGGGGCTGGTGCTATCTATCGCTGCGTCCTATCCTCAAGCTGTGACGCAAATGGCGACTTCTCATTTGTGATCAATAATGCTGGAATAGACTATCTTACTCCAATAGAAATTGATACAACCAATCAAGTTTTGTACGCTGGCGGGGGTGGATCTTCAGATATTATCTATCGCTGCCCACTCTCCAGTGATTGTAATGCTTCAGGTGATTTTACTACCATTACTGGACTTGATACGGATGTGGGAGATACTTTAGGTGGTATAACCGCACTCCAATTTGATTCAGGTCATGGTTTTTTGTACGCTGGTGGCTTTGGTTCTGGACAAATTTTGTTTCGTTGTGAGACATCTACAGCCTGTGACTCTGCTGCTGACTGGGCTTTGGTCCAGACTATAAGCGACACCACCTTTACTGGGGCGATGACTATAGATACCAGTAGAGGAACTTTGTATGTTGGTGATGATGACGCAGTGCTTCGTCGAGGTGGCGGAGTTACTTTGACAGCGACTGCTTCAACGACAAGTTTCACAGTGGCTGCGGGAAAGAGTGTTACAGCACCCTCAAGCGCGCTTTCGGTCACAAACGGAGACTTTACTAATAACGGTGCTTTTGACGCAAATGGGGGCGAAGTTATCCTGCTTGGTGCTGTACATGCCCTTAATGGAACAACGACATTTTTTGACCTGACAAAGAATGCGACAGTAACTGCCACCACCACTTTCGGAGCAGGTACCCTTACCACTATTGAAGGAGAATGGAATTTTACCGGAACGAGTTCAAGTGAAAGGCATTTGTTACGTTCAAGCACAAATGGTCAATATTGGTATGTAAATCCAGCTACTACAACTTTAGCAAACATAGATGTAAAAGATTCAAACAACGTTAATGTATCTACTGTGGTTTGTGATATAGGATGTCTTGATAGTGGCAACAATGTGAATTGGCCGTTTACGCCAGCAGAAGCAATAGAATTTTATTCTGCCGCCCCGTATCACTTCTATGTTGGGCAGGCCACAACCACACTCGGAGCAGTGGTTATTGCCGAGAGTGTTAGTCCGTCTATAACTACAGCAAATGATATTCGCATCAGTATTGCGACCACTACTTCAAACTTCCGTTTCAATACCGGTACGACCAATCTTACCTTTGGCGGAACGGCAGCGGGGAAGGTTTCAACTACAGCATCTTATGAAGAAGCCGGAGCAACTCTGGTGCTTACCGTGACAGAAAACTTCGCTGCCTCAGATACGCTTATTGTAAACGGAATAACGGCCGGATCTTTTGCCGCTGTCTCTACCACTACGAGCGCTTTTGAGCTTCATACAGACGGTAATACAGCCGGTGAACCAGCAGCACTTGATACACAAACAATCCGTATTACTGGCAGTGTTACGATTGCAAATCATGCAGCGGGACAAGTAGAAAATGAGTTTAGTGCTCAAAACAAAGATGATGTTCCGCTCTTTGCCTTCAATCTGGTCGGACAGAGTGAAGTGATAACGGTGACTGACCTGGTGGTCTCTCTTAGTGGGGTACAAGGTCTTGATAGTAGCAATCTTTCCGACTTCAATCTCTATCGTGACAATGATAGCGATGGAGTTTTGGATGGAGGAGACCTCCTTCTTGATGGAGACGGAATTCTGACTTTCAATGGACAACATGGTGCAGTGACCTTCAGTCAAAACTTTGTTGCCTCTACGTCAGTCAATTACCTGGTCACTGCTGACACTACTGGGACCCAGCTTGGAGACTCGGTAGTCTTCAGTCTTCCAGCACTCGGGTTAACTGCTCTTGGGGCCACCTCGGTTTACGCACCGGTCATTTTAACGACGGTGAATACTTCCCAACATTTTAGGAATAGTAGCGGAGGTGGAGGAGGTAATGTTGCCCGTATTGGAGATCCTGCACCAGCAGGAGCAGGTGTTGTTGAGGGAGGTGAGACTGGTGGAGGAGTGGGCGCTGGCGAGGAAGAAGACGGAGAAAATATTGCTGCTGACCCAGACTTCGCTCGTCCAAACGCGACTGGAGACAGTCATAATGAGTGGACTAATGGAGAAAACGCCCTCTTGTCTGATGGTACCTATGCCACTGCCGCTTCAACCAATCTTCGTCAGTCATACAATGGCTTTAACTTCAATGTTCCTGACGGAAATACTATTCAAGGTATTGCGGTGAAGCTCGATGCTTCTGGTAGTACGGCAGCTGGAACAATTGATGTCTCACTCTCTTGGGATAGTGGTAACTCATACACTACTGCTAAAGCTACTCCAACTATGGCAGGTTCTGACGTAGTCTACCTTGTGGGTGGTGCGAGTGATCTTTGGGGACGGTCTTGGACAGCAGCTCAGTTTAGCGGAGCTAATTTCCGACTTCGAGTATCGGCGCAACCAGCTTCCAATACCATTCGTCTAGATGCTCTTGAGGTCAGGGTGTATCACCAAGCAGGCGGCGGTAGCTCTGGCGGCGGTGGAGGTATTTAAAGGTTAGAATTGTAAGTGAAAAATTAGCCAAAAACAAGGAGGCTATAGCCTCCTTGTTTCTGCTTTGCAGCCCACATACATCATTTTCTCCCTGTGGGGTCGAATCATGGCTAAGCGCCTGCATCACCACAAGAGTATTTCTACCCCAGGGCATTTTCTCTTGCTCCGCAATTCACCTCACATTTTTTTAGTCGCTTCACTCCTTAAAAATTAGGTCAAGCAAAATATAGTCGGCTGATGATTTACAGCTTCTACTTTGCAGCTCGCTACAGCCAGATTCTCCCTGTGGGGTCGAATCATGGCTAAGCGCCTGCATAAGCAAAATATACTCGCACTTTGTGCTCGTTATTTCTGCTTAAGTTATACACAAAAACAAGCAAAAAAAGCTCAGAAAAAGTCGCATTTTTTGCTAAAATTAAAGGATAAAGTATTAACAACAACATTATACGTATGAACACAAAATTTTATTTAACTTCACTCACGCAAGCATTTATTGCCGCCGTCCTTATTGTGGCAGTACTCTTTGCTTTATATTTCTTTGCGGAGCCTCGTGTCGGTAGGGCACAGGATACTAGTGGTCCATTCACTATCTCACAAGAAATTGTTGGTGAAACATCGTTCATTGTTGATGCTAATAATACAACGCTCTCTGGTTCTCTAAACGGTATTACAGGAGGTACAGCAAACGGCTCTACTACAGTAGTGGTACAAACCAACAGTCCAACAGGCTACACTATGGACATTGCCTTTTTCGATAACGGCACCCTCCAAACAATGGAAGGAGAGATTACTGGTAGTAGCGCTATCCGCGATTACCCAGCAAGTACTACCGGTAGTACTACTAATCCATTTGAGCCATCATTCCTCTTCTCAACTGCCAGTACAGCCGCTGTTTTTGCTTATACTATGAGTGCAGCTGATAGCTCTGACCTCGATCAATCTTTCCTTAATAACGGTACAATTTGCAATGCTGGTGGGGGATACACTGTTGATCGATGTTGGATGACACCAGCGACGACCACCTTCCAAATCATTGACCGAGATACAGATGCGGTAACTGGTGCTACTTCAACCCTTCATTTCCGTGTTCATGTACCCAATAATCCAAATCCAGGTCTCGTTGTCGACACCTACACTGCAACCGCAACCTTGACGGTAGCTCCACAATAGCGGTAGTGTAGTCTCATACCTATGACTACACAAAATGTTATTACATTAGCTTATAAAACTGCCTTCACACTCTTTGTGTTCACAATAGGAGTGCTTGCAGTATCTGCACAAGAAAATACTCAAGTCTTAGAAGACGAGAGTGTTTTGTCTGTAGAGACAGAAGCCACTTCAACTACTGAGGAGGCCGCACCTGCTGCACCTTGGTATAAACTCGAGAAGCTTTCTGGGACGGTGAATCAGGGGGACTTTGTGGTTGGCCCTGGTCGAGCAGAAATTGAAGTTAAGCCTGGGCAGACAGTTGTCTACGAAATATCAGTTTCAAACCGCATCAGTGACGGCCGCAGGTTTGAACTGGTGGTTGAGGATATTGCAGGAAGTAATGATGCTTCTCGAGCAATGGTGTTTTTGGGTGAGGAGCGCGGCCCACACACAATCAAAGACTACATTAGTTTTCCAGAAAATTCGTTTACCCTTAATCTAGGGGAACGGGCTCGTGTGCCTGTAACTATTAGTATTCCAGCTGACGCTGAGCCAGGCGGATATTACGGCGGTGTTTTGGTGTCTACCGTCAAAGATGAAGGTGACAACGGCGGCGCTGGCACGGCTCGTTCGCCGATTGTAGCTCGCATCGGAACCTTATTTTTTATTACAGTACCAGGAGAAGTAGTGAAGGGGGGTGAAACAAAAGATTTTTCACTCGCGCGTCCCTCATGGTGGTTTGAGAAAGGTCCTATCGATATGCGGATTTTGTATGAAAATACCGGATCGGTACATGTGAACCCATATGGTGAAGTTCGTATTACCAATTTGTTTGGTGAGGAGGTAGGCTTTGTAGAGCTTGAGCCTTGGTTTGTGTTACCTAAGTCACTTCGCACTCGCGATATTAGTTGGGACAGAGAGCTGTTGTTTGGTCGTTATACCGCTACAGCACTTATTAACCGTGGCTACGATGATATTGTTGATGAGTTTAGCTTTACCTTCTGGGTCTTACCTTGGAAAGTGGTAGGGGGTATTTTCCTTGGCATCTTTATTATTCTCTTTACTTTACGATTTTTCTTTAGAACATTTGAGTTCAAGCGTCGCGGCTAACCATATGTCATTTCGTTCTTTCTACACATTGTTTCTACAGACAGTCGTATTAACGGTACTTTGTGTATCGCTGTTATCTGTATCAGTAGCGCAAGTACGCACTAGTCCAACCTATCAACTACAGAGCGACAGTATAAACTTTGGCGGTGGTCTTTCAACTTCTACTAATTATTCACTTGAGAGTACTGCTGGAGAAGTGGCAAGTGGTGATTCGGATAGTTCTAACTACCGCCTACGAGCTGGGTATCAGCAAATGCAGGAAGTCTTTTTGAGTATCACCGAGGCGGCTGACGTTACGCTCTTGCCAGCACTGGGTGGACTGACAGGGGGTACTTCAAACGGCTCCACCAGCGTGGTGGTGCTTACCGATAGCCCGAGTGGATACGAACTTACTATTGCAGCAGAGTCTGCTCCTGCCATGCAAAATGACCCGTATACTATTGCGGACTATGTTTCTACTGTTGACCCAGCGGCAGACTTTTCTTTTGTGACAGGAGCCACTGATGCGCAGTTTGGATTTTCACCTGAAGGAAGTGATATTGTGGCTGAGTTTAGAGACAATGGTGGTACGTGCGGAGTAGGAAGCTTCGATACCGCCCTTGCGTGTTGGCAGGGCTTATCTACAAGCGATATTATTATTGCGCAAGGGTCAGCCAATCAGCCTGCTGGTGCCACCACCACCCTTAATTTTAGAGTTGGCATTGGCGGTTCAGCTGGAGTGATAATTGGTACGTATATTGCCACCACTACACTGACGGCTACTCCACTATGATGTACATCTTCCCACGCTTTATTTTTGCCTTCTTTGTCTTGTTTCCAAGCTTAGTTTTTGGTGCAACCACTTCGCAGTTTACTATCACGGTACAAGGCGGTGAAGATCTTGAGCCACCAACCACACCAACCCTTCTATCAGTTACCCCAACAGCAGCAACTCAGATTGATGTTGTTTGGAGTGTGGCTACCGATAACCTCTTGCTTGGTGGGTACGTGCTTTTGCGGGACGGATTCGCGATTGCTACAACTACACTCACTTCTTTTGCTGATACCGGACTCTTGGCTGAAACACTATACGAATATGAAGTATACGCGTTTGATAGTTTCTATAATATTTCAACTACCTCAAACGCTCTGTCTACAACTACGCCAGCGCAGCCAGTCGCTCCTCCCCAGGCAACCTCTACCGAAAATGGAAGTTCAGGGACGCTTGTTTTTCGACTACTCAATCTAGATATAACACCCGACACCAACAGTGCACTATTTGAGTGGGAGACTAGTATGCCAGCACGGTACGCGCTACGCTGGGGAAGAAACAATAGTTTTGACGAGGGATATATCATTAATGATATCTACCGCAAAGAACAACAGACGCTCATCACTGATCTTGAGCCAGGAACTACGTATCTCTATGAACTCATTGGCTATGCTGCCAACGGACGAGTCCTCGAGCTTCGTTCAGGTCAGTTTACAACCATCGCTCGAGAGAACCTGACACCTGCCAACGTACGGAACTTTACTGCTACTCCACTGCAAAATGACGTGCGTCTAAGCTACATAACTCCACCTTCGGTACCAAACGCTGTGGTTAGGATTGTTCGTAGTCATTTGGGTTACCCACTTGATCCGTATGATGGAGCCGTGGTGTACGAAGGTAGCGCACTAACGTTTCTTGATAGTGGCGCGTTTTCTAATTACTCAACACTCTACTACACCGCCTTTGTTATCTCGAACGACGGTTCGGTTTCTTCTGGTGCGGTAGCAAAAGCTACCAAAAGAGCAACTTCGACCGGGACCGGTGAACCCTTAGAACCAGAGGTTGTACCCGAAGAACCCATAATTGAGCTTCCGTATTTCAATTTTTCTACTGATGCGGTTACCCTTAATCAGGGAGACAAAACTTTTAGCTTCAAAAGTGAAAACATTGAGCTTTTAGAAAACGAAGCTTTTATCATTAGTATTAAAAAAGAAGCACTGCCTGATAATTTGAAATCAATTATCGTTACTTTGGTAGACCCAACTAACCCAAATCGGAGCTATTCGTTTTTACTTCGTATCAATAAAGCTGGAGATGCGTATGAGGCAGTCATCGCACCGCTTCAAGCGAGTGGTCCGTCACGAATTCAAGTTGAAATCTTTGATTACGAACGAAGTGTTATCGGACGCTATCGTCAGCCAGTCATGTTTATACCTAGTGTAGGTAGCGTTGCTGAGGTGATGTTTCCTGACAAATTAGTTGAGGCTGTTAGACCATTTTTCTCTACCATTTCTCTACTTCTTCTGGCGCTTGTGCTCTTATTCTTTATTTTGTACCGTCGGTCAAAAGCGACTGAGGATAATCGGTAGTGAAGATATAGCAATTTCTCGCTATAGTAGTGGTAGTTAGTCATAAAGTTTATTTTCTATGGTACGAGTAGCAATTAATGGTTTTGGAAGAATCGGTAGAACTTTTTTCAGGTTGGCATATGGCAACCCTGATTTTGAAGTAGTTGCTATAAACGACCTCGGAGATTTAGCAAACTTGGCGTATCTCCTCGAGTACGATTCTGTTTACGGGCGAGCACCTTTTTCGGTTGAAGTAATTGACGGAGCCCTCATGGTTGGCGGCAAAAAAATCTCTTTTGCTCAAGAGAAAGAACCAAACAAACTTCCATGGCGCGACTGGGCGATTGATATCGTGGTTGAATCCACTGGTTTCTTTGTGAGTTATGAGGGTTCAAAGTTGCACCTTGATGCGGGTGCAAAACGGGTGGTTGTCTCAGCTCCGGTAAAGGGAGATCCTGCTGCTATCGGTATTACCGGAGCAACAGTGCTGATGGGCGTAAACCATGATTTACTTAAGACTTGTCAGGTTTCTTCAAATGCCTCTTGTACCACAAACGCTACTAGTCCACTTATCGCAATTCTTAAAGAGGCAATTGGCATTGATAAAGCTGTACTCAATACAGTGCACGCCTACACCGCTTCGCAGACACTGGTTGATGGACCAAGCAAGAAAGACTTTAGAGCTGGTAGAGCTGCGGCACTTAATATCGTACCAAGTACTACTGGAGCAGCTATTGCGACCACACTGGCACACCCTGAACTTAAAGATAAGTTTGATGGTATCGCAATGCGGGTACCTGTGCCAGTTGGATCAATTGTTGACGTCACCTTTATTGCTAGTCGAAATACGACAGTCGAAGAAGTAAACAACGCGCTTTTGAAAGCTGCCTCAGAACCAAGATGGAAGCACCTCTTTGCAGTTACCAGTGAGGAGATTGTTTCAACTGATATTATCGGTTCACGCGTCGGTTCAATTGCTGACTTATCTTTTACCAAGGTAGTAGATGGAAATCTTGTGAAGGTACTCGCTTGGTACGACAACGAAACAAGTTACACCCAAACCCTCGTTGAGCATGTACGTGAATCTGCCAAGCATGTCGGCTAAAACACTATGTCGCTTGATACCAGCAAAACTATTCACCTCGCTTCTGACCATGCTGGTTTTGAGTACAAAGAAATTATCTCGGAATGGTTGAAGGAAGAAGGGCTTAAGATTGTTGATCATGGCGCAAAAGTGTATGACGTGGGAGATGACTTCCCAGACTTCATTAGTCTGGCAGCTGCCGCTGTGAGCGCTTCACCGGAAACAGCCCGCGGAATTGTTTTTGGAGGATCAGGACAGGGGGAAGCGATGCTCGCTAATCGCTACAAGCAAGTTCGGGCAACGGTCTACTACGGTGGACAGCTCGACATCATTGCGCTGTCACGAGCTCATAATGATGCTAATGTACTTTCTATCGGCGCACGCTTTGTACCGATTGAAGAAGTCAAAGAGGGGATTGTGCTCTGGCTCTCGAGCCCAGTTTTAACTGATGAAAAGTATAAGCGCCGCAATCAAAAGATTGAAAAGCTAACACGTGATGCTCGTACACTATGATTCCTATTGTTCCCGCTATTATTCCTACTTCAGCTGCACATCTTGTCCGTACCTTGGCAGGATTTAGTTTTTCGCCTGAGGTGCATGTGGACGTGGTGGATGGGGTATTTGTCTCGAGTGTTTCTTGGCCGTATAACCCAGTTGGTAATCCTGAACAAACAAAGCCTGTCACTGACGGCTTTACACTTGAGGTTGATTTGATGGTGCAAAACCCTCTTGAGGCGGCGGATGTTTGGGTAGCTGCTGGAGCTGACATGCTCGTTTTTCATATTGAAACAATTTCACTTGACGCGTTTAAAAGATTTGCGGAAAGCACCAAAATTTCACTAGGTGTTTGTGCGCTTAACGACACTCCGCTTGAGACTCTTTTGCCGTATCTCGAGTTTTCTGACTATGTGCAGGTGATGGGTATCGCTACTATTGGTGCGCAAGGACAACCGCTTGATGAGCGCGTGTTTGAGAGAATCAAAACACTCAAGGAAAGTAATAGTCGTTTATTGGTGTCAGTGGATGGAAGTGTAAATAGAGAAACTATTGCTCGGTTAGCCAAAGCCGGAGTAGATAGATTTATCTGCGGCTCAGCTATTGCAGGAGCCTCAAATCCCAAAGAAGCACACAGAGAGCTCTCATCTCTCATTAACTAACAGGCAAGAGCTACAAGGTATTTTTTGTGGTGTTATACTGAAAGCGATATATGCATTACCTCACTTCAAAAGAAGTTCAACATCTGGAACTTAAGGCCAACCAAATAAGGCAGAGTATTGTTGAGATGTTGGTAGCGGCTGGGAGCGGACATACTGCCGGCCCACTAGGAATGGCTGATATTTTGACGCTCCTGTATTTTAAAGTTTTGCAGCACAATCCAAAGAATCCACTCTGGGAAGACAGAGACAGACTCGTGCTTTCACATGGACATGTCTGTCCTGTGCTGTATGCCACTCTCGCACACGCTGGGTATTTTGATGTTGAAGAATTACTAACACTTAGAAAATTCGGTTCACGTTTGCAAGGACACCCACATCGCAAATCCCTACCAGGTCTTGAGACTAGCTCTGGACCACTTGGTTCTGGTCTTTCGCAAGCAGTTGGGATGGCGCTCGCAGAACGAATTAATAATCCGTATTCGTCTAAGTACATCTATTGTCTTACTGGTGATGGAGAATTAAATGAGGGGCAGATTTGGGAGGCGGCACTGCAGGCAGGGAAGGAGAAACTTCATAACCTAATTGTGATTGTTGATAGAAACGGTATTCAGATTGATGGCTACACCAAAGACGTGATGCCGCTTGAACCACTAGCTGAAAAATTTGAAGCATTTAATTTTGATGTACAAGAAGTGGACGGTCACAATATGCGCGCTCTCAATGACGCTATTCTCAAAGCACAGGCAGTCTATAGTCAGCCGTCTCTCATCATTGCACATACCATTGCTTCAAAGGGTGTAGACGTGTTTGAACGAGATTTTAGATGGCACGGCAATCCACCAGGGAAAGGTCCTGAGGATCGAGTACCAAAAGATAAGCAGGCTGAAGTGGCGCTACAAAAATTGCGAACACTGGCTGGACTTATCGCTAAAGAAGATATTTCGTAAATCTGTATGTTAGTACCTCACCTCGATAAAAATTTTGATACTAAAGAGATGGTTAGCCTTCCGAGCCGTAATGGCTACGGAGAAGGGCTTCTTGAAGCAGCAAAACGAGACAACAATGTCGTTGCTTTGGCTGCGGACTTAACGGAATCTACACGCACGCTACCGTTTGCAGAAGCCTTTCCCGATCGCTTTATCCAAGTTGGTATCACTGAACAAAATATGGCGTCGGTAGCTTCTGGTATGGCGGCCATGGGAAAAGTTCCTTTCATCGCTTCATACGCAATGTTTTCTCCTGGGCGTAACTGGGAGCAGATTCGTACCACTATTGCGTATAACGATAGTAATGTAAAAGTGATTGGTGCACACGCCGGCGTATCGGTGGGTCCGGATGGAGCAACTCACCAAGCAATAGAAGACATAGCTCTCATGCGGGTGGTACCAAACATGGTGGTAATTGCGCCAGCTGATGTACATGAAGCTAGGAAGGCAACACTAGCGGCCGCTAAGTACGAAGGGCCAGTTTATATTCGGATTGGTAGAAGTAATACACCAGTAGTAACCACGGCTGAATCACCATTTGAAATTGGTAAAGCAGAAGTATTTTATACTCGAAATGAAGCCCACTCCTCAGCTATCGCTATTGTAGTGACAGGTACACTCCTGTTTAATGCGCTCAAGGCCGCACAAGCCCTTGAGGCTGATGGAATAGGAACAACAGTCCTCCATATGCCAACTATCAAGCCGCTTGATACCAAGGCCCTTGTAGCGCTCGCTAAAGAACATAGCGGTATCGTAACCGTGGAGGAGCATCAAAAGGCAGGTGGACTTGGTGGAGCAGTAGCTGAGTATCTCAGTGAAGTACATCCAATCAAAATTGTCCGAGTGGGGGTAGATGATCAGTTTGGACAATCGGGTGAACCAGATGAACTCATTGAACACTACGGCATGGGCACAAATGCGATTATCGCTGCTGCCAAAAAACTCTTCTAGTTTTAAAAAAGAAAAGTCCCGAGCCTAAGGCTCGGGACTTTTCTTTTTACTCTAGGGTGCGATTCTTAATCAATCATCTTAGCCTCATACTCAGCAGGTTTATCGGCAAGGTATTGGTTGAGCTCTGCTTGTGTCAGAAGACCTTCTTGTGCTCCGATGTACTGTACTACGGACATTGAATTTACTGGTCCCCATGTCAGCGCTTCGGCCGGACTTTTACCAAGGATGATGGCAGCGGTAAAGGTGGAGGCAAATGAGTCTCCGGCACCCGTGCGGTCCACTGGATCAGCTGGGTCTGGGTACATTGGCATGTGCCAAGCCTGATCATTTTCGTCTACTACATATGCTCCGTGTGGCCCGTCAGTGATAACAGGAAGTTTTGGACCTAGTTCTTTGAATTTTCTAAGGAGGGTAGGAACGTGTTGCTCTTCGGTCCCGAGAATCTCTTGTGCCTCTTCTAGGTTACAGAAAAAGATTTCGGTGGCTTCGTAGACTTCTTTAAGTGCTTCGTAGCCGAGTTTAATTTGGAAAGTTCCTGGTTGAAATACGAGCTTCGTGTCGTGCTCTTTTACGTATTTTGCAATCTCAAAGTGGAACGGCAGGCCGTGCTCACCAATAGATGAGAAGTAGAGGTATCGAGGCGGTACCTGAAAATCAGGCAGCGTATAAGGAAACTTTTCGTGCTTGATAAGGATGGTACGTTCTGGTCCGTAACGAAGTACATAATGATAGTTAGTCATTTTACCTTCGTAAAGCTTCACGTAGTCGGTATGAACTCCTTCAGTACGCAGTGCTTCAAGACAATCTTTTCCGTTTCGGTCTTGTCCAAGACTGGCTACAAGTGCGGTTTTAAGACCAAGGCGGTTAGCTGATACGGCAGCGTTTGGCGAATTTCCAACAGCATTAATAACAACCACATCATCATAGGGAAGTTTATTTCCAAATGGCATGTGTAAGGTCTGGCGACCGGTATCCATGTCTTGACTCACGTCTGCTGCGTCTTTGTTTAGTTGAATAAAGGCGTCTATGACAATGTCACCGATTGCCACGAAATCATATTGTTCTGACATAGCTTCAATTGTAGCATCAGCCACCCCGATTTTTGGGTAAAGTGGGGAGTAGTGTCAACAAGGGCTATTTGTGCTATCGTTTAGCCATATGACAGTAATATTGCCGATTAAAGCTAAAGTAGCCGGAGTGAGTAAGACCGCAGAAGAAATTAGTGCTGTAGTGTACGGCCCTAAATTTCCTTCAACACCGATTTTAGTAGACAAGAAAGAATTCACAAAAACCTTCAAGACAGCAGGAGAGTCAACTATTATTGAACTACAAGGACTAGCTAGTCCTGTAGAAGTGCTCGTGAAGGATGTGGCCTTTTCACCAATCAAGGGTGGCATTATGCACGTAGACTTCTACGCGCTTGAGATGGGTAAGGAAATCACTACCCATATCCCGTTACACTTTATTAATGAGGCACCAGCTGAAAAGCTTGGGGCGGTAATTAATAAGATTCTCCATGAAGTTGAAGTAACTTGTAAGCCAAACGTTCTACCATCACATCTTGATGTAGATCTTTCAGTTATTGTGACGGTTGAAGACAAGATTCACGTTTCAGATATTAAACTGCCAAAGGGAGTGGTAGTCACTGCTGATGGGCACGATATGGTGGCACAAGCTGAAATCATCGCTGAAGAAGTAGAAGAAGTAGTAGAGAGCGTTTCTGCAGCAGATGTGCCAGCTGAACAGAAGGGAAAGACTGAAGAAGAGCCAGCCGCGTAACTCTAAAATTGAAAGCCGATACAAAGAGCCACCTGACAATTGTCAGGTGGCTCTTTGTATCCCAAAAAATTTGGTATACTGTTTGGAATGAAAAACGTTTTTGTCAGTGCCCTTTTCTTGCTCTCGGTTTTTGGACCGGTATTTGAAGTACGAGCGGAAACAGAAGCTGAACGGCGGACTCGGCTTGAGACAGAGCTCCAAAACGTCGAACGTCAAATGCTTACTCAGAGTCGTCTGGTTGAAGACAAGCAACTTGAGCGCAAATCTCTAGAACGGGATGTATCTCTCATTGAAGGTGAAATCAAACAGGCGCAACTTGGTATTCAAGCACGCTCGCTAGCTATTATGCAGCTTTCTGATCAGATTGGAGAAAAAGAGGTAGTCCTCTCAATTTTGGAAGAAAAACTTAAGAAGCAGCGTGAGGCTTTAGCAGACCTGGTACGCAAGTCGTCACTCATGACCGACTACTCACTAGTGGAAGTAATGCTCAGTAAACAGAGTTTCTCAGAATTTTTTACTGACGTCGCTACCTTCAACTCGCTTAAGGAATCACTCAACGAATCACTGGTCACACTCCATGCTATTCAAAGTGACACTATCTCTCAAAAAGACCAATTGGCTACCAAGCAAGAGACAGAAGCGGAGATGAAAACTATCCAAGAGCTTCAAAAAAAAGAAATTGAAAAAAAAGAGCGTGAGAAAGAGCAAATTTTGGCAGTAACAAAAGGAGAAGAACGCGCGTACCAACAGCTACTCGAATCCCAACAAAAGACCGCTGCTGAACTTCGAAATGCCCTCTTCCAGCTTCTGGGTGGTGGCGGGGGAATTGCCTTTCCAACTGCGGTTGAGCTCGCAAAATATGCCTCAAGACAAACTGGAGTACAAGCAGGGCTTATCTTAGCTATCTTGGAACAAGAGACTAATCTCGGTTCAAACTTAGGTAGTTGTGTATACAACGACATGCGTGGTGGGAAAGAGGTAATGCATCCAGACAGAGACGCTCCTGTCTTCGTAGCGATTGCTACTATCCTAGGTTTTGATGCTCGCTCAAAGCAGGTCTCTTGTCCAATTGTTTCAAACGGCGAACGGTACGGTTGGGGAGGGGCGATGGGTCCTTCGCAGTTTATTCCGTCCACTTGGGCCATTTATGGCGGTATCATAAATAACGGCAGCGGCTGGACATACAGCCAGGCGGACGATGCTATCCGTCGTATTAATGGTAGCGGCTTACCAGCCAACCCATTTAATAATCAAGATGCCTTTTTGGCTACAGCACTCTTGCTCCGAGACAACGGTGCTGACGGTACGTACGCAAACGACCGTAGAGCAGCTTTGCGCTACTACGCTGGTTGGGGAGGAGCTAGTAACCCCGCTAACGCCTTTTATGGCGATCAGGTGATGAATCGTAAGGCGCGACTAGACGGAGATATTAAGGTCCTTGGCGGATAGGTTGCGAAAATACAGATATTTGTTATAGTGTTGCCCACATATGAAAGCAGATATTCACCCAAAAAATTATAGACTGGTAATCTTCAAGGACAACTCAAGTGGCGAGCGTTTTCTCGTTGGTTCAACCATCGAAACGACAGCGACCGACAAATGGACTGATGGTGTAGAGTACCCAACTGCGTCAGTGGACGTATCAAGTGCTTCACATCCTTTCTATACTGGACAGGAGAAGGTTATGGACACTGCCGGACGCGTAGAGCGATTCAAGGCTCGAGCTTCTCAAGCAGGTGCTCGCAAGAAGAAGGGTTAACCCAAAAGACCGCCTTCACCCTTTGGGTGAAGGCGGTCTTTTCGTTTCTGCGCTACACTATATTTAATATTTATGGAATACAACGAAGAAGAACTACAATCTTTTAGAGATAATCATAAAACGCAATTTTTGGCGGGGCAGTTTGATGACTTCACCAAAAAAATTATAGCGGCAGAAGAGATGGCTACTGAGGATCCAGAAATGGCTGATATGGCAGCGGAAGAAGTGGCGACTCTCACTGCTCAGCAATCAGCGCTCTATGAGGAAATGCAGCGCATCTTAACACTCGCTAAGGTGGATGATGAAAAGCCATACGGAGTGGTACTTGAAGTGCGAGCCGGAGCAGGTGGAGATGAAGCTGCACTTTTTGCTGAGGAGTTAGCGCAGATGTATCTTCAGTACGCTACTGTCATGGGGTGGCAATATGCCACTGAAAGTGAGTCACGTAGCGCTTCGGGTGGATATAAAGAAGCGGTGTTTGAGATTTTGAGCTCAAAAGTATATGACGACTTACGCTACGAAACAGGTGTGCACCGCGTACAGCGCATCCCAGTAACAGAAAAGGCTGGCCGTATCCATACCTCAACTGCTTCTGTGGCTATCTTGCCGCTCCGCAAGAAACCAACTATTGAGATCAGTCTCTCTGATATCGAAATGGAGTTTTCACGTTCGGGAGGAGCTGGTGGTCAAAACGTAAACAAAGTAGAAACAGCTGTGCGTTTGGTCCATAAACCAACGGGAATTGAAGTCCGTAGTCAGACAGAGCGTTCTCAACTCAAAAACCGTGAAAAAGCAATGAGTATCTTGGTGGCTAAGCTTGAGGCTGCACACGACGAAGAGGAAGCCAAAAAACACGCTTCAGTACGAAAAAACCAGATTGGTACTGGTGATCGCTCAGAAAAGATTCGGACGTACAACTTTCCACAAAACCGTATTACTGATCACCGCATTAAGGTCTCTTGGCATAATATAGAGGGAATCATGGGAGGACAGCTCGAGCCAGTAATTGACGCTCTTAAAAATGTAGCGACCGGCAGCGACGAGGCAGTTGCGTAGGTTTTTCATATATGATAAGCTCTCGAGGCTTAAGCGCAGTGCGCTTTTTTGCTTAGTATTAATTATGTCAACACAAACTAACAACCAATCACTCATCGAACGTCTTTTTGGCGTAGGTGCACACTTCGGCTTCAAAAAGAGTCGTCGTCATCCAAGCGTTACCCCGTTTCTTTTTGGAACAAAAGAGGGTAATGATATTTTCAACCTAGAACAAACCACTGAACTTATTAACGACGCAAAGACAGTTTTGAAAGAAGCTGCAATGAATGGCAAGACCATTCTCTTTGTAGGAACAAAGACGGAAGTGGTAGACAGTGTAAAAGCTGCTGCCCTCAAGGTTGAAATGCCATACGTAGTTAATCGTTGGATTGGAGGAATGATTACAAACCTTCCAGAAATCAAGAAGCGTATTAATCGCATGGAAGAGTTGGTTCGTGAACAAGAATCAGGAGAGCTCGAGCGAAAGTACACAAAGAAGGAACGCCTCCTCCTTTCTCGTGACCTCACAAAGCTTAACTACAATTTCTTCGGTATCAGTAAAGTTACTAAGACTCCAGACTTCATGGTGGTTGTTGACCCACGTCATGATGCAATTGCAATCAAGGAGGCACAGCACATGGGTGTGCCAGTAATCGGTATTATGAGCTCTGACTGTAACGTTGCTTCTGTAACGTACCCAGTGCTTGTAAACGATGCTCTACAAGGAAGTGTTAAGTTGGTGCTTGAAGAACTCACATCTGCTATTGCAGAAGGGAAGGCTGCCTTTGTACCAAAGACAGTAGCACCACGAACAGAAGTTCGTCCACGGACAACTGCTCCTGTAGCTCGACCACAATAAGTATAGTATTTTCTGATGAACACCTGTTCGTCAGAGTAAGAAGTTGTTCTGTCTATAATAAATCTAATATCAAAACTATGGAAATTACCTCAGCTCAATTAAAGGAACTTCGTGACAAGACTGGTATCTCAGTCATGCAATGTAAGCGTGCCCTTGAAGAAGCAGAGGGTGATATGGAGAAGGCAGTCATTATTCTTAAGAAGAAGCGTAGTGAAGCGGCTGACAAAAAGTCAGATCGTGAGCTTGGTGCTGGCGCGATTGGTGCGTACGTACACAACACCAACGAGGTGGCAGCTTTTGCGCTTCTCGCGTGTGAGACTGACTTTGTATCTAAGAACCAAGAGTTCGTAGCTTTGGCGCGCGAAGTGGCTATGCAAGTAGCGGCTACCAACCCAACTTTCGTTTCAAAAGATCAGGTACCAGCTGAGACACTCAAGAAAGCTGAAGAAGTATTTACCACTGAGCTTGGCGACAAGCCAGCTGAAATGCGGGCAAAGATTCTTGAAGGAAAGATGGCTTCATATTTCAAAGAGCAAATCCTTATGGAGCAACCATTTATCAAAAACCCAGATACTACTATTGGGGAAATGATTTCAGGTGCAGTACAGAAGTTTGGTGAGAACGTATCAATCGCTCAAATTTCACGACTGTCAGTAAAATAGATGTCTATGCTCAGTGTCGGACAATTGTTTGTACTGAGTTTGGTGTTGTTTCTGACGTACGCACTTTTTGTGCGTTACGAAGAGCGTAAGGGCAGCCGAGTCTTTCTTGCTAAAGGGAGAGCTTGGTTTGATAGAATTGTAGTCTCTGTTACCAATGCAGTTTCTTCTAAGCTTCTGTATCTAGGAAGACATATTATCAAGTTGTCTTGGTACTATGGAATCCATAAGGTGCTCAAGGTGTTACTTACTGGGCTCGTGAAGGCGTACGATTACCTTGAAGCCATTTTTATGCGTAACCGAGATCGGGCACGGACACTAAAGGTTGAGAAGCGTTCAATTAAACAAAACCAAGGACATTTTGAGCAGGTGGCAGAACACAAAGCATCTACCGCCCTTACCGAAACTCAAAAAAAGAAGCTTCTCCAAAAGAAGTTGGAGCGCGGATAAGAAGAGTTGCGAATTTTTTCAAAACGGGCATAATAGCAGGCACGTGAAAACGTAGAAGGAGGGAAGTATTGCCATCTTAGCTCAGTTGGTAGAGCAACGGTTTTGTAAACCGTGGGTCGTCAGTTCAAATCTGACAGATGGCTCAGAAAAAACCAGGTGGTGATACCACCTGGTTTTTATATGGAAGGAGATGCTCAGGTGGGAGAGTTTAAACAGTCTGGGGGACTGTTTAAAAGTTTTGTAAACCGTGGGTCGTACGCTACGCCGTGTATCCTGCTTCGCTCAGAGATATAAAATGAATTTTATATCTCGTTCGCTCATTGGATACTCAGTTCAAATCTGACAGATGGCTCCGACACGAGGGTAGTAAGTCGCGAGCGATAGCGAGAGAAGATTAAAGAAAAAAGCCCAAAAGAAAGCTAGCTTTCTTTTGGGCTTTTTTCTTTAATCTAGCTAAGGCTGTGGCCTTAGCGTACTTATTACCGAGTGAGGCCATGCTGTATCGAAGATACAGATGGCTTTAATTTCGGCTTGGCCTTTTTCTATACCCGAGTGAGGCCATGCTGTATGCTTTGCATACAGATGTCCATGGGTTGTGTCGCAGATAATACAGATGGCGAAAGCTCACTATTTCCCTAGGGTGGCCCTTTGCAAACTCCATTTCCAGCCCTTTATTTAAACCCCTTTTTGGTATATACTCAGTGTTCTGTTATGAGCGCTCCAGAGCAAAATCATTTGTTGCCATATGCCCGTAGAAGTGACTTTCATGTGGGCCGAGCAACCAATCTAGAAGGGAAACGGCGCTTTTTTTATAGAGTGCTTGAAGTCCTCCCTGGCCTTGCTTCGTGGTCAACACTTATTGGAGTAGTCCTCCTTTCTGTCTACGCGCCGTTTATTGCCGCTTACTTCGTTATTGCGTTTGCTTTGTATTGGGTTTTGAAGACTGCTTTTCTCTCATACCACTTACGTTATAACTGGCGACGTCTACGCCATCACATGTCTCTTGATTGGTCAGACATGGTGGCACGTTTTTCATATGGACATTTACACCACGTAGTTATCCTTCCGTTTTATAAAGAACCAGTAGCGGTCATTGAAGCGAGTCTCAAAGCGCTGTCTCAAGTGAAGTATGATCCTAAGAAGATTATTATTGTGCTCGCTGGGGAAGCGAGGGCGGAAAATCATGCTCATGAAATTGGAGCAGAAATGCAGGCAAAATACGGTTCTCGTTTTGGGCATTTTCTTTTGACTGTCCACCCAGCTAATGTTCCAGGAGAAATGGCTGGGAAAGGATCAAATGCTTCGTACGCAGCTGAACAAGTCCGAAAGGAGGTGCTCGATAAAAATCAACTTTCATACACAGACACCATTGTGTCTATTTTTGATATTGATACCGTACTCTATCCAGACTATTTCAACTGCTTGGTCTGGCACTTCATGACAGCTGAAAACCCACTTAAAAGTTCTTTCCAGCCAGTCCCTATTTTTAATAACAACATCTGGGAGGCTCCGGCTATTTCGCGCGTGGTAGCGATGAGCAGTACATTTTGGGAAATGGTGCAACAAGAGCGTCCAGAACGAATGGCGACATTTTCTTCACACTCAGTGAGCTTTCAAGCGCTCTACGAAGTAGGGTATTGGCAAAGCAACATGGTGAGTGAGGATTCGCGTATTTTTTGGAACCTCCTGGTTGCGAACGATGGTAAGTACAGTGTCATCCCACTCTCGTACCCAGTTTCAATGGACGCCAATGCTGCCCCACATCTCTGGCAGACGATTGGTCAAATCTATAAGCAACACCGACGTTGGACATATGGGGTAGAAAATCTTTGTTACATCTTGTATCACTTCACCCAAAACAAAAATATTCCCCTCAGGCAACGAGTTAACGTAGCGCTTCAGCAAGCCGAAGGGTATTGGTCTCTCGTTACAAACCCAATCATGCTTTTTATTCTCGGTTGGGCACCAATTTTTTTGGGAGGACAAGAATTTCACCAGACGGTACTTTCGTACAATCTGCCAATTGTGGTTCGCGACCTCCTTATCCTTGCGATGTTTGGACTCGTTATCTCTTCTGTCATTTCACTTTCGCTTATTCCACCTCGACCTCATACCGCGAGTCGGTTTAGATACTTAGTGATGGCACTCCAGTGGATTATGGTTCCAGCAACAATGATTGTATTTAGTGCTATTCCAGGCCTTGATGCTCAGACACGACTGATGTTCGGTAAGTACATGGGCTTCTGGGTAACCCCAAAGACTCGCTAATGTGGTAGGCTATTTTTATGAAACCTCAAGTCAAACCGCTCGCCTATTGGCACCGCAAAATTATCTTCACCCTGCTCCTTTTGGCATTTCTTTTTAGTCTGCCAGCCTTCATGTTTTACGCTACGGGCTATCGCTACGACTTCTTCTCAGGTGCGCCATCTATCACTGCTACAGGTGGACTTTATATTGCGGCGGAGGCACCAGACAGCACTATTTTTGTGAATGAGGTTGAAGTTACTAATGCTCGGGTATTTAGAAATGCCTCATACATTCAAGGGCTCGTTCCAAATATGCACCGCGTGCACGTGCAATCACCGGGTCTTCATACGTGGGTAAAAAATCTTACTGTGTATCCACATATCGTAACCGAGGCTGAATCTTTTAATATGCCGCTTGTACCACAAGTGCGTCCAATTACTCCGTATGAGACCATTGAAGGGGAAGCGGTATTTACTGGCGGCACATCAACACCGGCACTTTTACTTTCTGCTTCAAGCACTATTCCGTACCTAGCCACAACATCAGTAGCAACGAGCACCTATAGAGTGAGTTCTGAATATACGCTTCTTAAGGATTTGTTTTTAGAAAAAGCATCTACCACAAAAATGCTAAAGGGAGCTCCTGAAGAAGCCTTTTCATTTTCTACGAGTACACCGACCAAAGAAGAAGTGCTCGCTACTACCACGGTGATTAGTAATAACGTGGCACTCTATAAGTCGGGCGACAAAGTGTATGCTGGAGCGCTTGGTGTAGGTCGCCAGATACCGCATTACTTCTGTACGAGTCAGGTAGAAATTGAAGCAGCGCTTGACCTAGAGGAGACACTGCTTGTAGAGGAAGGAGAGATGTTTTTTGAGAATACCCTAAACGAACTTTCTAACAATACCCGTGAGTGTCGAACCAGCATTGAAATGGATGCACTCGGTCAATCTGTGATTGATTTTACCTTTTTCCCAAATAGTGAAGATTTAGTTTTGATGCACCTTGAAAGGGGTATCTACGTTGTTGAGATTGATGATCGTGCTTGGCAAAACGCCCAGCTTTTATATCCAGGAACAGATATTACAATGCTTGTGTACGGAGGTTCTATTTTTGTAGAGCAAGGCACTTCGTTATTAGAAATCATAACCGCACTACCAGTTTTATAAACACGTGGTAGGATTTTTGTATGAACACACCAGTAGGACATAAGCACCCACTCTCGCAGGTAATCGCTGAGATAAACAGTATCTTTGCTGAGATTGGTTTTACCTTTGCCGAAGGACCAGAACGTGAGCTGGTAGCCTTTAACTTTGATGCACTTAATGTGCCTAAAGATCATCCTTCGCGCGACATGCAAGATACTTTTTATCTAGCAGGTACGGGGGACGTGGTAATGCGCACGCACACTTCACCAGTACAAGTTCGGCATATGCAAAGTCATACACCGCCCATCAAGATGATTTGTCCGGGGAAGGTGTTTCGAAACGAAGCGACAGACGCTACTCATGAAGCTCAGTTCTTCCAAATTGAAGGTTTAATGATTGACGAGGATGTGTCACTTGGTCATATGAAGGGAGTACTTGAATATTTCTTCTCACGGTTTTTTGGTGGGGAAGTACAGGTGCGTTTCAGACCCAGCTTCTTTCCGTTTGTGGAGCCAGGAGTTGAGGTTGATATGATGATTGCGCCAACTCCTGACAACAAGCTCTCTGGTCGCTGGATTGAAATCATGGGAGCTGGGATGGTGCACCCAAACGTACTGCGTGCTTCCGGTATCGATCCGGAAAAATACCAAGGCTTTGCCTTTGGTATGGGAATGGATAGACTCGCGGTGCTGAAGTATGGAATTGACGATATTCGTCTGATGTATAACGGCGATCTCCGCTTCGTCAATCAATTTTAGTTGAAACTTATGAAATTTTCTTATAACTGGTTAGGGTCACTGCTAGAAAAGCCAATGCCGCCTGTGGCGGAGTTGGGTGATTTGATAACATTCCACTCGGCTGAGATTGAAGAACTGATAGCGGTAGGAGGGGACACAGTACTTGATGTGAAGGTGCTGCCTGATAAATCAGCTTGGCTAATGTCCCACCGGGGAATGGCCAAAGAGATTGCGGTCATTACAAAGAATACCTTAAAGGCTGATCCGTTTTTGAATCCTGTTACCTTGAGTAAGGATTCAGGTATTAAGATTGAACTTACGAGTGCCACTTGTGATTTTTATAGTGCAGCACTAATCACCGGTGTTAAGGTAGGAGCTTCCCCAGACTGGCTTAAGGAAAGACTAGCTGCTGTCGGTCAACGTTCTATCAATAACATAGTAGACGCTACTAACTACGTCATGTTTGAGCTTGGCCAACCACTCCACGCTTTTGATGCTGATAAACTAGGAGGTCACAACATCACTGTGCGTGATGCTAAAGCGGAAGAAAAAATTACTACACTCACGGGCGAAGAGTACTCTCTACAACCAACAGACGCTCTTATCGTAGACGGCACAAACGATGTAGCTATTGGTATCGCGGGCATTAAGGGAGGGAAAGTAGCGGCGGTTGATGCTGCTACCTCAAACATTATTATTGAATCGGCTCACTTTGATCGCTTTGCGGTTCGAAAGACTGCCAAGTCACTAAAGCTTCAAACTGATGCCTCTAAGCGCTACGAGAATGGCATTTGCCGCGCTGTCGCGCCAATAGCCCTTACTCGGGTGGTGGAACTCATTTTTGAGGTAGCAGGTGGTACGACTGAAGTCGTGACCGCCGTTGGTGACGGAAGTGTAGAACGTCTACCGGTAACCGTTCGCTTGGCTGAAATTAATTCACTGCTTGGCGTAACTCTTTCAATGAGTGATGTTGAAGATATTCTTAACCGATTCGCTTATACGTATACCACTGCAGGAGAGAGTATTACGGTTACGCCACCGTTTGAGCGTGATGACCTTGTTATCGCTGAAGATATTGTTGAAGAAATTGGTCGCATCTACGGACTTGGACATATTGTCTCAGTCCCTCCAACAGTGGGCGCTGTTGCAGAAATAAACGTCCGTCACTACTATTCTGAAAAAATTCGCGAGACCCTAATGACACTTGGTTTCTCTGAGGTATATACCAGCAGTTTTAGAGCTAAGGATGTGGTAAAGCTTGAGAACGCACTTGCGACCGACAAGGGCTACTTACGTAGCTCACTAGTAGAGAATCTTCGCGAAGCGCGTACTCTCAACATCCCGCACCGTGATTTGCTTGGTCTACCAGCCGTTAAAATTTTTGAAATTGGAACGGTGTTTGGAACAGAGAGTGAGGAGTTTAGGGTTGCTTTCGCAGTGCAGACAGGCACAGCATACAAAGCCAAGGCCGATGACCCACTTGTTGATGAAGCCCTTGCTGCGCTAGCCGCTGTCCTAGGAGTTTCTATAACTCTCATAAGCAAAGAAGATGGAATAGTTGAATTTTCGCTTGATGAGATGCTCACACATCTTCCAAAAGTTACTGCATATGAAAAAACGTCTCTTTCACCAAAGACTACCTACCAAGGATTTTCACTCTATCCGGCAGTTAGTCGAGATATTGCCATGTGGGTGCCAGAGGCAGTTACTGCCGAAAGCGTAGCAGCACTTTTGAAAGCCCAGGCCGGTCCACTGTGCGTACGTGTTACTCATGTTGATACCTTTGGTAAAGATGGCAAAATGTCACTCGCGTTTCGTCTAGTGTTCCAATCAAGTGAAAAGACCCTGACTGATAGCGAGGTACAAATCCACATGGATGACCTCTATAAAACGGTTGCAAACCAAGGCTGGGAAGCTCGCTAGTCTTTACGAGAAGGTGTTTTTTGTGTAGTGTAGGCTGTGAAGTCGTCGCTCTTTTTTTAACACCTATTATTCGGAGGCTGACATGCGTTTCTTTGCGCTGGACAATGTGGCACTTGCGCTGTTGTATTACGTGTTTGAGTGGAAGGACATTGCACCAAGTGGTTATGGTGTCCTCGGCGGACTGGCCTTAGCAGCACTGTTTTCCTACGTAAAAAAGGACAGGTCTCTAGGAAGCATGCTCTTGGTCGTGTGGGTAACAGCTGTGGTAACCTCACTGCTTTTTTACGGCTCTGGTCCAATTGTTTCGAGCGGACGCTTTCTCTTCCTGATGATGGCTTTTGTCATCGGCACCTGGCTCGGCGCTTTGCAAGCATCTGCCCTCTGGTTTATTGATAGAAGAAAAATCCCTGATGTTGTTGGGTGGGTGGCCTTTTGTGCCACTGTCACGAACACTCTACCGCTCATCTCATTTCTGAGTACATGAGGACTACTTTGTGGTCAAAAAACCGCCAGAAATGGCGGTTTTTATCTGGGAAGTTGGGGAGACAGTGGGACTAAAATCTGCTATAATTTGGGTATATTTTTTAAGGGTTAGTAATATTCGGCATGGCAGAAAAAAAAGAGAAAAAGAGCAACTATGACGCATCGTCCATTTCGGTCCTAGAAGGACTTGAGCCAGTACGAAAGCGGCCGGGAATGTATATTGGGACCACTGGTCCTGATGGACTTCACCATCTTATTTGGGAAGTGTTCGACAACTCACGCGATGAAGCCATGGGTGGTTTTGCTGACCGAGTAGAAGTGTCACTTCTACCAGGAGGCTATGTTCGTGTCGTCGATAATGGTCGTGGTATTCCAGTCGACATGCATAAGCAAACAGGAGTCTCAGCGCTTGAGACTATTCTTACTGTACTCCATGCTGGCGGTAAGTTCGGAGGTGAAGGATCTGGGTACAAAGTATCTGGCGGTCTCCATGGTGTAGGTGTGTCTGTAATGAACGCTCTTTCATCACATGTAATTGTAGAGGTTCACCGCGACGGTGCGTACCATATGCAAGAGTACGCAATTGGTGTGCCGAAGTACAAGGTAAAGAAAATGGGCGCTTCAAAATTGAAGGGAACTATTGTGACCTTCCAAGCAGACGCCAGTATCTTTCCAGAAACAACATACGACTATAAGCGAGTGGTAAACCATCTCCGCCAACAAGCGTACCTGGTGAAAGCGATGCATATTTCAGTTATTGACGCCCGTTTGGCAGCTGGAGAGGAAGCTTCAATTCATGCTTCAACAGACAAAGCGGTTGTGAAATTCCTCGATGGTCTTAAAGGTAAGCAATACCTCAGTGATGAACACCTAGAGGTGCCACACCAGCACTTTTACTTTGAAGGTGGACTTCGTTCTCTGGTAGCTTTCAACAACCACTACCAGAAGCCAGTCCATAAGAATATTTTTTACGTTGAGAAAAACGATTATGATGCAGCGGTGATGTCGGTTGAGGTGGCGGTGCAATACGTCGATGATATCTCAGCGCGTATTAGTGCTTATGCTAACAACATCTACAACCCAGAACATGGTACTCACATAACTGGTTTTAAAACTGCACTCACTCGTACCCTCAACAACTACGCAAAGAAGAACAACTTCTTTTCAGTTAAAGATAAAGACGCTGGTTTTACTGGAGACGATGTACTTGAAGGTATTACGGCAGTGGTCTCAGTGAAGATGCCTGAAATCCAATTTGAAGGGCAGACAAAAGCCAAGCTTGGTTCGGTAGAGGCTCGTGGTGCTGTTGAATCAGTGTTTGGTGAAGCATTCAACAATTACCTTGAAGAAAATCCTGATGATGCCAAAGCTATCATCAATAAAGTCGTGATTGCGGTGAAGGCACGTAAAGCAGCCAAAGCAGCTAAAGATAGTGTACTTCGTAAAGGAGCGCTTGAAGGTATGTCCCTTCCAGGTAAGCTGGCTGACTGCCAGAGCAAGCGAGCAGAAGATTCAGAACTCTTTATTGTGGAGGGGGACTCAGCGGGAGGCTCTGCTAAGATGGGTCGTGACCGAAAAACACAGGCCATCCTGGCACTTCGCGGAAAGATTCTGAACGTTGAACGAGCTCGTATCGACAAGATGCTTGCTTCAGAGCAGATTAAAAACGTAGTGATCGCGCTTGGTACCGCGATTGGTGATGTGTTTGATATCAGTAAGCTTCGTTACCATAAGATTATTATTGCTACTGATGCTGACGTCGACGGTGCTCATATTCGTACACTACTCCTAACACTCTTCTACCGTTATTTTAAGCCTTTGATTGAAGGTGGATTTATCTACATTGCTCAACCACCGCTTTATAAGATTCAACGAGGAAAAGAACTCCACTATGCTTTTAATGATGAAGAAAAATTTAGCGTGCTTAAGAGTATGGGAGTAGAGGTATCAGAAAATGAAGATGTGGCTGAAGAAGAAGGGGAAGAAGAAGGAGCGACTGAAGAAGTAGCAAAGAAGACCAATAAAGTGCGTATCCAGCGATACAAAGGTCTGGGCGAAATGAATGCTGATGAATTAGGAGAAACAACTATGAATCCAGAATTCAGAATTCTCAAACAAGTAAATATTGAAGACGCTGTCTTGGCTGATCGAGTGTTTGATGTTTTGATGGGTACTGACGTTCCGAGTCGAAAGTCATTTATCCAAAGTAACGCAAAGATGGCGACACTGGATCTTTAATATCTCGAACCAGAAAATATAAAAAGGCGCACCGTACGGTGCGCCTTTTTATGTTTGAGCAACTATTATTAAAGAACAATGGTTGTGGAAGTGAACGTGTCGTTCTTGGTGTTGGTGTCACCCGTTACTGTAGCTTCGACTGAGAAAGTTTCAACTGAGGTTTTCGATAGAGCGGGGAAGGTGAGAGTAAAGATAGCTCGCTCGTTAGGCTTGAGAGCATTTTGTGTGCGAGAAGTGTAGTCTGTTCCTCCAGGCAGTTCAGCTTCAAATGACCATGTGTCTGAAGTCTTTGTGCCGATGTTTTGAACTGAGAACTGTACTACACCAGCGACTCCTTCCTTAAGCGTGCCGCTGTTTGTAAAGGAGCCGTTTCGATTTTTTGAACCAATACCTAAGTAGGTTACTTTTAGATCAGTGAAGCCCTTTGGATCTGAGACAGGTACTTGATACACATACTCATACGTTGGCTGTGGTTTTACAGCAGCCACTGGTGCTGGAGTTACGACGACAACTTCCGGAGCTGCAGTCTCGGTGGTTGTTTCGGTAGAGGTTTCAGGTTCTGGTGCTGGGACGTTTACCACGTTTACATTTGGTCCTGGTTCAGTGAAGCGGCTATTGGTTACCAAAATTGATTGTGAACTTTGTGAAGATGGAGTGTAGACGTTGTTTTTGAAGTAACTAATTGTGTACGTAAATGGTGCTTGACCTTTCTTTTCTGAATTTACCTGCACTTGCGCATTATCTACTGTGCCGAGTGTATATGATTTTCCACACTCCGCATTTTCAAAAGTACTCTCGGTAGTTTTGATTTCTACGGAAAGTCCTTCTTCGCACAAGAAGGTGAAGGCGTATGTACCAGTTTCAAAGCGTTTGTCCCACGCAAGACTGAGTTCACCACCAGTCTCAACACTCTCTGCTACCGGTTGGAGCTTTAGATCAGAAACTCCACGGGGATTATAGTTATAGACACTATCAGCCAGTGAGGCTAGTGAAGAAACCGCTGTTGGGAAAACAGCTACAATTTGGACTGAAACCCATGCAATAAAAAGTATTACTCCTAATAGACCTATGAGGGCGAGTGACTTCAAAACGCTCTCCTTGCGCTCTCTTGTGACGTTATTCATACAAAAAAACTACCACAGCAGGGGAGCTTGTCAATTTTTGTCTCAAAGAACGGGGAATGGTAAGGTATATTGACTTTTAGCTTAAATCGTGCTATTATTATAACTATATGGAAGTGCACTCATGGACGGATTTTGTGGATGCTGTGCTGAAACGCAAAATTGCTTTTCTCGTAGCGTTTTTTGTGGTCTTTTTGGCCAGTTATGCGCTTTTGGCGTGGCTAGACTTTTTGCCTGAGCTAGTGCGAGAAGTTGAAAAACCAGAGTTAGTAGAAGAAGAAATTACTGAAAATGTAACTGCAGCTGAAATCCTGCCACTGACAGTGACAGAAGAAATCAGTACTCCGGTCTATCCGCTTACTATGACTATTGAAGCGCTTGATAGAACTATCACCGTGTTAAACCCCACCTCCCGAAATGTAGCCGATCTTGATGCTTCCTTGCTTGAGGGTGTGGTTCGACATCCAGATTCAGCTACACTTGAACAAGACGGAACAGTCTTTATTTTAGGTCATTCAAGCTACTTACCAGCGGTTCGAAATAAGAACTTTCAAGCTTTTAATGGTATTCAGAACCTTAAATGGGGAGACACCATTGTGATTGAAGCTATAGAAGGACGATTTACGTACCGTGTCGACAAAGTGTATCGAGCGAATGCGCTTGATGTGACAGTACCAATTGCGGGCGACACACAGCGTCTTTTTCTTGCTACCTGTAATAGTTTTGGAAGTACAGACGACCGCTATATCGTTGAGGCGGAACTGATTGAGACCCTTTTATTTTAAGGCCGCCTTTGGCGACCAGAACTTGACAAACCATAAATAATCATATATTATATTACGTAATATTGTTCTCAAAACGCTTTGATTAGAATACAATCAAACGTACGAAAGTCCTCGTTCTCTAGCTCCTTGTTACTACGTTTAAATTCGTAGCTTTAAATACTCTTGCGTACATGGGTGTAGGTAGGAGTACAAAAATTATGAATTATAAATTTTTTAGTATGAATGTTACAAACTTTCTTAAAAAGATAACACCAGCATTGGTGCTTTTTGTGTTTATCCTCGGAGCGCTCAATATCGGTTCTTACGATCCGTACAACGAGCTCACGGTACTTACGCCAGATATGGCTATGGCCCAGCTTGTGGTTCCAGGTCTGACGACGCCGAGTTTTGGTTCGCCAACACTTTCAGCTCCAACCCTGACTCAGCCAGTAATCGTGGTTCCTGAGGTAGTTGAACCAGTACTTGAGGTTCCTTCAGTTTCGACACCGGAACTCGCTGTACCTGAAGCGACTACGCCAGCTTTAACGGTGCCGTCACTTTCAGATAATTCGACGTTTACGACACCTACATTCACTAGTCCTACATTTACCGTTCCAGGAATTACAATTCCGGCTCTATCAGGGTCATCATCTTCACAATCAAGTTCGTACACCAATACATTTAGAACTTGTAACTTTTACGCTACTACCGCTACTACTATTACAGCGGGATCTAGTATCACTCTTGAATGGTCAACTAGTGGTTACTCTAAAGTAACGATTAACGGGGAAACGGTGAGTAATACAGGTTCAAGAACCTATACTAATATCCAAGCCAATACTACCTACACCCTTGTTGCAGAAACTCATGATGGAAAGCCTGGTTGTAAACCAACTGTAATTGTTACTTGTGTACCACCAGTAGTACTTGCACCAAAGTGTACCCTTGCACCAGCAACACGAACTATTAATAGTGGTGAATCAGTAGACCTAACTTGGACTACTGAAAATGCTGCAACAGCAAACCTTTCGAGTTTTGGTGCAGTAGCACTTAACGGAACTAGAAATACTGGTCAGCTAACGACTAACACCAACTACGAACTTACTGTTGTAGGTACTAATGGAGACACAGTAAAGTGTCATTCAAATATCACCGTAGTACCAAAAGAAGTTAAATACTGTGAGCTAACTCTAGAAAAATCAGTTTCATCAACCACAGCCAATCCAGGAGATGAACTTACCTATACTATTAAGATTAAAAATACTGGTACAAAAGATTGTACTGGCGGTGGAGTAAAGATTGTTGATATTCATGATGCCAACATCACGTACCTCAGTGAAACTCATACTCCAAATCTAAATGCTGGGTATGGAAATACTCCTGTGTATGTACCAGCTACTAAGATCATTTACTGGAACGGAAATACTCTCACTCCAGGTGAAGAAGGTACTATCGTATGGAAAGGAAAGGTTAAAGATAACCTTGCCTGTGATACAACCACTATTATTAAAAACACTGCTAAAGCAACAGCTTACGAATTAAGTAACTTTACCGCTTGGGCTTACAGTAACACTGTTGAAACGTCAGTTCACAAGGCTTGTCATGTACCAGTAGCGAGTTGTGATGCCTTTACTGTATCACCAACTTCAATTGAGCGTGGCGAATCAGCTACTCTTACTTGGGCAACTACTAATGCAACACGAGTCGTTATTGACCAAGGTTTTGGAGAAGTTACACCAACAGCTTCAGGGACTCGTTCAATTACTCCACTTGCAACTACAACATACACGCTTACTGCGTATGGCGTAGGTGACCAAAAGGATACTTGTACAGCAACTATTGCGGTTACAGAAAAACCAGATGTGAAGGCTCCAAAGTGTGAAGCTCTAACAGCTACGCCAACAAGTCTTCCGGTAGGAGGTGGAAACGTTACTCTTGCTTGGACAACTACTAATGCAACAGGCGTTTCTATCGCTCCAACTATTGGTTCTGTAGCACTTAATGGTTCTACAACCATCGGTATTACGGCAACACAGACATTTACCCTAACTGCAGCAAACGCTTCAAGTTCAGATAGTTGTGTGGTGACTGTACCGGTTGAGCCTCCAGTTCAAACACCGCTTACTTGTGCGGCAAACGTAAGTCTCAGTGCAAATCCAAACTCAATCACACGTGGTGGAGAATCAACACTTACTTGGACAACAACAGGCATAACATCAGTTTCGTTTGATAACGGAATCACTGCTACTGGCCTTAGTGGTTCAACCACAGTGTCTCCAACTGATTCAACTACCTACACACTTACTGCATCAAACGGAACTGAGACAATCAATTGTCCAGTACCGGTAACAGTACGAACAGGTGGAGGCGGAGGTGGTTCATCTGCTCCACGTTGTGAACTTTCAATTTCTGACAATAAAATTAATCCTGGAGACAAGGTAGTACTTACATGGGAAAGTACACGAGCAACTGATATTACTCTTGTTGATGAAACAGAGGACGTAACACTCGTGACAACTTCTGGACTCTTGAAGGCAGCAAAGGATCGACTTCTTGATGGAAAAATTACCGTTTCTCCAGAAGAAGATACGACTTATGTTCTAACAGTGAAGCGTGGTTCAACCACACGAAAGTGTACAGTTGATGTTGAGATGGATGACAACATTGTTATTACAGAGGTTCGTGACCAGCCGCTTGTAGCCGGAATTGCACTTACTCAAGTGCCGTACACTGGATTTGAAGCTGGACCAATCTTGACTCTTTTGTTCTACGCATTACTTATGGCATGGGCCCTCTATGTTGCATACCTCCTTGTAATCAAGCGAGATGCATTAGGCGGACTTACGTTTGCACGTACTGCAGTAGAACCAAGTACACGTTTTATTCCTGAACAGGTTCGACCAGATGTATTTGTAGCAAGTGTAAAGGCACCAGAAATGCCAATCTCAACTTTGCCAACAAATCTACCAACTGGTACGCCAGCGGTAGGATACGTAAATCATGTTGAAGACGAGGCGGTAACTGAAGTTGCTTCTCATCAAATCAATGATAGTGAAATGACCATGATTGAAAATCATGCTCATGCACAGCACGTACTACTTTCAAGTGATGCTATTCGTCACTTTATCGCTACTACAAACACTACAACAGAGCGAACTATCGCTCTTGATCAAGTGATTGTAGCTGCCAAGGCACAGTTTCCAGCAGAAGACGGGTGGGTAGTACTTAACGAAAAGCGGATGCAAGAACTCTGTGTTGTTTGCGCGGTAAATGCACAAAAGGCAGTAGAGTCTACTTACATTCCGGCTGTAGTACCACAAGGTGCTGGTTCTCTCGCTGAAGCGATTGTAACTGGTAATGTGGTTGCTGCGTACGAACTCATTGGTAATCGTCCAATGTTTGCACTAGCTGACGCAGCTGCTGACCTAGACGCGGTGTACCGTATCCGTCGTGGTATCGAAGCTAAGGCCTCTGAACTTCTTATGAAGGAAACAGCGACTCTTACAAATGAGCAAATTCTTAAAATGATCGAAGCTCTCACTGGCGCACTTGATGGTGCATACAATGACGAGGCTTCAGCAGTTAAGATGGCTATCATGAAGGCGATTAAGGTGGTTGCGTAATAGCAATGCCTGATACAAAAAAGCCGACCCCTAGGGGTCGGCTTTTTTGTATCTACCTTTGTCTTACATTTTCTTCATCTCAATTTCTGTCAGGAGGTGATTCCCAAGTGCATTGAGGTCGATTTGCTGTGACTCGCCACTACGATTTTCGATAGTGACATTTTTAGCCTCAACTTCTACGTCACCAATTACAATAAAGTAAGGAACTTTGCCTTGCTTCGCTGCTCTAATCTTCTTACCCATCGAGTCATTACTGTCATCAAGATGAACGCGGATACCAACTGCTTTGAGTGCGTGGTAGACCTGATCAGCATACGCATGGTGTACTTCAGCAACAGGAATGATATGTACTTGCTCAGGGGCGAGCCAAAGTGGGAAGTTTCCACCGAGGTGTTCGATAAGAACTGCACTGAAGCGTTCGATAGAACCCATAATCGCGCAGTGGATCATTACAATCCTCTCTTTTTCTCCTTTCTCATTAATACAAGAAAGGTCAAAGCGCTCGGGTAAATTCATATCCAGCTGAATAGTTGCAACCTGATGTTCACGGCCGAGCGAATCTTTGGCCATGAAGTCGAGCTTTGGTCCGTACATCGCGGCTTCGCCTGGTGCTTCAAAATAATCAGCGTTTCGTTCCTTAGCAATCTCACGCAGAGCATTTTCTGCATTCTCCCAGATTTCTTTAGTACCGAGGTACTTTTCCATTTCACTTGGTTCATGGAAGGAAAGTCGGACCCGTAAATCAAAACCAAAGGTACCGTAGAAGGTGTCGATAATGTCCCAGATTTTGAAGAACTCTTCTTTCACTTGTGAGTGACGACAAAATACATGGGAGTCATCTTGGGTAATCGAAAGTACACGAGTAAGTCCGCCGAGTTCACCTGACTGCTCGTCACGGTAGACCATCGTGGTCTCAGCGTAGCGTTGCGGCATATCGCGGTAACTGTGAGGGTGGCGGTCAAAAATCTGCGTATGGTGCGGACAGTTCATCGGCTTAAGCGCGTACTCTTTTCCTTCACGTGTTGTGATACGGAAAAGTTCATCGGCAAACTTATCCCAATGGCCAGAAGTCACATAGAGATCCTTCTTAGTGATGTGCGGAATAGTTACCCGCTGGTACCCGTGTTTGTCACGTAGTTGCCAGATGTAGGTATCAAGCTGGTGACGAATCATTGTCCCTTTTGGAGTCCAAAGAGGAAGTCCGGCACCGACCAGTTCTGAGAAGGTGAAGAGGTCATGTTCTTTTCCAAGTTTACGATGGTCGCGCTTCTTTGCTTCTTCAAGCTGGAAGAGGTACGCCTCTAGGTCAGCTTTTGTTTCAAAAGCGAGACCATAGATGCGGGAGAGCATCGGGTTTTTCTCATCTCCTCGCCAATAAGCACCAGCAACCTTATCGAGTTTGAAGCTATCCGAGTCAATTTCCGCTTGTGGGTTTTCAGTATGTCCACCACGGCAAAGGTCGGTAAATTCACTTTTTCCAGAACCACAGGTGTAAAGGGTAATGGTTTCGCCACGCGCCGCAATTTCTTCGATAAGCTCAAGCTTATATGGGTTGCCGGCAAACTGAGCTCGCGCTTCTTCTACACTGACTTCTCTATGCGACCATGTAGTCCAAGTGTTGAGGAGTTTCTTCATCGCTTTCTGAATGTCTTTGAGGCCACCGTCACCAAGAGTGTCTCCGCCAGAGAAATCTACGTCATAGTAAAAACCAGTGTCGATAGCCGGGCCGAGTGTCAGCTTGGCGTGTGGGTAAGTATCCACAATTGCCTTAGCCATGACGTGCGCTAGAGTGTGTCTCTTTTGCTCGAGAGTGTTGTTATGTTGGCTACACATATAAGATAAATAGTTATTTGATAAAAAAACGTCCGAGTAAAAATATGACTTTGTCATATTTTTACTCGGACGTATCTCAGATTGAGACCGCGGTTCCACCGAGCTTCTGTTCTCAAAAAGAGAGCAGCGCTTTATGTGATCAGATTAGGGAAGTTAGATTCCGTCCTTGAAGGACTGGTGTTTGGTAGACACCACAATCTCTGAAAGTCTCTCTATCCTAACGGACACAACAGGAAAGTCAATCTGATTTAAGAAAAAAGTGTCACTGTTGACAAAATTGAATAATATTGTTATGTTACTTTTCTGCTTGAGAAAACGTGATGATAAGTGGATGTCTTATCAGACCAATGTCTCAAGTGGCCCAAACGGGAATCCACTTCGCCGATGCGACCGTCCGGTGCTCAAAATCATCCCAGTTAGTTTAAAGAGCAGCAAACCTCTTTACTAATTGTATTGATATGGACCTAAGCAATAAAGTCTTCTCACACCTACGTACCAGGGTTTGAATGAGGAGCAAGGGCACACGCGTTAACAATCTTAATCGCATGTGCCTTTTTTCTTTTCTGGTTTTTTTGATATTTAGTTCCCTTCAGATTTTGCTGGCACACCTAAGCGCTTTGCTTTATCAAGAGCAATGCTTGGTTCGTCGTTGCGGATAGAAAGTTTGCCCTTAACAGCAATACAGGTACCTGGTACAAAGAGATCTTTGAGTTCGAGGTAGGTACGCGGGAATGCTACCATCTCAATTTCGTCTTTGGTATCTGCCAGCATAACAAAAGCCATCTTGTCGCCTTTTTTAGTAATGAGCTCGCGAACGCTGGTGACCATACCGGCAGTAACCAAGTCACCCTTCATACGCAGAATGGCGATTTCTTCCTTGTCCGCTACAGCCTGTTTAATGGAATGGATAGATGGTCGCTTATCAAGTTCACTCTGGTATTCATCAAGCGGATGACCAGACACGTATACTCCAAGCAACTCTTTCTCCCAAATTAGTTTCTGCAGTTTAGCGGCCGGTGGAAATGGTAGGAGATTCAGTTCATGTGCCACTGTACCACCAAAACTAAAAAGAGATTCTTGGGCTGATTCTTTTTCTGACACACGTTCTTTGTTGAAGGTGAGAAGAGTCTCAAGATTGGCAAAGAGTAAGCCTCGTTCATTAAAGCTATCAAGCGCTCCCGTTACAATAAGAGCTTCAAGCGACTTTTTGTTGAGGTTGCGATCGTTTACGCGCGACAGGAAATCAGAGATAGAAGTGAACGAACCATTTTTCTTTCGCTCAGTAATGATGGCATCAGCTACCCCAGCGCCGAAGTTTTTGATGGTAGTGAGTCCAAAGCGAATAGTTTGTTTACCAGGTACCACTGAAAAGTCAGCAAATGATTCATTGATGTCTGGTGGCAATACCTCAATCCCCATGCGTTCACACTCGCGAATAATTTCAGAAATCTTTTCAGTATCACCTGAGTCGGCAGTGAGAACCGCTGACATGTATTCAACCGGGAAGTTGGCCTTCATATAGGCAGTCTGATAGGCCACTCGACCATATGAAGCTGCGTGCGCTTTGTTGAACCCGTAGGCCGCAAAAGGTTCAATAAGGCTCCAAAGTTTATTTGAAATATTTGGGGTGAGTTTTCCGTATTCCACAAAACCAGTTAGGAGTTTATTTTTTTCAGCCGCCATCACTTCAGGAATTTTCTTACCCATCGCTTTTCGGAGCATGTCTGCTTCAAGCCACGAGTAGCCCGCGAGCTCGCGCGCAATAGTCATAACATCGTCCTGATAGGTAATCACACCATAAGACACTTCAAGAATAGGCTTGAGGCGTGGGTCTACATACGACACGAGTTCAGGATTGTGTTTACGTTCAATATATTGCGGGATTGATTCCATCGGTCCTGGACGATAGAGAGCCACCATCGCATTGATGTCGTGAATAGTTGAAGGCTTCAGCTGCTTGAGGAAGGCAGTCATACCAGAACCATTGAGCTGGAAGAGTCCCATCGTCTCACCGCGAGCGAGGATATTAAATGTCTTCGGGTCCTGAAGGGGAATATTTTCAATATCAACTTCTATCTCGCGAATCTTTTTTACTCGCTTTACCGCGTCAGCTAAAATGGCGAGGTTTTTGATACCGAGGAAGTCGAACTTTAAAAGGCCAACACCGTCTTCACCTACCGACTTCATTTCGTACTGGGTAATGAACTTTCCTGTTTTCGGGTCGGGTTGAATAGGCACAAACTGCGAGAGGGGCTCTGGTGCAATTACGACACCAGCCGCATGTACACCAAGGTGTCGCACTCGACCCTCGATTTGTTTTGCGAGATCTATTACTTCACGTGACTCCGTGTCTTTTTTATAGAGTTCAGCTAAGTCGGGCTCTATCTCAAGTGCCTTTTTAATCGTCATCGGGAAACCCTGGCTACCCATCGGGATGAGCTTAGCGATACGGTCGCCAGTAGAGTATGGATGACCAAGCGCACGCGCCACGTCACGCACCGCCGCGCGTGCCATCATGGTTCCAAACGTACCAATCTGCGCTACTTTATCGGCGCCGTATTTTTCTTTGGCGTATTCAATAATTTCATCCCGCCGATTATCAGCAAAGTCCATGTCGATGTCGGGAGCAGACGGACGTTCTGGATTAAGGAAACGTTCAAAGGGAAGTTTGTATTCAATTGGATCTACGTTTGTAATACCAAGTACGTAGGTGGTGAGTGAACCCGCCACTGACCCTCGAATGGTAGTCAAAATACCGCGCTTACGTGATTCACGAAGGAGGTCTCCTACCACGAGGAAGTATTTTGAGTACCCTTTGTTTTTAATGACTTCAAGTTCGTAATCAAGACGGGTCTTAATCACTGGGTCATTAATATCAAGCTTTCGCCACGGCACTCCAGCATAGGCAGTGATCTGAAGCTCATCGTCTGCTGTGCGGTTATTGGCAATTTTGTAATCAGGGAAGTACCAATGAGTCCCGATTTCGATTGAGACATTACACGCCTCGGCAATCTTTAGGGTGTTTGCTAGGGCATCAGGTGTGTCCTTAAATAGCTCGGCCGCTTTCGCTTGGCTAATGAAAGAAAAATCTTCTTCACTACCCATGTCGTTTGATAGGTCAACCACTCCACCATTTTGGATTTTAATCAGAGTCTCGCGCGCGGTACGGTCCTCGGGCTTGAGATAGTACACGTCGTGCGCAGCAACCAGCTCAGTGTTGGTCTCACGTGCAAGCGCTATAATTTGCTCCTGATTTTTTTCATGATCGAGGATTTCTGGATGGTGGGTGATTTCGAGGTAACAGTCGTCTTTAAAAACTTCTTTGTACCAAGTTAGTTTTTTGCGCGCATATTCTTCGTCGCCATCTTTAAGTGCTTTGGCTACTTCGCCCGCAAAAGAAGGAATGATACAGATAAGATCATCTTTATATTTCGTCAGTAGTTCTTCATCAAGTCTTGGTTTGTAGTAAAAACCTTCAAGGTTGGAGAGAGTCACCAGCTGAATGAGGTTTTGGTAACCTTTAAATGTTTTTGCGAGCAACACTACTCGTGCTCGCGGTTTGTCTATCTGCGCGTCTTTGTCATGTCGACTGCGCGGAGCTAAATAAGCGTCAATACCAATAATTGGTTTGATACCTTCTTTGGTGCAGGCCTTATAAAAATCAATGGCGCCGTAAAGAGCACCGTTGTCGGTAATGGCCAGTGCTGTCTGTCCGTCTGCTTTGGCAGCGTAAGCTAGCTCTTTTGGGGTTGGAAGCGCATTCAAGAGCGAATAGTGCGAGTGAACATGGAGGTGAACAAAAGTCGGCGGAAGTGTTTCAGACTCTGACATGGCACTACTATAGCATCCGCCTTCTGGCACCTCAAACCACGACACAGAAAAGGCTTGCTTTGGTATACTGCAATAACGTTATGAAAAAACCAGCCCATACTATTGGTATAGACGAAGCAGGCAGAGGACCGCTCGCTGGACCAGTCGCGGTCGGAGTAGCTTTTATACCAAAAGGTTTTAAGTGGAAACTTTTACCAGGGGTAACCGATAGTAAGGCGCTTTCACCAAAAAAACGGGAAGTCATTTATCTGGCGGCACGGACACTGCAAAAAGCGGGGGTGTTGGATTATGAAGTGGTCATGGTAAGTGCAAAAAAGATAGATGCTATTGGTATTAGTATCGCTATTAAACAAGCGCTAGCCAGGGCTCTTTCTAGGCTTGAAAAAAGGCATGCGGATATACAGTTTGCGACTGACGTTTTTATTAAGCTTGATGGGGGATTGAAAGCTCCCGCTACATATATGTGTCAGCAAACTATCATTAAAGGCGACTTGAGTGAGCGCGAGATCGGACTCGGCTCAATTATGGCTAAAGTGACACGAGACAGGTATATGGAGAAATTGGCCTCAAAAAGCCCTTACTTGGCCTATAATTTTGCTAAACATAAAGGATATGGGACTCTTGAACATCGCGTTGCCATCAAGCAATTTGGCCCTTCAGACGAGCATCGGCTGAGCTTTTGTGGAAACATACTAGGAAAGTAGCCTTTTGACCAAAGAACTAACCATAGCTAGTTTCAGGGCTAAACAGTTGCGTTTTTACACGGATTTGGTATAGTTGCCCCACTATGGTAATTCGAATGCGACATACGCGGTCTCACACCGCCAACCGACGAGCTCACCACGCTCTTACAGCGCCAGAAGTGGCTGTGTGTAAGAACTGTGGCGGACATCATCGTCCACACCACATGTGCCTTAACTGTGGTTTTTACAAAGGCCGTGTAGTGATTGACTTACTTACTAAGAAGAAGGATCGTGATGCCCGAATGGAAGCAAAGCGAGAAGCTATCCGCGGTCAAGCACAAGAAGCCTCTCCAGTAGAAGAAGCAAAGTAAACTACTTACTAAAAACCCCATCTGGGGTTTTTATAAATAATATTACTTTTTTGTGGATTTAAACCCTTTACGCAGTAACGTGATGATATACTGTTCTCAGTAGAAGTTTAGTACATTTTTTATGGCAAATCGGCACCTTTCACGCAGTATCGTTCTTCAGGCCCTCTTTGAGTGGGATTTAAATGCAATTGATAAGAAGGAAGTTATTTCAATTCTAGATCGAAACATTGAAGAATTCGCCCAGAATAAAACTGACCGACCATTTATGGAACGGTTACTCACTGGGATTTTAAGTAAACAAACAGAACTCGACTTGGTTATTTCTAAGGCTGCTCCTGAATGGCCAATTGATAGAATTTCACCAGTAGATAGAAACATCCTTCGTCTCGGACTTTTTGAACTTCTTTTTGCGGAACGTTCTGAAGTACCAGCCAAAGTGGCAATCAATGAAGCGATTGAACTCGCAAAGCAATTTGGTGGCGACAACAGTAGTCGTTTTGTAAACGGTGTACTTGGTGCGGTTTATAAAGAAATTGGTGAGCCAGGAAAAGAAGAGGTCAGCAAACGACGCAAAAAAGAAGTGCCATTTGATGAGATGCCAATTGAGCGACTCTCTGGTGCGGTTGTGTATGCAGAAGAAGATGGACAAATGTACTTTGCGCTCGTGCACGATATCTTTGGACACTGGACTCTCTCTAAGAGTAAGGTAGCTGATGCTGAAACAGTAGAACAAGGTGCAATGCGAGCACTCCTTGAGGAGATAGGACTTCCTGTAGAGATTGAGGCGGAACTTGGAAACAATGAATATATTGCTACGCAGCCCGAAAAAGGAAAAGTACGAAAACAGGTGCACTACTTCTTAGCTAAGGCTCCATACCAAGAGCTTGTGCTTGCTAAAAAGGGAGGTTTGGACGACGCAAGGTGGTTTAGAGTAGCTGATATTCTCGAGCTCAATTTTTATGAAGACATTCTTCCTATTGTCACAAAGGCCATTACCATGCTGGTTGGCAGACGCAGCAAATAGTGCTACTCTCAAAAATATAACGATTTACGTATGTCTGAAAGAAACATAGAAGCTGATTTGGTTATGCTCCAAAAACTCATTGCAGTTGAGTTTCGTGACCCGCAAATTCTCCTCTCTGCGGTTACGCACCGTTCGTATTTAAACGAGCATCGTGAAGCTACGTGGGAACATAATGAGCGTCTTGAGTTTCTAGGAGACGCCGTACTTGAGCTTGTAGTGACTGATTTTTTGTTTAAAAAATACCCAGAAAAACCAGAAGGTGATCTTACCGCCATTCGTGCTGCACTTGTTAATACCAATTCTCTAGCCGCGGTGTCTGAGCAACTTGGTGTCAACAAATATCTTTTAATGTCAAAAGGAGAGGCTAAGGATGAAGGACGAGCACGACAGTACATTTTAGCTAACGTGTTTGAGGCGTGTATCGGTGCGATGTACATCGACTCAGGATATGAAACTGCGCGAGATTTTATTGCCGCAAGGCTCTTTGCGGCCACTGATGACATTGTTAAAAAGCGCCTTTGGCAGGATGCCAAGAGTCGCTTCCAAGAACTTTCTCAAGAGAAAGCTTCTATCACGCCGACGTACGACACTATTTCACAAGACGGCCCAGACCATGACCGCATCTTTACGGTTGGAGTATTTTTACGACACGAAAAAGTCGGTGAGGGTAAAGGTCGTTCTAAACAAGAGGCTGAGCAGCAGGCCGCTCAAGCCGCTATCGCCAATAAGGGTTGGGAAGACTAAACAAAAAAAGACCGCAAGGTCTTTTTTAAGTATACGTAACTCACGTTTGTTCGACGGTTGAAAGAGACTGCGTGGTATACTTTTTTATATGTACCCTGCTTCACGCAAAAAAATTGCCAGCGGCTTTACACTTCTTGAGGTGATGGTAGTGGTTGGAATCGTAGCTATTTTTGCCACCATCATTGCGGTAAATTCAATTCAATCTGGCCAACAGGGGCGTGATGCTAAGCGCCAAGCTGACGTTCGGGCACTTCAGAGTGCCGTTGAACTATATAAAAATAAGTATGGCCGGTACCCAGCTGGTTGTCGTGGCGCTGATCAGTGGTCAGGACAACAAGGTACGAGCTATGCCTGCGCGAGTGGAGACACCCAGTACATTGTTGATTTAGCTCCAGAATTTATTCCGGTGCTACCGCTCGATAAAAAATTACCTACAGGGAACCTGAACTCGGGCTATGTGTACCGCACCAATGGTGCAGGTACGGTATTTAAAATAATGGCTATGAGTACAGTAGAGGGTGAGTTGGTTGATTATAACCATGAGCTCAAGAGTTGCGATATCAGACCCGACAACCTTGGACGTCTACAAAACCTTGGTGTAAACGGCGTTGATACCTCTGGCTGGTGTACTACAGCCACACTGGCAGCGCGTGAGCCGCCGGGAGCACTTACTTCATATGGGTCTATTCCAAATTGCCGCATGAGCACAGGCATAAACGCTTCAGACGGTGGTAACGGTCGCTATGAGCGCTCGTATGGAGCGTGGGGAGGATTTCTCCCGCTTGCAACTGGTCCAAACCGTGCTGCTGAGGTTCGCAATACAGCTGCAATAATTTGTAAATAACATATGTTTTCACATCAACTTAAAAAAGGTTTTACCCTCATCGAACTTATGGTGGTGATAGCAATTATTGCACTTTTGTCGGCCGCCCTCTTTGTAAACTTTAATGACGCTCGTATGCTTTCTCGTGATAAAGCGCGCATGACATCACTCAAAGAATTACAGCTTTCTCTTGAACTCTATAAAGCACAATATGGTAACTATCCAGCCTCAGGGTGTTCTGTTAGTACCAGTAACTTTGCTGGCCCAGGGTCAGCCTCTGCTTCTGGATTTTCGGAATGTACGATTTACATCGCTGGCTTGGTTCCGGACTTTATTTCGGTACTCCCGACTGACCCAAGATTTGAAGCAACTGCCAACAGAGGGTTCTATTACCGTTCAGACGGCACGAGCTACAAACTCATGATTTACGATACGGTTGAGACGAGTGTAATTACTTCGTATGGCGATGAGTTTGCCCGCTGCCCTGCGGTTGGAGGAAACTGTGGAGCAACCGTCCCTGGGACGACATACGCAGTGTATAGTTCAGGAGCAGAGGATTGGTAAAAGAGCGAGCGCATGTATCTCAAAGAACTAACCATTTCAGGATTTAAGTCATTTGCCAAAAAAGGTGAACTCGGTTTCTCTGCGCCTATTACTGCTATTGTTGGACCAAACGGTTCAGGTAAAAGTAATGTGGCCGAATCTTTTCGTTTTGTACTCGGCGAGCAGTCGGTGAAGTCTATGCGCGGAAAGCGTGGTGAAGATTTGATTTGGGGAGGCTCAGCAGATGTGGCACGAGGCAATCGAGCAAGTGTCACCATTACCCTTGATAACTCAAACCGAGTATTTCCACTTGATTTCACGGAAATCAAAATTGAGCGCGTGGTGCATCGCGATGGGCAAAATGAATATATCCTCAACGGGTCAGCCGTTCGCTTAAAGGATATTCAGGAGCTGTTGGCTTCGGCCAATATTGGTTCAACCGGGCATCATATTATTTCCCAAGGTGAGGCTGACAGAATTCTCACAGCCAATCCAAAAGAACGACGCGAGATGATTGAAGATGCGCTTGGTCTTAAAATCTATCAATACAAAAGGCAAGAAGCGGAGCGAAAGCTTAGTAAGACGGTTGAGAACGTAGCACAAGTTGAGTCACTTCGACGTGAAGCGGCGCCCCATTTAAAATATTTAGAGAAACAAGTTCAGAAGATTGAGAAATCACTTGAACTGCAAGCGCAGCTCAAAGAAGTGTATGCCGAGTATCTGCGCCGCGAAGATTCTTATATTGCTTTTCATTTCGATAGGCTAAGTGTTCTTCGTAAACCTCTTATAGAAGCACTGGCTGTTGCAGAGAAAGAATTGACCTCTGCCAAAAAAACTCTTCAAGCATCAGAATCACAGGCAGATTCAGCTGAGCTTATTAGTGCTGAAGAGGCGGTATCAAAAGCAATTGGAGAACGCCAATCGGCTGAGCGCGAGCACAGCAAGTGTGAAGGACAAATAGCGCTCTTGGAACGGCGCTTAGCAGATGCCGAAAGACGGAGTACATCAGTTGAAGGTAAGGCAGTAGCGTACGCAGATATCTCAGCACTTATAAAAGATATTGAACAGCAAGTCAGTAAAGCACTTCAGAAAGATGAAGTGGCATTTTTGCATCGTGCACTGTCAGATATCATTCATCGGCTCAAGTTATTCATTGAACGATCTTCAGCGGTAAAAGATACAACTACTGAGTTTGATAAAGCCGAACTTTCAAGGCTTAAGGAGGAGATTGTAAAGCTCCAAAAGCAGGTGGGAGAGGCGCAAGGTAAAGAGACGGCTGCTCGTGGTGTCTATGCCTCGCTAGAGCAAAAAAGAGCCCAAGAAGCTACCGATGGCCGCGAAGCGGAACGAGCGGTCTTTAGACTGGTAGGTGAGCAGCGCGAGCTTGAAACAAAGGTTGAGCGTATTGATAGGGAGCTTATAGTATTAGAGCGTGATCGCACTGAATTTAAACGTGAGCTTCAAGAAGCGGTAGCACTCCTTGGTCGTGCCGCAGCAGACTATTTTTCGTATGTAATAAAAAGTGAAGCCGGTGCCGAGGTGACCCCTGAAGAGCTTGTAAATGAAGATCGCGAAACGCAGCGTGCTCGTCGTCACAATCTGGAGAAACTTAAGATTCGTTTGGAAGAGCTTGGTATTGGTGCAACTGAAGATGTGGTCAAAGAATTTAACGAAGCCAAAGAACGTGACGCTTTTTTGGCGCACGAAATTGCCGACCTAGAAGCTTCAATTATAAAGCTCCGAGAACTGATTGCGGAGCTTGATGGAAAACTCGAAGAGCAATTTGTGGTTGGTATCAAAAAAATCTCTTTTGAATTTAATCGATTCTTCACACTTATGTTTGGTGGTGGTGAAGCTGAGCTCCTAACTGTCGTTACCAAGACACGGGGAGCGGATGAAGAACTATTTGAAGAAGGAGAAGAGGTAGAGGAGAAAAAAGAAGATGGTATTGAGCTCGTAGCTAAGCTTCCTAATAAGCGGGTGAAGGGTCTTGAGATGTTATCTGGAGGAGAGCGAGCGCTTACGTCTATCGCCCTTATCTTTGCGATGAGTCAGGTGAACCCGCCACCATTTATTATTCTTGATGAGACTGACGCTGCGCTTGATGAAGCCAACAGTCGTCGCTATGGCGATATGATTGAGGAGCTCGCTAAGAAGTCTCAGCTCATTCTTATTACCCACAACCGCGAGACGATGAGTCGCGCTGGTATTCTCTATGGTGTAACGATGGGGGGAGACGGTATCTCAAAGCTCCTTTCAGTAAAGCTTGATGAGGCGGTGGCGGTGGCCAAGTAACCCCTTGTTTGCAAACCTCACCCCGCTTTGCTACATTTCAAACAGCCACGAACGTCTCTTTCGGTATGCGGGTGTCAACGTCCGCTAGACAACTGCTAGAGACTAAAGGTCGAATAAGTGATATTTGGTACCTGATACGGCCAAAAGCAATCAATTTATTTGAACCAGAGCGACAGTTAAGGTGTAAAGTAAGAGCAAGAAGCCCAGCCTCAGCAGGGTGTTCGCCACCGAAACTTCGTGCACGTATTTGATACGGCGGTAGTGGTCAGGGATAGTAGGTGGTGTTCCAACCCCGAGATCCCGGGCGCTGAAGGAAACTTCAGCGCTTTTTCTTTTGTTTAAATTTAGGAACTAGATAGTAAGAGTGTAGAAACTTTTCAAGACCAAATCATTAATATAAGAAATTGTCTTTATGTATCATTAATGATACATAAAGACAATTTCTTACGCTTAACTATAATTTATTTAAACCTGTTATTTATAGCTGACAGATGAAGAGAGGGTTGTCGCTTACAGGGGCTAGGGTTCTATCAAGTTTAGATTGCCGATATCCGCAATCATTACAGCACCACTAAAGATTAGAGTTAAAGATTCTGTGCATTAGGAACACAAAAGCGCTGAAGGAAACTTCAGCGTTTTTTCTTTGCCTACTTCAAGACTATATTTTGGATTGGTGTATAATCAATCTCTACAGTTCTTTCATCCACAAGGAGATTTTACATGACGACCGAAGCAGAGCTTGTACGAGCAATTGCCGCTCGCTTTCTTACCGAAGCGGGCAGGGCAGAAGTCGAAGAAAAATTGGTAGGACGCAACGTCCTTGCCGCCAAGTTGTACCTGTATGGGGCACTGGAGACATTGATTGGAACCTCGGAATTTTCAACCCCAGAAATACAAGAGCATCAAAAAAAGCTCGAACTTCGCGAATCAGATATCGCTCAGGTGCGAAATCACCCGGCCATCTTTCACCACTGAGCAGATGCTGTGCAAAGGCACTTAGGGAACTAGGTGCTTTTTCTTTTATATATAGTGCTTACTCTTTAAATAAGCAGATAGGTCGTTAAACACATCATCCGCAAGTCTATATAGGTTAATTTTCTTACCTTGCGATTCTATCCACCATGTGTGAGTTGGTCCGACAGGATCAGAAACCCCGTCTCTACTGACCAGCCATGTATTTTTGTCTAAGCGATTACGTCGACTATTGTCAAAGTGTTTATAGTTTGTGACAAAGTCTGCGAGTACCATCAAGCTCTGTCTACCTGTTGGCCCATTAAATATTTCTTCAATGCCTTGATCTGTCTTTGTCTTTTTAATCCAGTCTTTAAGAATAAAAGCATTAAAGAAAAATGAGAGCAAAAAATCTTGTTGAGTGTCTGGAGATAGTTTCTTGTCGTAATATTTCAATTCTATACTTTTAACTTTTGCGTACCATCTACAGACTCTATCCCATTGTTCCAAATAGTCTTTCTTTTTTTCTTGGTAATTGGGGTATAAGCTCCGCATTAGTGTCTACGTTATTAGTTCAAAATCAAGTTGCCTTGCTTCCTTATCAGCCGCGATAAGTTTTACCGTTACTTTGTCTCCGAGGCGATACACCTTACCAGTCTTCTGACCCTTGATGCGGTACTGGCTAGCTTCGTGTTCAAAGTAATCGCTCTTGATGCTTGCTAGTCGGACCATTCCGTCAGCCAGACAGGTCTCTTCTTGAACGTAAATACCCCAGTCAGTCACACCGGTAATAACTCCAGAAAACGTCTCACCAATCTTGTTCATTAGGTATTCAACTTGCTTGAATTTAATTGAGTCCCGTTCAGCTGTTACTGCTTCCATTTCACGTTGTGAAGACTTAATAGACATTCGTTCGTACTCAGCTACTTCTTTTGGTCCAATAAATGAACCATCAAGGTGTTTGCGGAGCATACGGTGAGCCATGAGGTCAGGGTAGCGACGAATTGGTGAAGTAAAGTGAGAGTAGAACTTAAACGCGAGACCAAAGTGGCCAATGTTCTTAGTTGAGTAAACCGCTTTAGCCATAGTACGTATACTGGCAGTCTTAATGAGGTTTTCCTCTGGCTTGCCAGCTACTTCTTTAAGAAGCTTATTGATAGTAGTCGCTTTTACAATTCCGTTGTGAGTTTCAAACTCATACCCAATAGCGCGCAAGAACATGCCGAGTTCTTCCACCTTGTCTGGGTTTGGTGTGTCGTGAATACGGTAAACAAAAGCGAGGTCTTTACCAGTACTTTTGGAAAGATTGTAGATATGAGTAGCTACTTGGCGGTTAGCCAGAAGCATAAAGTCCTCAATCATGAGCATAGTCTCAACCCGTTCCTTTTTGTACGCACGGATTGGTGCTCCTCGTTCATCAAGTTCAAATTTAATTTCTGAAGATTCAAACGCAATCGCTCCCTGCGCGTAGCGTTCTTTTCGAAGTTTGCGCCCAAGCGTCATCATGATATTGAGTTCTTCAAGGAGAGGACCGTTTTGGGTATCAAGTACTTCTTGCGCTTCTTCATAACTAAAACGCTTGTCTGAGTGCATGATGGTCTGTCCGTACCATTCAGTAACTATCTTTGAGTCAGGTGTGAGCTCAAAAATCGCTGAGAATGAAAGCCGGTCTTCGTTTGGACGAAGCGAACATAGGTCGTTAGAAAGAATTTCAGGCAGCATCGGAATAACTCGGTCTACGAGATACACAGAAGTAGCTCGTTCGCGTGCTTCTTCATCAATACCGTCATGGTCGCGCACGTAGTGTGATACGTCCGCAATATGAATACCGACCTCAAAGTTGCCGTTCGGAAGTTTCTGGAGAGAAAGAGCGTCGTCAAAGTCTTTGGCGTCAACAGGGTCTATGGTCATCGTAGTAACTCCACGAATGTCTCGACGTTTTGGGTCAGCTATAGCATCAGCAAATATTTGTTCTTTAGTAGCAAAGAGTTCTTGTGCCGCTTTCTGCACAGATTCTGGAAATTCTTTGGAGAATCCACCAGAGCGAATAATCGCCTGCATCTCTGTTTCGTGGTCGCCAGCATGTCCAAGAGTTTCGGTGATAGCGACTAGAGGATCAAGTAAAGGCTCAGTCCACTTAGTGATTTCAACTACCACCTTCATACCAAGATCGTTTGCTGTGGCCGTAGGTACGAGCGGGCGAATATGGAGACGGAGGTTGTCTGGAACAAACTGGAACATTGGCTTTCCATCTACTTTCTTTTCTTTAATCACACCAATAAGCTCGCGAAAGGCTGGCTTTATAACTTCAATCACTTTACCTTCTTGTCGTTTCCCAGGAATCTTCTTCTTTAGTTGTATTTTTACGATGTCACCATCAAGCGCAAAGCCGAGATTGTCTCGCTCTATTACGACGTCTTCAGTTAAATCAGGGTGGTTTACAAAACCAGTCCCTTTGCCACGAACCATGATTGGTCCTTCTATAGTATTAGGTGTTTCCATAAGGGGCAGTATAGCACTAGAATATTGATTTGCCAGCCAAATGAGCCCTGTATTAAAAAAGAAAAACCGCCCTAAAAAATTAGAGCGGCTTGCAAGGGCGGTCGATACCTTCTTTCCAAAGTGCGTACCTAACTTCAATCAGGCGAGCGCGAGTGAATGGTCCGGCAGACTTCATGTTTCCTTTCAGGATACGCAAGAGCTCAAAGTCGCTCTTTTTGTTCACTTCTTTGAGTGTTGTAAGTCTGGCTTTGTAGAGGATCTCCGCTGTTTCTGCTGTCAGGTGTGGCAACTCATACCGTTTTTTTGCGGTTAGTTTGTGCTCTTGCATCCAAGCATGTGCCGCCGCTTTCTTCCTAAAAAAGCGAGACTGGGGACCACCGATAGCTTCGACAAATTCTTCATGTGAGAGGCTGTCGAGTTGTTCGTAAGTGGTTATGCCTTGCTTCCAGAGGGCGCTCAGCTTGGCTTGGTTGATGAACATGTCGAGCTTAATGCTGTTGTCGCGGACAAACTTGAGCTTTCTCCTCTCAAGCTCATGCTCCAAGTTGGCAAGGTGGCGCACTTTGAGCTTTGGTACAAAACCGCGAAGGTCTTCCTTGGTGAGTACCGCGATATCGGCAAAGGTGTTGATACCGGCTTTGGCGAGGATTTTTTTGAGCTCTTGACTGAGCCCAACACACTCGTGAATCGGGTCAGTTTTGCTCATAGGGTACTCCTTGTAAAGGTTCTGGACTAGGCGTACGGTACCATACCTCATATATGACGCAAGTGTGAGGCGCTATGCTATTGACCAAATATCCTCTATCTGATACTCTAGCCCCACTATGTTAAAGATGCGATTGCAACGAATCGGCCGAAAAAACAGCCCATCATACCGGGTTGTTGTTACTGATTCTCGAAATGCTGTGTCCCGAGGACGCAACGTTGACCATATTGGTTCATACGACCCTAAGCTTGGACGTGTCATTATCGACAAAGATAAAGCGACTCACTGGCTTGGTCACGGAGTACAACCTTCAGATACGGTATACAACATGCTCGTAGCGCAAGGAATTGTAGAAGGACGCAAGAAGAACGCTCTTCCAAAGAAATCTCCAATTATCGACGAGGCTAAGATTAAGGCCGAAGCAGAAGCAAAGGCTAAGGCTGAAGCAGATGCAATCAAGGCTCGAGAAGAGGCTGAAGCAGCCGCAAAGGAGGCTGAGGAAGCAGCCAAGGCTGCAGCAGAAGCTGAAGCTACTCCAGAAGTCGCTCCAGAACCAGAAGTTACCGCTACAGAAGAGAAGGCAGAAGAAGTTGCTGCGTAACTCTCACTCAAAACCCATTTCAAAACCGTGTGTAAAGACATCCAGCTGGATGTCTTTACACACGGTTTTGTGTTGACGGGGGTCTAATGCTCTCGTATGATTAATTGTAGCAACGTCACCGTGTGGCGCATGCTTACCAGAATAGTAAGAATATTGATGTATGGATACGCACGAAGATAAGCAGTTTCTAGAAGCGCTCGTAAAAGCGCTCGTTGATCATCCAGAAAGTGTAGGGATCAACCGAACCGTTGACGAAATGGGTGTGCTTCTTACGCTTGATGTACATGCAGAAGATATGGGTAAGATTATCGGACGCTCAGGCAATACTGCCAAAGCTATCCGAACACTCCTTCGAGTTGTAGGTATGAAGCATGATGCAAGGGTTAATCTCAAGATTAACGAACCAGAAGGCGGAAGAGGAATGAGTACTGAAATGAGTGAGGCGATGCGAGAGGATAATCCAGGAGCGGCTGAGCCAAAATCTCTCGACCAAGCTATCGAAGATTTGAAAATTTAAATTGACGACTCGCTTTGTTGCAGTTCGGTAAAATAGTCCTCAATGTACTATTCGTACATCTCCAACTATTTTCCTCCTGCGCCTTGCGATTCATTCAACTTAAATCTTCAAATAGAAGAGACTATATAAAAGCCTAGGCAGTTTTGCCTAGGCTTTATATTTTTACCGACAGTGATCCTTGGTAAAAATGTGAATTAAATCAATATGGAGGGTGTGTCAGCTAGTATAATAAAAGAATAAAGCCTCCAGTCTCCACCTGGTGGTTTTTTATTTTTTTATGCTACAGTATTTTTATTATGCATTTTCATATCATCTCACTCTTTCCTGAGCTGTGTCAGACCTACCTTGAAACGGGGGTACTTGGTCGTGCGCAGAAGACTGATAAAGGAAAGGGAGCTAAGGTACGAGGAAAGAAAATTTCAGCCTCATACTACAACCCTCGAGAATTTTCGACTGACAAACACCGCAAAGTAGACGAGCGTCCATATGGGGGCGGTCCAGGAATGGTGATGTTGGTTGAGCCGGTTGTTCGTGCTTGGGAGAAGGCAGTTGGCCGAAAGACTAAGTCTCTAAAAGAAGGGAAGGTAAAGACACTTATTATGTCTCCACGCGGGACGGTCTTTACCCAGACCTTGGCCAAGGAGTATGCAGATAAATACGAACACCTGGTTTTAATTAGTGGCCGCTATGAGGGAATCGATGACCGAGTAAGGCAGATACTGGGCGCTGAAGAGGTTTCGGTGGGTGACTATGTCCTTACTGGCGGGGAATTGCCAGCTCTAACTATTATTGATGCTACTGCTCGCCAAATTCCAGGGGTACTGGGCACCCTTGAGTCTCTTGAAGATAAACGACCAACCAACGGGGAAGTCTACACCCGTCCAGAAGTCTATGAATATAAGAAGAAGAAATACGTCGTTCCAAAAGTACTGATAGAAGGTGACCATAAAAAAATTGACGCCTATCGAGCCAAAGAAAAGTAATAACGGTCTTTGATTTTGAGAAAAAAGTGTGCTTTTATCAAAGTAGGCAGATAAACAAAACCATTTTGGTTTTGTGACCTAACTTGGAGAATACATCATGGTTGTTCTTTCCAACCTCAAATCACAGCTCGGGTTCATCATTTTGGTGAGCATTCTTGGTCTCGTTTTCCTGATGTTTGGCATAACTGAACTTTCGCTAGGTATTCCAAGAATATACTTCATAGGTACAGCCTTTTGCCTACTGTTAGCGGGGACGGTGGCTGTGGCAGGTCTTTTGGAGCTAAAAAGTTAGCCTTCGAGTTACTAAAATCAAACCTCGGTCCGCAACCCCTCATGGAAGACACGAATGTCTACCATGAGGGGTTTTTGATACTTGCGGTTTTCCCCAGTTTTTGCTACAATTCCGCCACATACGCAAGAGGTCTCGGGTGAGTTACGGTTGGGAGATGATTTCGTGTCGCGCAGTTTGTTGAACGTGATGTCGATATTAATAAAATAAAACAGACGCAGTTTTAAAATAGCGCAGGGGTGCGCGTTTTGTGCTGTTATGTTTTTAGGGGTAATAATCATTTAGTGTTTTATGAAGGCAACACAAAAAGATCGTACGATTTCTGTAGGAAATCTGCCACAGAAGCGTTTTGAGGTCAGTCCTCAGCCGCGAATTCCATTACCAGACCTCATTGAGCCACAACACGAGTCATATCGTTGGTTTATTGAAACTGCTCTTAAAGAAATTTTCACTGAATTCTCACCAATCAGTGACTACTCTGAAAAGAAGTTCGAACTTAAATTTAAGAAGTACGAGCTCGGCTCACCAAAAACAACTCCAGAATTTGCCAAGGAGAATAAGCTTACCTACGAAGCTCCTCTTCGTGCGCACGTTATTTTGAAGAACAAGACGTTTGAAAGTGAGAAAGATCAGGAAATCTTCATGACTGATCTCCCAGTTATGACCGAGCAAGGTACCTTCATCATCAATGGTGTGGAGCGCGTTATTGTTCCGCAGCTTGCTCGTTCATACGGCATTTTCTTTACGCAGGCTGAATCAAAGGGCAAGACACTCTTTGGTGCCAAAATCATCCCAGCACGTGGTGCGTGGGTTGAAGTAGAGTCAGAGGCTGACGGTGTCATTTACGTAAAGATTGACCGCAAGAAGAAGTTCCCAATTTCATCACTCCTTCGTGTGCTTGGACTTGAGAAAGAAAAAGAAATGATTGACCTCCTTAAGGGAGTTCCGCGTGGCGAAGAATACATGAAGGCAACAATCGCTAAGGACCCAGCGAAGACGACTGAAGAATCATTTATCGAAATCTACAAGCGTCTTCGAGATGGTGACCTTGCAACTGTAGACAATGCACGAGAATTCGTGAAGTCTATTTTTGCGCCAGAGCGATACGACCTTTCAGAAATCGGACGACATCACTTTAACGAACGATTTGGCCGACCTATTGATAAGAAGGCTACAGACGAGCGTGTAGTTTCTATTGAAGACGTGCGTCTCATCATGACCCATATCATCACCCAAAATCATGAGCCAGGTGCACTCGCAGACGATATCGACCACCTTGGTTTCCGTCGTGTACGATACTTTGGCGAAATGCTCCAACAGCGTGTTCGTGTTGGTATGACTCGCATGAAGCGAAACATCCAAGACCGTATGTCTACAATTGAAGCGGAGACAAGTCTCCCGATGCAAATCATCAACCCGCGTCCACTTCAGGCTGCTATTAAGGAATTTTTCAGTACTAACCAGCTTTCACAGTTCTCTCAACAGCAAAACATTTTGGCTGAAATTGAGCACTTGCGAACGCTCTCAGCCCTTGGACCCGGCGGACTTACTCGAGAACGAGCGTCGTTTGAAGTGCGTGACATTCACCCTTCACACTACGGTCGTCTCTGTCCTATCCACACTCCAGAAGGTCCAAACATCGGACTCATTCTACGTCTCTCAATGTACTCACGCGTAAACCGCTTTGGTATTATTGAAACTCCATACGCAAAGGTTGAGAAAGGTGTGGTGACAAACGAGATTGTCTACTTCAATGCTCACGAAGAAGAAAAGTTTAGTATTGCACATGCTGCAATCGAGCTTGATGCAAACGGCAAAATTAAAGAAGAATTCGTAGAGGCTCGAAAGAAGGGAGACCCACGAGTAATTCCACGAAAGGATGTTGAATACATCGACATCGCTACCAATCAACCATTCTCAGTGGCTACTTCAATGATTCCGTTCTTGAACCACGACGATGCGAACCGTACCCTCATGGGATCAAACATGCAGAAGCAGGCGACTCCATGTCTCGTACAGGAAGCGCCGCTTGTAGCAACTGGTGTAGAAGGAATGGTAGCTCGTGATACTGGCCGCGTAGTCTATGCAGCTGAAGCTGGAGAGGTGGTGGAGTGTGACGCTCGTCATATTGTAGTGAAGAACAAAGAAGGGAAGAAGAAAGAGTATCCACTTACAACCTTCCAACGAACTAACGACTTCTCTGCTTTCCATCAGCGTCCAGCAGTAACTGTGGGTGCACACGTTAAGCGTGGCGACCTCCTGGCTGACACTTCTTCAACTGACAATGGTCAGATTGCGGTAGGACAAAACGCTCTTGTGGCCTTTATGTCATGGAACGGTGCTAACTACGAAGACGCGATTGTTATTTCAGAACGTCTCGTAAAGCAAAGTAAATTCTCAACCGTTCACCTTGATGAACTCGAAGTGTCGGTACGTGATACAAAGCTTGGACCCGAGGTAACTTCTTCTGATATTCCAAACGTATCAGAACTCAAGCTCCGTAACCTTGATGAAAACGGAATCATCCGTATTGGTGCTGAAGTACGACCAGGAGACATTTTGGTAGGTAAGGTAACACCAAAGGGTGAAACACAACTTACTCCAGAAGAGCGTCTCCTCCGTTCTATCTTCGGTGAAAAGGCAAAGGATGTAAAAGATACTTCACTTCGTCTTGAAGCTGGAAAGCGAGGACGAGTAATCGGCGTGAAGATTTTCTCACGAGAAAATGGCGACCAACTAGAAAGTGGTGTTATCAAGCGAATCCATATCACTATCGCACAGGTACGTAACGTATCAGTGGGAGACAAGCTAGCGGGACGTCACGGAAACAAGGGAGTTATTTCTCGAATCCTTCCAGAAGAAGATATGCCATACACAGAGGACGGTCGACCAATCGACGTTCTCTTAACACCACTAGGTGTACCGTCACGTATGAACCTCGGACAGATTCTTGAGCTTCACCTTGGTATGGCTGCCAACACTCTTGGTTACCAAGCCATCGTTCCTCCATTTGCTGGAGCAACAGAAGAACACGTAAAGGCTGAGCTCAAAGCTGCCGGACTTCCAGAAGATGGAAAGATTCAGCTACGAGACGGACTTACTGGAGAACCATTTGCGAAGAAGACTGCCGTTGGGTACATGTACATCTTGAAACTTCACCACATGGTGGAAGACAAGATCCACATGCGCTCTATTGGGCCGTACTCACTTATTACTCAGCAACCGCTTGGAGGTAAGGCACAGGTTGGAGGACAGCGTTTCGGAGAAATGGAAGTGTGGGCACTCCTCGGATATGGAGCAGCCTATACACTACGAGAAATGCTTACTATCAAGTCTGACGATATTGTTGGGCGTTCAGCCGCTTTCGACTCAATTGTACGAGGCGAAAAGATTGCTCATCCACACACACCAGCTGCCTTCAATGTGCTAGTGAACCAGCTTCGAGGACTTTCACTTGATGTGAAGCTCGACCGAGCTGAGAAGCCGAAGCGTGATTATGAGTCTGCGTAAATAAATATCTATGTCTACAACACCAACATCGTTCAATAAACATACTCCAGCTACGCCGAACTTCACTGAAATCAGCCTCAAGCTCGCTTCACCAGAAACTATTCTCGAATGGTCACACGGAGAAGTCACAAAGCCGGAAACAATCAACTACCGAACTCAGCGTCCTGAAAAGCACGGGCTTTTCGACGAGAGAATCTTTGGACCAGTAGAAGACTACGAGTGTTCTTGTAAGAAGTACCGCGGTATTCGTTATAAGGGTATCGTTTGTGAGAAGTGTGGAGTGGAGGTAACGCGTGCTATTGTTCGTCGCGAACGAATGGGGCATATCGACCTCTGTATCCCGGTATCACACATCTGGTTCCTCCGTGGTGTGCCAAGTCGAATCGCTATGATTCTTGGTATCACCGCAGCGTCAGTAGAAAAAGTTATCTACTTCGCTGGGTACATTGTCACTAAAGTAAGTGAAGATGATCGAGGACGATTACTCAAAGAACTCGACACTGAATACAAAACCAAAGTAAAGATTCTTCAGAACGAAGACGCTAAGGAAGCACTCAAGACTCGCATGGAAGACATGAAGAAGGAGATTGAAGGTCTTAATCCTGGCGTTGTACTTGATGAAGCTAGTTTCCACCGATTTTCAATTAAATACAGTACGCTCTTTGAAGCGCGTATCGGTGCTGAGGCTATTTTCGACCTCTTCAAGTTAGTAAACCTTACTGAGCTTGTGAAGCGTCTTGAAACAGAGCGTGAGACAGCTGGCGCCATGGAACGAGCAAAGCTCGACAAGCGCCTATCACTTATCCGTGGCATGACCCAAGCTGGCGTTCGTCCTGAATGGATGTTCCTTACCCGTATCCCAGTTATCCCACCAGCAATCCGCCCAATGGTGGCACTTGAAGGAGGACGACATGCCTCATCAGACCTCAACGACCTCTATCGTCGAGTGATTAACCGAAACAACCGTCTTAAGAAGCTTATCGATATTCAGGCACCAGACGTTATCCTCCGAAACGAGAAGCGTATCTTGCAAGAAGCGGTAGATGCTCTTATCGACAACTCTATTCGTCATGGCGGTGGTGCGTACTCTGCCATGAGTCAGGCACAACGCCGACCTTTGAAGTCTCTGTCTGACTACCTTAAGAGTAAGCAAGGATACTTCCGTCAGAACCTACTCGGAAAGCGTGTGGACTACTCTGGACGTTCTGTGATTGTGATTGGACCGGAGCTTGCGCTCGACCAATGTGGTCTGCCAAAGCACATGGCCCTTGAGCTCTTCCGACCGTTTGTGATTGCACAGCTCCTCAAACAAGAGCTTGCCTACAACATTCGTGGCGCAGGACGTTTGATTGAAGACGGAGTACCTGAAGTATGGGCAATTTTGGAAAACGTGATTAAGCATAAGCACGTACTCCTTAACCGTGCTCCAACACTGCACCGTCAGGGTATCCAGGCGTTCCGCCCGGTACTGATTGAAGGTAACGCTATCCAGGTTCACCCGCTTGTTTGTCGCGCGTTTAACGCCGACTTCGACGGTGACCAGATGGCCGTTCACGTACCACTATCTGACGAAGCGCAGATGGAAGCTCGAGAAATCATCTCAGCTAACAAGAACATCTTGAAGCCAGGATCGGCAGAGCCGGTTGTGTCTGAAAAGCTACTTGATATGGCACTTGGAGCATACTGGATGACTAAAGAGATTCCAGGAGCCAAGGGAGAAGGAAAGTACTTCTCTTCACCAAACGACGCTATCAACGCGCATGACTATGGTGTGATTGATTTCCGCGCAAAGGTACACGTACTGGCGACTGAAACAGAGAAGTACCAACAGTACGAAGGAAAGATTTTTGAAACAACTGTTGGACGACTTATCTTCAACAGTGTACTTCCGTCAGACCATGACTTCATTAACGACGTGATTGTACAAAAGACTCTCTTTACGGTAATTATCGACATTATTGATGCCCGAGGTCCAGAAGCTGTGCCGCCAATTGTCGACAAGCTTAAGAAGCTTGGACTTAAGTACGCAACACTTTCAGGAACTACGTGGGGTATTGATGAGGTGTCTGTACCAAAGCAAAAGGGAGCAATTCTTGAAAAGGCTCGTGGAGAAGAACGAGGTATCTTCGCCGCTTATGACGAAGGACTTATTTCTCGCGATGAACGCCGTCGTATGATTGTTGAAATCTGGCATCGCGCTAAGACAGAAATCGAACGTGTACTCCCAGAGACACTTGATGAAAACGGTTCAGCCTACGAAATGTGGAAGTCTGGTGCTCGAGGATCTCTCGGACAGATTGCTCAGATGGCTGGTATGAAGGGTCTTATCGTGAACACTCGTGGTGAGACAATCGAATTCCCGATTCTTTCTTCAATGAAGGAAGGTATGTCACCAATTGAGTACTTCAACACTACTCACGGTTCACGTAAAGGACTAGCCGACACAGCGCTCCAAACAGCAAAGGCTGGATACCTTACTCGTCGTCTCTTCGTGGTAGCGCAAGACGCTATTGTGACTGAGTCTGATTGTAAGACTAAGGCTGGAGTTCGAATTGGACGTGTGTCTGCTTCAGGTATTGAGATCGCTTTCTCAAAGGCTATCAAGGGACGTATCTTGTCTGAAGATGCAGTTGATTCTAAGGGTAACGTTATCTTCCCTAAGGGTCATCTCCTATCACGACTCAATGCACTTTCAGTAGAAGAATCTACTACTGAATCAGTAGTAGTACGTTCACCGATGACTTGTAAGACACTTCGAGGTGTGTGTCAGCACTGTTACGGTATTGACCTCACTACAAACCAAATGGTGGATATCGGAGAAGCGGTAGGTACGGTAGCTGCCCAAGCGATTGGAGAGCCAGGTACACAGCTCACGATGAACACTAAGCATGCCGGAGGAGCTGCGTCAGTCGGTGGAGACGTAACTTCAGGTTTGCCGCGTGTAGAAGAAGTATTTGAAAAGCGTCAACCAAAGATTCCTGCAGTGGTTTCTAAGGCAGAAGGAATTGTGGTTGATATTCGAACTGAAGGACGTGAGAAGGTGATTGTAGTTGCGCCAGATATGACCGCTAAGGGTGCACCAAAGAAGAAAGACAATATCGAGTACGAAGTACACTACCGTCGTGTGGTAACGGTCTCAAAGGGAGATACGGTGAAGCAAGGACAACTTCTTACAGACGGTTCAGCACTTCTGCCAGAACTCTTTAAGTTTGGTGGACAGGAAGTAACTCAGGACTACATCATTTCGGAAGTAAACAAGATTTACGAACTACAGGGTGTGACCATTGCTCGAAAGCACATTGAACTTATCGTGAAGCAGATGATGTCACGAGTGAAGATTACCGCTTCAGGTGAAAGTCATTTCACAGTAGGAGATGTAGTAGAAGAATGGATCTTCGTTGAAGCAAACAACAAGCTTAAGGAAGAAGGGCGTGAAGTGGCAAAGGCAGATAGACTCATCTTGGGTATTACTGAAACGTCACTCTCTCGAAAGAGCTTCCTTTCAGCGGCTTCATTCCAAAACACAACTCGCGTTCTCATTAACGCAGCAGTGAAGGGAAGTCATGACAATCTTGCTGGTCTCATGGAAAACGTGATCATCGGTAAACTTATCCCAGCTGGCTCAGGCTTCAAGGGAAGTAAGAAGTTTGACATGATTGAGGAGATGCAACGCCTCCAGAAATAATAAATCAATAAAAACAGCGACACCTCACGGTGCCGCTGTTTTTATATGCCTGTGTAAATAAAACAAACCCCGCAAACGCAAGGTTTGTGGGGTTGTGGAATGGAGGATGTTCATTCGTTCGCGAACGAACCGATGACGATGCCGAGGCCGAGGAAGGTGGGGGTGAACCAGCCGCTCACACCTTCGCCAACGATGGGGCCGGCAAAGTAGTACCCAACAGCGCCAACAACAAAGATGATGGAACCAATGATTCTCATGATGAGCTCCTGAAAAGGTGAGTGGAACACAAAGATTACTTTTTATATAATAGCATATTTTATGAAAAAAGTCAAGTATTTGTGCGCTTGTTCAGTCAATGCAGTATAATGGCGCTACTTATGAGCGATGCGGTACAACAAATTAAGGACAGGCTCAATATTATTGATGTTGTTTCGGCTTATGTGGAATTGACTCGAGCCGGCAAACACATGAAGGCTCGGTGCCCATTTCATAGCGAAAAGACACCGTCATTCAATGTCTCACCAGAACGTGGGATGTATCACTGTTATGGCTGTGGTGCTGGCGGCGATATGTTCACCTTTATTGAAGCAATAGAGGGTGTGGACTTCAAGGGAGCCCTGAAGATTTTGGCAGCTAAAGCTAATGTGGAGCTGGTGCCAGTTTCGCCACAGAAAAAGAGTGAACGAGATAGATTGTATGCCATTTTAGAAGACGCAACGACGTTTTATCAAGCAGAGCTTAAGAAGTCTCCTGAGTCACTTGCGTACTTAGAAAAAAGAGGAGTGAAAGAAGATACTATAGAAAAATGGCGTATCGGGTTTGTGTCTGGACCCCCACAATCAAGCTGGGGTGTGGTAAAAGAACACCTGCTCACAAAAGGTTACACCGAAGCAGAAATGCTCAAGGCAGGACTCATAAAACTCAGTGAGAAAGGGAAAGACTCGTATGATGTTTTTCGTAATCGGATTATGTTTGCGCTCTTTGACCAGAGTGGCAGGGTGGTTGGTTTTTCGGGACGAACGATGGAAAGTGGTCCTGATGTACCGAAGTATGTAAACTCTCCGGAAACTGAACTCTATAAAAAATCAGAGTTGCTCTATGGCTATGATAAAGCCAAGCAGGGAATTAGACAGCTCGATTTTTCACTCATTGTTGAAGGGCAGTTTGATGTGGTGATGAGTCATCAGGCTGGCTACAGCAACACAGTGGCGGTGTCTGGAACGGCACTTACCCCAGAGCATGTGCATCTCCTTGAGCGGTTTTCAAATCGTGTTGTACTAGCACTTGATTCGGATAAGGCGGGTATTGCAGCGGTGAAGCGCTCAGCCGATATTATGCTCAAGCGCGGACTTGATGTGAAAGTAGCCCTTTTGGTAGGTGGAAAAGATCCAGCTGATATCGTACTTAAAGATCCTCGCGAGTATAAACACCTTATTGGTAAGTCTGTGCACGTGATTGAATTCTTGCTTGAAGTACTTCTGTCACAAGGTCTTGATGAGCGAACACTTAAGCTCCGCGCGCGCGAGGAGGTGTTGCCGTATATCGTACTTCTGCCAAACTACATTGATCAAGATCACTTTGAAGGGAAAGTGGCGGAAGCTCTGAGGACAACAAAAGACGCTATTCATTTTGAGGTTGAGCGTTTGCGCGAGAGTAAGAGTACTGGGGCGATAGAAGTAAGACCGACAATCAAACCAGTTGCGGCACCAGAAATAAAAAAACGGTACCAGTCAGATTTGACATACCTCCTAGCGGTGTTGCCTCTGTTTGAAACAAAAATTGCTGATAGAGTAAAAGAACAACTCATGCTCATTACAGGAGAAACTATAGAAGCATTGGAAGAACAGGTGCTTCCCCCAGCCAGAGCTGAGGTTTTGTTTAGAATGGAATCATTTTTGGATAAAAATCCTCGTAAAGTATTTGAAGAAGAACTGGTCCATAATCTGACAAAGTTCCGTGACTTGGTGGCACGTATTCGTCTCAAGGCCGCGCGTGAAGAGCAGGAAAAATTGCAGGGAGGGGTTGATGCTGAAGCTGAACTAACCCAATTAAAAACTATTGGAGAGTTACAAAAAGCACTTCAACAGCCACCATATACCGTTGAAATTATAAAATAAAATAAGAGGCAAAAAAGCCAGTATTTTAAGGATGCTACTGGACTTTTTTCATATTTTCTGTATAGTTGTGGAACTATGGCTACCAAAAAGGCCACAAAAAAAGCAGTTAAAAAAGCGGTCAAAACCGTTACTAAAAAAACAAAAAAGCCAATTGCTACAAAAGCGAAGGCTAAATCAAAAGCAGCAGTAAAGAAAGTGGTAAAGAAAGCCGTTAAAAAAGCGGTCAAAAAAGTTACTAAAAAAACAACCAAAAAAGTTGTTAAGAAAGTAAAGAAAGTCGCTCCAAAGCCAGTAAAGAAAGTTGCTGCGAAGAAGGAGGTTGTTAAGCCAGTAAAGCCTGTTAAGAAAGTTCCTCTTACCAAGAGTGAAAAGATTCTTGAGATGAAGGCGGCTGAATTAATGCGTCTAGGGCGTGAACGCGGATACGTGACCTTTGATGAACTTCTTCGTTCATTTCCAGAAATTGAGAAGGATATTTCTTTCCTAGATGTACTCTATGACCGCTTTTCAGTGGCCGGTGTTGATGTGCTTCAGAGTGGTGGAATGCTCGGAGATGATCCTAGTATCGACATCATTGCCCAGAAGAACGCCTTCAAGCGAAGTGATAGTGGTTACGACTCTATCCAGATGTACCTACGCGAAATCGGACAGTACCCACTTCTAAACGCACAAGAAGAACGAACACTTGCAAAGCGTATCGTTGATGGTGATGAAGAAGCGCGTAACTTGCTCGCACGAGCAAACCTTCGTCTCGTAGTTTCGATTGCGAAGAAGTATGTGGGACGTTCACCAGACCTGACACTGCTTGACCTTATTCAGGAAGGAAACCTTGGTCTCTTTAAGGCAGTAGATAAGTTCGACTTCACAAAGGGCTTTAAGTTTTCGACCTACGCTACGTGGTGGATTCGCCAAGCTATTACTCGTGCTCTTGCTGACCAGTCACGAACTATTCGTATTCCAGTGCACATGGTGGAGACTATGGCTAAGTACAAGCAGGTATCACGACGTCTGTCTCAAGACCTCGGTCGCGATCCAATGCCAGAAGAAATTGCTACTGAAATGGGAGTTGAGGTAGAAAAGATTTACCAAATCGAAAAGATTAGTCAGGACACTATCTCACTTGAACTTCCGGTTGGTGACGATGATGACCGTTCAAGACTGTCAGACTTCATTTCAGACGATAAGATTGTTTCTCCTGATCAAGAAGTGGCACACAGTATTTTGACGGACCAAATCACCGAGATTCTCGATACTCTTTCTGAAAAGGAACGAAAGATTCTTGAAATGCGACATGGTTTACTTGATGGTACATACCATACCTTAGAGGAAGTAGGAAAGGAGTTTGGTGTTACACGAGAACGTATTCGTCAAATTGAAGCTAAAGCGCTTGAGAAGATTCGACAGCACGAGAAGGCGAGACGGCTGAAGTCTTACTAAGGTAAGACTTCAGCTTATGAAAAAGTCCTGAGAGGGACTTTTTCATAAGCGTCTCGCACACCATAAACATAGTCGTTGCTTTCGCAACTTCTTGTTTATGGGGCACGGAGACTTAAATCTTATTAAAATAAGATTTAATATAAAAAAATAGCCCTTGGAAGGGCTATTTTTTTATCTGCGGGCATAAAGAAAGTATATTCCTGAACAAGTTCAGTCATTACTTTCTACTAGCAAAGAGACTGAAGTCATACTAAAAGTATGACTTCATACACCACTTTCTCCTCCGGAAGTCGAAAGTAGTGTCTACGAGCATAAAGAAATTATGTCGCAGCTTACGCTGCTCTGTAATTTCTACTAGCACGTCATCTGAAGTCTTACTAAAGCTAAAGTAAGACTTGAGTTACTGGAAAAGCCCTGAGAGGGGCTTTTTCAGTAGCGCCTTGTGCCCCAATACTTATTTATTGAGGAAATCATCAAGAAGTGATAATATCACTCCGCGAGTGACTTTGACCTTGTTCTACCTCTTTCTTTCCTGAGATGTGGAACTTCTTCCGTTTCACCCCATCCTTTGGTGGAGATTTTTAATCTTTACCTCTTAAAATTATTCATTTTATGTCAACTGTTGTCACAAAAAAAACGAGTTTTAACGAAGCCGATGCTCTGCATACTTTGCGGCACTATCTTCCATCTCAGGGACCACTAAAAGATTTTGTTCACCACAACACTCTTCATGCCTTTCAGGATATGAAGTTTTACGATGCAATTTTTAAAGCTTCGCAAATCTTTGGCTACCAAGTCACTTTTTCTTTGTCTGAATATCGTCAGCTCTACTCACAAAAGCGTATTTCCGAAGATGTACTTGATCGCGTTATTCGGGAACGGAAAGGAAGTGAATTGGTACAAGAATGGAAGGAAAAGACTCTTAATCAAACCTACGATTGGAGTATCCGGGCGCGAGTTGGGAAGCTACGTCGGGAATGGAAACATGTGTACTCCGTAGATTTGGATGATTTGGTTCAACCGTTACTATTTCGTATTCTCTGTAGCTATCTGGACCAAGGTATTGCTATTTCTCCTTTCCCCTTTGAGCAGACTGGACTTCTAAACGCTGTACGCACCCTAGAACAAGGTAGCTTCGCTAGTTTTTTTAAAGGTAAGCGAGCACGCACGCTTCTTCAAGATCGTTCTTGTACCATAGAGCAACTACTTTCAATTCTAGTAGGAAAAAAAGAATACTTTGAAGCATATATTTATGATCAACAGTTTTCTCATCGAGGATGGTCTGGAATTGTGGCTACGATAGAAGAGCGTCCGGAAACTCTTTATTATCCTAAAAATGTTTCTCTTTCTGATTTTATTCACTTGGAACTTCTTCTTGAAATTGATGCTCTTGATCATGCATTAGGGGAAGAGTGGCAGCCTCTGGGTCTAAAGACGAACATCGTTCCGGTTGATATTTTCACTGACGTGAAGCTAAGTGAAGTACAGGAAGTCCTCAAAATTTGGCAAGATGCTTTTGAGTGGAGTTACTACGATATGGTGCTCCGGGGTATGCAAGCAGTAGCAGAGCGAGGGCTGCTTCCTTCTTCTCCGCAGCAGAAGAGTTTCCAGGCTATCTTTTGTATTGATGAGCGAGAATATTCTTTACGGACATATATTGAAAGTGTCGACCCAAACTGCGAGACACTCGGGGCTCCGGGCTTCTTTGGTGTGGAATTTTATTTCCGCCCCGCTCATGCCAAGTTCCATGAAAAACTCTGTCCGGCTCCAGTCACTCCGCGTTACCTTATTAAGGAGGTGGAAAAAGCAGTGAAGCATAAACGAGCAAAAGAGATTATGTATAGTAAAAATTCTCACACTTTTGTTCGCGGGTTCGTTTCTTCTTATTTTCTTGGATTGGCTTCCTTTGGAAAATTGTTTGCTAACTTGCTCCGGCCTACTATGAGTCCGGCTATCGCTGATGCTTTTTCACACATGGACCCTCGAGGGGAACTCACTATTCTCTATAGCGGGGAACGGGACAAAACCCACGATTTACAAATAGGCTTTACCGTGGAAGAAATGGCTGTCCGGGTCGAAAAAATTCTTCGGGGCATTGGATTGACCCATAACTTCTCTCCACTCGTGTACCTGCTTGGTCACGGATCCAGTAGTGCCAACAACCCCCATCATGGAGCACATGACTGCGGAGCTTGTAGTGGTCGCCCAGGAGCAGTTAACGCTCGTGTTTTTTCTTGGATGGCAAACTATGTACCGGTCCGGACACTTTTAAAAGAACGAGGCATTGTTATACCCGAAGGCACTCAATTTTTAGGTGGACTGCATGATACTGCCAGCGATGAGATTGCTTTTTATGATGAAGAAATTCTTTCAGAGGCAAATCGGCGGGAGCACGAAAAGAACAAAATTCTCTTTGAAAAAGCGCTCGACCTTAACGCTAAAGAACGGTCAAGGCGCTTTATGTCCATTAATACAAAAAATTCCCTTAAGCGAATACGAAGGGATATTAAACGTCGTTCGGTCTCATATTTTGAACCAAGGCCAGAGCTTGGTCATGGAACGAACGCTGTCTGTGTGGTGGGGAATAGAGAGCTCACTAAAGATCTCTTCCTTGACCGCCGATCTTTTCTCAACTCCTATGACTACAAGAGTGATCCTGAGGGAAAGATTTTGGCTGGGGTTATTGCCCCTCTCCCTGTGGTTTGTGGCGGAATTAACCTTGAGTACTATTTCTCACGGATGGATAATTCCAAACTAGGGGCCGGGACAAAGCTTCCTCACAACGTCATGGGACTGATTGGTGTTTCTAATAGTAGTGACGGTGACTTGCGGGCAGGATTACCACTGCAAATGATTGAAGTACATGATCCTGTTCGATTACTGATGATTGTGGAGCAGGATCCGAAAGTGGTACTATCAGTCATTTCTGCTACTCCAGCACTGTATGAGTGGTTTATTAATGAATGGGTACACCTAGTGGTGTATAACCCCCATACGACTTCGTTTTTCCGTTTCAAAAACGGTGCGTTTGTTCCGTATACACCACTCACGGGAGAGGTTAGTTCAGTAGAGGATATTAGTAAGACGATAGAGTCAGTCTCCGGAATGGAGTCCAATTATATTTTGGATGCTACTAAAGAGAATATGTCCGTTCACCTTCTTAAGAAATAACAATATGACATTTTCCTTAATCGAGCTTTTTGTGCTCATACCGCTCCTTGGATTTCTTGCGTGTTTACTTATACCGAAGAAACAGGAGAAACTTATTGCCCATACTGCTTTCTCTAGTGTTCTAGCTAGCTTCTTGCTTTTTATCTACTTCTGCATAGATTGGGGAAAGCAGGGGTTTGCCGATATTGCTGAGCATGGAATCACTATCTATGAGAGTGCAAACTACACCTTTACGCTCCAGTTCTTTTTTGATCTAACAGGAACAGTATTTTTTGCTATGACGTGTATTACGACCCTTCTCGTCATGCGGTTCAGTACTTTTTATATGCACCGTGACCGTGGGTTCAAACGTTTCTTTGCTACTATCCTTTTGTTCTTTTCTGGTTTAAGCCTCATCGTTTTTGCTGGTAATTTTGAAACCTTATTCATTGGATGGGAATTCATTGGAATCACTTCCTTCTTACTCATTGCGTTCTATCGCGATCGCTATCTCCCAGTAAAAAATGCTTTAAAGGTATTTTCTCTCTATCGTATTGCCGACGCATGCCTTCTCTTGGCACTTTGGTATGCGCACCATGTGTTTGAAGACAACATTAATTTCTCAGACCTTACAGAGTTAGTGAGTAAACATGGTAATGACCTCACGATTCTCGGACTCCTCCTCCTTGTTGTGGCGTTGGTAAAATCCGCACAGTTCCCGTTTTCCTATTGGTTACCAAGAGCTATGGAAGGCCCTACTACTTCTAGTGCCATTTTTTATGGGGCTCTTTCCGTGCATATGGGGTTATTTGTACTCCTACGCACTTTTCCTTTATGGGAAGGCAGTATCACAGTGAGAGGCTTAGTCTTCTTTTTCGGACTACTCACTGCTCTCATTTGCACCTCTATTGCTCGGGTTCAGTCTTCGATTAAGACACAAATTGCTTACGCTTCGGTGACACAGATCGGCATTATGTTCATGGAATTAGCCCTTGGTTTACATTGGCTAGTCCTCATCCATTTTGCTAGTAATGCACTACTCCGTACCTATCAACTACTTATTTCGCCATCTATACTCAGTTATCTTATTCATGAACAGTTCTATCATTTTGTTCTCCCGCCACAAAAGATTGGACAAAATTTCTTAGGACGTATTCGTTCGTCGCTTTATATTTTAGCGATTAAGGAATGGAATATGGACAGGCTAATGTCAGATTATCTATGGAAACCATTAAAAGCCATTGGGCAACTTACCAGCTTCCTTAGTATCCCGCTACTATATGCACTTTTCGTACTCTTCTTTGCCGTCTCTGTTTACGTAGGTACTACCGTAGAGACATCTTCTTCAGCCGTTGCTCTCCTTGGGGACGCTGCAGCTGGTATGAGTATACTCATGTATCTTCGAGCTTTTTCTGTTCAAGGAAAAATGAAGGCTGCCTGGAACCTTATTTTACTTGGACATCTATACATCATCACTTTTCTTTTCTTAGCGTCTCCAGAAAACCTCGCTCCGCTCCTCATGTATGCACTTGGCATAGGAATCGCTTTTGTCCTTGGCTACGGGGTACTTCATTATCTGCAGATTAAGGAAAAAGACAGCTTTGCCAATTTCTATGGGCATATCTACGAGTATCCTCGTCTAGGTAACTTCTTCTTTATTATAAGTCTGTGTTTTATGGCTTTTCCGATAACCCCGTCCTTTTTGGGACAAGAAATTCTCCTGAGTACTATTCATGGTGAGCATATGCTCCAGATTGTCTTGTTTGGAATCGCTTACGTAATATCAGGTGTTGCTATCATCCGTCTCTTCGCCAAAGTATTTTTTGGACCTCATCTAAAAACGTATCACGAGGTGGCTTATAAATCCTCTTAAATAGTAAAGGGGACAATAAAGAGAGAATAAAAAAACCCCGCCATGCGCAGTTGCGCAGGGCGGGGTTTTGGGAAGCTTCCTTCCGTCAGGCTGTGGCAGTGTTGCGACACTGAGCAAAGGAAGCGATGATGTGTTGAATCGCTTCCTCGGCGCACTGCTCTACTGTCATGCCGGTGAGATAAATCGGCGGCTTTTGACCAGTGCCTTCGAAATACTCCTTGATGTCTCGTTCTTGGCGAGAACAGAGTTCAAGCACGTTGTCTTCGGTTGGCTTCAGTACCTGGTTGATGAGATACTGCGGCTTCGGGGTACCGCGAATGACTCGCGCCGGCACAAGGTGCTTGTGCCAGAGTTCGGCGGCCTCACTTTTCGCCTGCGAGCAATCTGTCTCTGCAATCGAGTCAAGGAACACGTCCAACCCATAGCGTAGCGTCACGACGGTGTAACCAGCCTCAATGGCCGGTCGAATCTTCGTGATACCAGCTTCGTTGAACTCGACGAAGGCTTCCAACAGGCGAGAGGTGGGATGACGTGCCCGATGCGCCTCGCTCCATTTGGTTGGCAAGGGCTTCTTGGAGACGATGTCATCCATGAAGAGAACTGGCAGATCTGGGTATTTCTCCCGCATCTGTCGCTGCACTTCGTTGAAGACCAACTCTTTTTTGTTGGCCCGCTGGCCAGAAAATGCAAACAGAAACCCGTTGTCGTTTTTCATAACATCCTCAGTTGATTTGGGGGGAACTTATTTTGGACTATCCTGTCCAGCCGATATAGTACTCTTCTTATTTTTTATAACAAGAGTGACTAAACACAGCTGGAAGTAACCGATTGACATGATGCCATATTTATGGCATCATGTCAATCTAACAGCTTTACGGAGGAAACATGCTGTCGTTCCTTGCAAATACTTTTCGTTCCATCGCTGCGTGGTTTGTTGGTTGGTTCAACGAACCGATCACGCCTGAACCAGTCGGTACGCTGGAAGAGCGCATTTTGCGCAAAATACAACCCTACAAACAACCCTACAACTAGTCGGCACTGGAAACCTTCTGCCAACAAAAACGCCCTCATCATGTGAGAGCGTTTTTTATTTACTACTTTTGTGTACTATCCGTTGTTTTGAATCTCCTCCTTTAGAGTAATGTAGAGTTTTGGAGTTATGAGTTGACGTTCATAGAGTTCATGAAGCGTCGTCTCTTCGATTTTATGAACACTAGAAAGAGCTAGTGAGTGGGAAAGCTGTCGGTGCATTTCTGGGTGTGAGTCGGCTAAGTCATTCATCTTCCTTTCTGACTGCGCACGGAAGTTGGTGTAGAGGTCAAGTACGTGGGAGAGTGCCTCAGCGTTGAAGATGTGTTCTGCGCTCGATTTTTCAACTGCGGTAAGTTCCTTTAGTACCTTGCGTGAGATGATTGTCTGCGCGCGGTAGTACATGTAGAGGTCACTCGTCCTTTGTTCTTCAGTTTTTGGTTTGAGGAACTTCCGGATACTGCCAGCCATTACTTCAAACACGTCTTTGCCGTCTGTATGAATAGACATGTTTGGGGCGAGGTTACCAACCTCAATTGCTTCAAGTTGAAGCTGGAGTTTGCCTGTAAGGCGACGATAGACTGACTCGTTGACTTCATTGTGATGATACAGTTCTTTAAGATGTTTTTTCTCAATGCCGATAGCGTACATGCGAAGTACACGCAGAGACAGCTCTCTTGTGTCAGCTGATTCTAAATCTTTGCAAGCAGCTTCATACTTTGCAGTGTGGTCCAAGCAGAATTCAGAAGCTACTTTTGGATCAATGTAGCCACGTTCACTGTAGTGACTAATTCGTTCTTGTACCTCATGGTGAATGAGTGCCCGTGCTTCTTGCGCTTCTACTTTCTCAATTTCAGTCAAAGCGTCAAGCTTTAGGCGACGCATAAAGGTCTGAATAGTGGTTGCTTTTACAAACAAAGTAGCAAAGATACAACCAACCGTGAGCGCTAGAAGGAAGTCTTTTGGAGACATTTCTAGGTTCCAACCAGCAAAAGTAAGCTCGTCTGGAATAAGAAGTACCATGGTGACTGCCAGAGCCCCGCGCAGTGATCCCCAAGACAATAAGTGCTGCCATGACATTGGTACCTTTGAATCTTTGTTTGAGAAGATGTTGAAGGCACCAACTACTGGGTAGATAGATATAGCGCGAGCGATAGCCACGAGGAGGATAGTTACTAGAACCACTATAATCATTGAAGCGTCTAGGCTTGGGACGTTTACAAAGAGAACACCAATCAAAATAAAAATGAGTGAGTTGGCCATGAATGCGAGTTGCCCCCAGAGGTTTTCAACGAACTCCTCAGCTCGTGGGTGGATTTTGCTTCGGCCGTAGTTACCCATAAGAAGGGCAGCTACGGTAGTGGCGATAATTGGGGAGAGGGCAAAATGGTAGTTTCCAAAGTGAAGGTGGTGGCTAAGGACTTCAGCTAAGATAAAGGTAACGTGCGCAAGTACAATCGTAAGGGTGATACTAGCAATTTCATTTTCGCGGGCGAGTCCCACAAGCTTGGTAAATATGCCTCCAATCAAGATACCGAAGAGGACACCTCCAATCATCATCGAGGTAAATGTCACCACCCCTTCGAGGACAGTATCAAAGCCGTGGTAGCCAAACTGAGCAACTTCAAGAAGAACTAAGAAAAGGGCAACCGCAGTCGCGTCATTAAACAAACTCTCACCTTCAAAGATAAGTGAGAGACGTCGTGGGGCCCCGTATTCTTTAAAGAGGGCGAGCACCGCTACTGGGTCAGTCGCTGAGATGAGGGCTCCAAATAGAAGAGTGACGATAAATGGTACAGGAAGTCCAAGAAAGGCTAGAATGAAATAGAGAGCTGCACCAATGACAACGGTAGATACCAGTAACCCAACAACAGATAATATAAGAATGATTTTTGTATCTTCCACCATTCGGCGCACATTTATGTTGTACGCAGACTCAAAGATAAGTGTAGGAAGAAGGAGGTAGAACAAAAGTTCTGGAGTGAGTGTAAATTCACTAAAAAAACTAAAAGCTGGAAACTGTGCAATTACGCCAAGCACTAGTCCAATTACTACCAAAAATACGGTGTGCGGTAGTTTCACTCGCTTCGCCCAAAAGATGGCGAGACTGGAGATTCCGAGCATGGTAAAGATGGCGAGAGTGGCGTTGGCAGTTAGCATAGTACAGTTATTTTTACATAGATAAGTCGCTACTATACTCCTGCCTCCCATAGCTGGCAAGTATACTTATCCCGTTTGAGATCAAAGCTTATCTTGGCTATATTTGTCAAAGGATTTTGGGTAAATTGAGAGTTCCTCAGGCGGGTTAAAGTGGTATACTTTTAGGCATGAAATCGACCCTGTCATCTGCTCAATTTGAAGTTGCGCTAGAAAAATTAAACAAATCACAGCGCGCTGCGGTCGAAGCAATAGATGGGCCTGTCATGGTGATAGCTGGTCCAGGGACGGGAAAAACGCAGATACTAACTCTCCGTATCGCCAATATTTTACAAAAGACCGACACTAAGCCAGAGCAAATTCTCGCCCTTACGTTTACTGAGTCTGGGGTACGAGCAATGCGACAACGTCTGTCGCAGTTTATTGGAGTAGAGGCGTACCATGTGCCAATCCATACCTTTCACAGCTTTGCTGGTGAACTTATAAAGAGATATCCCGATGCGTACGATGCGATTGTGGGCGGACGACCAGCTTCAGAGCTGGAAAAGATTCGAATTATCGAAAACATTTTAGAAGACACGAGCTTCAAACGCCTGCGTCCTCACGGTGATCCTACGTACTATGTGAAGCCAGTGCTTCAAGCGATAGCGACTTTAAAAAAGGAGTATATTTCCGCTGATGTATTTGCGCGAAGCATCAGTGTACAGGCAGATGCTTTGGCTGATATAC
>JAKFXN010000005.1 GCA_021731405.1 Candidatus Parcubacteria bacterium | reverse complement strand
GTCGCCCAGTTACAAGTACCACTACCACTTTTTCACTCACTTCAGTGAGCTTAGCGATAGTCTCAATATCTTCGGGGCTCAAAGATGGATTTTCCGAGTCGCCCCAACCTTCAGCGTACGGAGCTTCACCCACAACGGCGATCCCGATACGCGCTTTAGGTGTGCCTGTAGCAAAGTTGGCACTGGCATCAAACTCAATTACTGAACCCTTTGGTGCTACCTCACGGATGCCAGCAAGAATAGAGGTTACTCCTGGTAACCAGTTGCCATCAATACCTTGCCATTCCACCGTCCAAGCACCAGACTGTCTTCCAATATTATCTGCGGCACTTCCAGCCACACGAATGGTAGTGGTTTGTCTAATTGGAAGTATTTTCGTGTCGTTCTTGAGGAGGACAAGTGACTTCGCCACTGCTTCGCGCGCCAGCGTTTTGTGTTCAGTTAGTTGTTCATCAGTCAGTTCGGGGTTGGATGTATCTTCAAACAGCCCAAGCTTAAATTTTGCAGTTAATATACGTGACACGGCGTCATTAATTCTTTCTTCACGGATTTCACCTCGACGCACCGCCCGCTTTACATCAGTGGCAAACGCTTCATACGCAAAGGGGAGCATGACCATATCTACACCAGCGTTGATTGCAGTGACTGTAGCCTTATAGTCCCCGCCTGGTATTTCATAGACGCCGTACCAATCCGATACGACAAAGCCAGTGAAGCCAAGCTCACCTTTGAGTACATCTTCAATAAGATAGTTTGAGGCAGCGAGCTTCGTGTCGCCCCAACTATTGAGTCCAACCATCACACTCATAGCACCACTGTCTACTGCTTTTTTAAATGGAGGCAAAAGATGAGTCCGAAGCAGTTGTTCGTCAGGTAAAGTAGCCCCTTGGTCAATTTTAAAGTTTTTATTACTCGAGGTATTCCACCGCATACTACCAACACCAATATAGTGTTTTGGTGTGGCTAAGATATTTATAGATGAAGTGCTGTCCGAAGTTTCATTTTGTAGGCCGGCAATGTAGGCACTTCCTAGTTTACTCACAAGTTCTGGATCGTCAGAAAATGTTTCATATGCCCGACCCCAACGAATATCTTCTGGCATGTCATACGTGGGTGAGTAACTCCAGCGGATGCCGGTTGCTCTGATTTCTTCTGCAGTTGCTCTTGCAACCTTTTCTACAAGCGCTGCGTCTCCGGTAGCACCAAGCCCAATGGCGTGGGGAAAGATGGTTGTACCAAGTACATTGCTGTGGCCGTGGATAGCATCAACTCCATAGAGTACTGGAATACCCAGTCTAGAGTTTTTTGATTCTGCCACAAAGCCTTCAACCATCTCTTTCCAACCAGCTAGAGTATTTTCTTCTGGGCGTGCACCAAAGCCACTGAGCATTCCTCCGAGTCCATACCTGCTAATGTCTTCCAGTTTCTTGAGACTATTTTTTTCAAGTAATGTCATCTGTCCGATTTTTTCTTCAAGTGTCATATATGACATCAGGTCAGTAACCCGCTCTTCTATAGGAAGAGAATTATCTAGGTAGCGAGGATTTTCGGGAACTTCAGGAGGGGGAGTGTGGAGACTTGGCCGAATAAAATACACAGTACTGAGAGCTGCGAGTATGCTAATGGCGGTAATTCCAAACAGAGACTTTTTCGAAAATCGCTCATTCATAGGTCTAGTATACAGGATGGGAAGGGTGGCTTTGTATAAAAAGAAAACAGCTCCGGCAGGGAAGACGGAGATGTCTTCGTGCTGCTGGAGCTGGGTTGGGTGCTTCAGGATTTCCGTGGAACTGCCGTGAAGCTACTGATTTGGTACGCCAGTGAACTGGTGTCGTACTTGTAAGCTGTTTCGGTCGCAAACTGAGCGACAAAGTAATCCGGGAAATACTCCATGATGCTGTTCGGATTACCTTTGATCGAGTGTGTGTTGATGCTCAGGAGAGCCAACAGGTCGGCCGCTTTTTCGGCGGCAGACTCCACAGTTTCTGCTTCCAGTATCAAAGGCGTGGTTTTGTCTGCGATTGTGGGCAGGCAGGAAAAGGTGATGGTGAATGAGCCATCAAGTGTCTGACGGATGGCGCGTTCGAAAATACCGTACTTCATGATGTTTCCTTGTCTGGGGTTATGGAAAGAAGAGATTGTCTAATTAAAATAATGCATTACTTATCATATTTTGTCAATGTTTAGGCAAGACAAAAGAAAACCGCCCGACCTGAAGCTGGAAGGCTTTCGGTTGGGCGGGTACGTTGTGCGTTCAGTACATGCAGTGTTCTTCTTGCCATGGAACAACCTCGGCACTGTCGCCAATGGGTTTTCGTGTGACATAGTTCATTGCAGGTCTTTCTTCCACCTTTTCCCAGTAGCTTTCGAGCCAGACAAACAAGGTCTGGTCTGGTGCTATGTACCCCACGCGGGTTGGGAAGAAAGCGAAGCGCTTTTTCCACTCAGCTTGCTTTTTTGTCGGCTGAAAAGAAACTTTCATTTCTGTCTCCAAGAATGATTACCTAATTTAAGATTAGGAATATGAAAATGGTACACTATAAATTGTGTTTTGTCAATATATGAGGTCGTTTAGTCGCGGGACTCGTCCTGACGGTCACTAAGTTAATTTATTTTCTTTCAGTCAATAAATTAACAAGTGCCGCGGGACACGGCTCGCTGGCCCAAAGGGTCCCCAGCTCCGCCGTTCGAATCCCTCCCGGCGCTACAAACAGCAACACCCCAGAAACTTTCGTTTCTGGGGTGGCTGATTTGTGCGCCGGGAGGGATTCGAACCTTCGTAGGCTGATGCCAGCAGATTTACAGTCTGCCCTCGTTGACCGCTTGAGTACCGACGCGTTTAGCACATACTTTTTGCGTATGTAGCGTACAAATTACCACACCTTACCAGTTTTTCAAAGATACCCCCATGCTACTATGTTTGTATATGTGGAAAGTCTATGTTCTCGCTATTCTCATGGCTGCACCAATGCTTATTATGGCAGCTGGTCTGGTGCCTTGTGGTGGTCCTGGAGAAGAAGCTTGTCAGACCTGTCACGTCGTACAGCTTATTAGTACGGTGGTCCAGTATTTGGTAATGATCTTGGGAGTTGTGGCTGCAATATTGATTGTAGTCTCAGGCCTGCGATTGGTGGTCTCAGCGGGAGACGCGAGTGCTAAAGCAAAAGCCAAGAGTATGATATCAAGCCTCCTTATCGGGTATGTCATTGTACTGGCGGGCTGGATGCTTGTGGACTTGGGACTACGTGCGATTTTAAATAGTACAACCTATGGTGTTTGGAATGTAATTCAATGTACTGCACAACCAAACGCTGTGGCTTGGAGTCGTCCAACAGCTTCTGGTGATAATGCTTCAACCCTGCCACCAGCTGCTGTCGCAAGTCGTGTGGCAGCTATCACGAGCTCTGGATCACTGCAGGCGGATATCGCTGCAGCCGCTGCGGCAGCAGGTATCACTGACCCAGCGCAAGTTAATACGCTCCGAGCACTCATCTCACAAGAGTCGAGCAATTGCCAAAATAGAGTTGGACCGGCAACAGCTTCGGGGGTAGCGTACGGTTGTGGGCAGATGCTTGTCAGTACCGCACGTACTTTAGACAGTAGTCTCTCAGGTTTATCGGACGCTGAGGTGGCCGCCCGACTACAAAATGACAATGCGTATAATCTCACGCTTAGTGCTCGGTACTACAATCAGCTTCTTACAAGATACAACAACAATACTGAACTTGCACTGGCTGCCTATAACGGTGGACCGGGCGCCAATCAACCAAGTGTTGATTGCCCAGCGGTTGGCCAAGAACCCGCATTACGTCGCTGGGAGTGTATTTGGGATAGTCCAGGGTGTTATGGGACAGGTCAGACTAGCTGTGAGCGAAACGAAGGTCCAAACTCATACGCACAGACCCGAAACTATGTGTCTAATATCACTAATATTGCTGCGGGACTGTAATATACTAAGTACATATGAAATCAATTCTATTTATTGCCCTTTTGCTCCTCGTCTTACCAACTGACGTTGTGACTGCACAAGGTGGCTTTGTGACGTGTAATGGGGTTGATTGTAGTGCATGTAATTTTGTTGAGCTTCTGAATCTTTTGATTGTCTGGCTCTTTGGAATTGTGTTTGTGATTTTTGCAGTCCTGATGGTGATGGCTGGTTTTGGCCTTGTTACTTCTGGAGGAAATCAATCAGCTCTTGATGCAGCGAAAAGTAAATTTACTAACGCGATAATCGGCATCATTATTGTTTTTGCCGCTTGGATTATCGTAGATACACTATTGCGAGGAACACTGGCTGGTGGAGCTGGAGAAATTACCGGTTATGGTCCGTGGGCACGGGTACAATGTATGGTGCAGACTCAGACTTTTGAATGGGCAGGGGATCCTGATTCACAGTCATCTGCCAATGCTTCAACTACCGCGACCTCAACTGCATTAGGTCCGCGACCAACTGGCTGTACAGGTGGGACATGTGTTCCACTTGGTATTCCGTGTTCAAACTCATCAAGTTGTAGTATTTCACCAGACCTAGCTGCTCGTTTACAAGCTTTCCATGCCGCAGCGGGAGTGTCTGGAGCTCGGGTAACCGAAGCGATGCCCCCGACTCGTACACACCGAAGTCCATGCCACAATAATGGTACTTGTATCGACTATAGTAAGGCTGGAGGAATGACTGCCAGCGAGGTGGTGAGTGTCATTAATGCTGCGACAGCAAACGGACTGCGCCCAGTCTATGAGGTTAGGACGGCGGCTGAGAGAAATAGTCTTATCAGTGCTGGTGCCCCAGCTGGATCGATTGTGGTTTTAGGAAACTGGATTTCAGCATCTCACTTTTCGATTTACGGGTATTAGTTTTGAGGCTGCGAGCTACTAAGTATAATCTTAGACCTATGAGGAATTTCTTTCCCTACGGGAACGGTACACCTTTCGTATCGTACTTCGCTAACGCTCGTGCGATAAACTCAAGGTCTTAACCTAATTTTTAAGGAGTGCAGCGACTATAAAAATGGAAATACTCTGGTGGTGCGAATCCTCGACGCAGGCAAAGCAGTTTGCATGCCTGGGCCCGCAGCGGTCACGAGTTACTAACTATAATTGTTCGTCTCCGACTCCAATTCTAGTAAGTACTCTCGACCCCGCCTCGCGGTCTTCTTTTTTCGGAGAAAAAGAAGACATCGCTGCGGCTCCCGCCAAGATACGTTTCTGACATTGGTCAGAAACTAAAACAAAAAGAACCATGCAATTGCATGGTTCTTTTTGTTTTATCTTGGCGGGCCCACGAGGATTCGAACCCCGGTCAACGGTTTTGGAAACCGGCATTCTACCACTGAACTATAGGCCCTTGGTATCAGTTTTGATACTTGGGGGTAATATTAGGGGAAAGGAGGGGTCTGGTCAACTTTATTTCTGTGGCTAGATTCAATTTGCTAAAAAAGCTGTTACTTGAGGTTCAAGCTTTTCAATAGTGACCGGAAATGGTTTCCAGATAATTTCTGTATCGCGTTTGAGCCAAGTTCTCTGCCTTTTAGCAAATTGTTTTATTTTGGTGAACAATTTTTCTGTCATTACTTCGTACGGAATTTCTTTTTGAATGTTACGAGTCAAAAAACGATACTCTAGACCAAAATCAACTAGACGTTCAGCGCTCACTCCGCCTTCAAGTAATTTTTCTACCTCCTCGCGCATACCATCCTTAAGACGTGTAAGCATACGTTCCTCAATCCGAGCATTTAAAGTTTCTTTATCAATATCAATTCCAAAGATAAGCCACTCATAGTCACTTTCTGTGGTGGTGGGTGGGGGAACAGACCCTAGTGTCTCGATGATTTCCAGAGCCCGGATAAGGCGACGACGATTGCTTGGCTCAATGGTAGCTGCCCGAGCGCTATCAGCGAGAGTTAATTTTTGAAACAGTTCCTCTGTAGTTAATTTTTCAAGCTCAGCCTGCAGTTCAAGGTTTGGTTCTACTTCAGCCGCGTTTATTTTTCCACGGAGTAAATCAAGGTAGAAAAAAGTTCCACCAGCAATAATAGGCACTTTGCCCCTTGAAGTAATGTCCTTGATAGCTGCTTTGGCGTCTCGCACAAAATCAGCTCCAGTGTAACGGTAGGAGATGTCAGCTATATCTATAAGGTGATGCGGAATACCTTGCATCTCTTCCTCGGTAACTTTTCCAGAACCAATATCAAGGCCACGATACACTTGCCGTGAATCAGCCGAAATAACCTCGCCGTTAAAGCGCTTAGCAAGTTCAATTGAAAGAGCGGTCTTTCCAGAAGCGGTAGGTCCCACTACCGCGATGATTTTAGACTTTGCCATGAAGGGAATATAGCACAGATATTTTAATAGCAAAAAGTGATATAATCGCTTTGATTAACTTACTATCAATGGATTTAGCCTTGGCACACCAAAAAGAAATACAAGCTATCCCGAAGAGACTCTTTTTGTATGTGTATCTCATTTTGCCGGTACTGCTTATTGTCGCTCTGGCAGACATGTTTTACTTCGACTCATGGCTCAGGCCATACATGGGCATTGAAGCTATTTTACTTCCGCTCTTTATTTTTATCTTTAACCTCCCGCATATTATTGCTAGTCTCGTTAGTTTTTTTGATGGGGAATATGTAACTTACTACAAAAAGCATCTTTTCTTTTATCTACCGATGCTTCTTATTGCTACTGCGCTACTGCTGTTTGTGAACTATGAACTTGGTATCGCCTTCTTTTTGATTAGTGACGTCTGGCACGGTATCAAACAAAAAACTGGTATTGCCCTTATCTTGGGTGCGCGCCCTGGGTTACTACACCACATATGGACATTCTTGCCATTCTTCACCACAGCTGTGGTGTACATCTATTTTATTATCCCAAGCGTTTTCCCAGATTTCCTTGAGCCACTCATTTCACCAGTCATTTTGGTGGGCATTGTGGCGCTCTTTTTTGTCATGATTTTAAAAATGTGGAAGTCAGCTCCCGAAGTGCGTTTGTATATCTTTTTAGTATCGCTTTTATTCTTCATTAGTTACTTCTTCGTGCTTTCGGGGTACATCTTCCTGGGTATTCTAGCCTTTCGGTTTGTGCATGATGTTAGCGCCTTTGCGTTTTATATCAACCACGACCACAATCGTAACAAAGATGGACGAAAGAATGTGGTATATCGGCTTCTCTCAAGTGTTCCACTCCCAACCCTTATTTTGACTCCTCTGCTAGCCTTTGCCTTTGCCTACATTACTCGTACTGCCACCAACGGTATTGCTATTGGATACACTATCGTGATCCTCATTTGTATGTGTCACTACTACCTCGAGAGTGTGATGTGGAAGAGGGGTTCGCTCCATCGGCAACAGATAAAGGTGTCTTAATCCACAAAACCCCGACGCAAAAGCGTCGGGGTTTTGTATTACATTTCGTTCGCAAAGTGCTGGAGATGGGACTTGAACCCATAAGCCTTACGGCATGCGATTTTGAGTCGCACGTGTATACCATTCCACCACTCCAGCACTTTAGGAACGAACTCCATACTTTTCCGGTTTAATCATAGGCTGGCTCGTAAACTCGCATCGCCTATCTTTGTATTCGTGTTTCGTGTAGAAGTAAAGCCGTTTACTTCCACACTGCCACCGAGGCAATTTTATTCAGCGCCTGTGCCGTTTTGCTAGTCTGGCAGGAGCGTCAATGAGTGTACCAGAAAACCAAAAAGTTATAAACAGGAGCAGAGCCAGCCTTGTGTTAGAATAGGAGGAAGACAGAGCGGGAGCTTTGTGGAGGTAATTATTGGCAGTTTTTTCTATGGCATTTCAGGGAGATTCAATATTTTGGGTAGAGGTTGAGAAAATTGTTCCAAATCCGTTTCAACCACGGCGTGAGTTTGATGAACAAAAATTGCGTGAGTTGAGTGAGTCGGTTCGGATGTACGGTATCTTGCAACCACTGACGGTTACAAGAAAAGAAATTGAGCGTGAAGACGGTACGTTTTTTACCGAGTACGAACTGATTGCGGGAGAGCGCCGTCTGCGTGCGAGTAAACTCGCTGGACTTTCACAAGTGCCAGTGATTATTCGTGAGGGTGATGACAGTGAACAGGAGAAGCTTGAGCTAGCGATTATCGAAAATCTCCAGCGTGAAGATCTTAATGCTGTTGATAGAGCGCTCGCCTTCAGGCAGCTGGCTGACGTGTTTGGACTTTCACATACACAGGTAGCAAAGAAAGTGGGTCGCAGTCGCGAGTATGTTTCAAACTCAATCCGCCTCCTGGCGCTTCCTGACTACATGCTTACTGCGCTTAAGCAGGCAGAGATGACAGAAGGACACGCACGAACACTCCTCATGCTTAATGACCGCCCTGAGGAGCAGGATGTGGTCTTTAGAGAGATACTCCTTAAGAAGCTCTCAGTGCGCGAAGTGGAGCGAATTGTGCGAAAGATTGCGACTGATAAGGTGCGCAAAAAGAACCCAGACGAATTTGATGCTGAATTGATTGAAATTGAAAAGAAGTTTATGGAGACTCTCGGCACTCGAGTACAGATTCAAAAAACTGATTTTGGTGGCAAACTCACCATTGATTACTTCTCTGTTGATGATCTGGAAGGAATGCTTTCACGCATGAAGATAGAACATAAAGTCTCCTCCCCAGAAGTTGCCTTTGGAACACTAACTGAGCATACTCCGCTTGAAGCAGTGGACGACGCAGCCGGAGCTGAGCCAGCTGACAAGAGCGACGAAGCGATACTCAAGAATGAAAGTGAACCAAATATCTTGGTGAGCATGACTGAAGAAAATGACGACTTGATGATATATGAGCGTCCCTCAGTACCTATGGTAGAAGAGGTGCAGGTAGTTGAAGAAGAGCCACTTCCTCCAATACCACCAGTGCAGCATATGCCGCAGATGTACCACTACACCCCGCAAGGTGAAGTGAAGCCAGAGCCAGTAGTTCCTCAAGTGTCTACTCCAATACCACCTCCACCAAAAGAAGATGATGACAGCGGTCTCTATTCAATTAGAAACTTCTCAGTCTAAACAAAAACCGCTCTTTATAAGAGCGGTTTTTGTTTAGGGAAGCTGCTGTGCTTCAAGGGCAGACTTAATCCGTCTACGTGCAAGTGAGGTTTTTACAAAAGTGAGCCACTTGGCGGTTGGTTGTGAGGATTTGCGGGTGTCAATTTCCACGATATCACCATTTTTGAGTTCGGTATCAAGCTGGACGAGTTTTTTGTTTACCTTTACACCAAAAATATGGTCACCAACTTCAGAGTGAATGGCGTACGCAAAGTCCACTGGTGTGGCACCCACAGGAAGGTCAACAACGTCTCCAACAGGGGTAAATACGAAAATGCGGTTTGAGAAGAAGTCGGTCTGAGCATCTTCCACGAACTCAGCGGTGGTGGACTTATCTTTGGTGTGAGTCTGCCCAATTTGGGCTATCCAGCGAGGAATTTTGTCGCGGTGTGAAAAGTCGCGACTTTTTTTAATGTCGTCAGTCGCCGCTTTTTCTTTATTAAACGGACGGAAGAGGGAAGGAATGAGAGTAGCAAACCGAGATGGATTTTCTACTGGTTTACCAGCAATCACTTGTTCTTTGTAGCTAATGTGTGAAGCCACACCAAATTCAGATTCGTGATGCATGCGCTCGGTACGGATTTGTATTTCCAAGATAACGCCGTTTGGGGTGGTAACGGTGGTGTGAAGTGATTGGTAACCGTTTGGTTTTGGAAACGCAATGTAGTCCTTTACTCGCCCTGGTAGTGGGCGCCAAAGCTTGTGAATGATACCCAAAGAGCGATAACAATCTTCGACAGTAGGTACCACCACTCGCATTGCGAGAAGGTCATACACAATACCAATATCCCATTCCTTTCGCTTTAGTTTATGAAAGAGACTATACAGACCCTTTACTCGATACGATGTTTTAAAATCAAGGAGACCAATTTCCGCCAAGCGTTTTTGGAGTACTTTGCGCTCTCGTTCGAGGAGTTCGTTTGATTTTCCGGCTTTTGCTTGAAGCAGGGCGGTCACTCGATCGTATTCTTCTGGATAGACATAAGGAAAGGCTAAGTCCTCAAGCTCTTTGCGGATTCGTCCCATTCCCAGACGATGAGCAACTGGAACGTAAATTTCCAGTGTCTCGCGCGCAATACGAAGTTGCTTTTCAGCGGGCACATGAGCGAGTGTCTGCATGTTATGCAGACGGTCTGCAAGCTTGATAATAAGGACTCGAATATCCTGACTGGTGGCGATAAAAAGTTTACGGAGACTTTCGTTGTGTCGGTCGGAACCGTAGTATCTAACTGAACTAAGCTTAGTAACCCCTTCGACTAAAAAGAGGACTTCTTCGCCAAATTCTTCTTGTACCATTTCAGCGGTAATGTCAGTATCTTCGATGACGTCGTGAAGTAGACCAGCCGCTACGGTGCGCGCACCCATACCCATCTCAGCCAGCTTCATGCCAACCGCCGTAAGGTGATTGAGGTACGGTTCTCCCGAATAACGCTTGTGCCCAGCATGGGCTTTTTCAGCCAAGGCAAAAGCTTTCTCCACTAATGCTTTATCTGCATCACTAGGTTTATCGAATAAGACAATAATGTCGTGCGCAGTCATTTTTTTATTGTAGAGGCACCGTGCCTAAATGACAAGCAATAGCTTCGGGAGCAGAAAGAGACTACCCTTGTTTGAGAAGGTCAATAGCTACTTCGATTGTGATATCTTCAGTACTTACTTCATCAGGAATACTGATTCGCTTAAAGCCTTTTTTCAGGTAGCGTCCACTCTTAGATTCAAAGACGTTTACCATCTTTCGAGTAAGTGGGTTGATACCAAGTTCTTTAAGGAGCTTCTCGCCCTTGCGTGTTTGCTTTGGTTCAGCATAAATCTCGAGCGCACGTTTGAAGGTGATAGTGTACGGGTCGTCTTTCCCTTTAAGTGAACGGAAGTCTCCTGCGTGAGCGAGGTACGGACCGTACTGTCCGGTATTAGCTACGATAGGTTCGGCTGTTTTTGGGTGTGGTCCAAGCTCACGAGGCAGCGTGAGGTACTTGAGTGCCGCTTCTAGAGTCACATCCTCTGGCTTAGTGCCGGCTGGTAGGGAGGCGCGCTTTGGAGCAGCTTGTTTTTTACCTTTTACCTTTTCTGGTGTTTCACCAAGCTGTACGTACGGACCAAACTTTCCATTAAGCACAAACACATCAAGTTTTGTTTCAGGGTCTTGGCCTAGTGGAGCATCTGGTTTCATCTCGCTACCGTCAATAATGCGAGCACCGGTGCAGTCAGGGAAACGGTTACAAGAAAGGAAGGTGCCAGAACGACCAAGTTTGATAATCATGTCTGAACCACACTCTGGGCACGGGAATTGTTTTGGTCCTGGTCCAAGGTTAGTAATCTTTTCAATGTCTGCCTTACTCGCGACGTCTTTTTGGAACGGGAGGTAGAACTCGGTTAAGGTCTTGAGGTAGGTTCGATTACCTTCAGCAATTTGGTCAAGGTTGTCTTCCATTTCACTGGTGAAGGTATCACTAATGTACTCTAGGAAATGTTTCTCTAAGAAAGAGGACACAACATCACCCGTGTCAGTTGGAATAAGAGTACGTCCTTCTTTGAGTACGTAGCCGCGGTCGGTAATGGTCTTCATGATAGACGCGTAGGTAGATGGTCGTCCGATACCACGCTTCTCAAGTTCTTTAATGAGACCAGCTTCGGTGTAGCGATTTGGTGGTTGTGTTTGCTTGGCTTCAATAGCGACACTTTGAATTGTGACTGCGTCTCCGATAGCCAGCTTCGGTACTTCGGTGTCTTCGCCACGTGCCTGCGTGTCTACTTTGAGCCAACCATCAAATACCACTCGTGAACCATTAACTGCAAAATCAGGAATCTCTTCTTTGCTGTCCGTGATATTAGTGATGAGCTTTGAACGTTTAATAGTAGCGTCGGCCATTTGTGAAGCCACGGCACGTCGCCAAATAAGCTCATAGAGCGCTTTTTGGTCTCCTGTACTACCAACAGAGCGTTTGGCAAAGTTGGTTGGTCGTACAGCCTCATGGGCCTCTTGAGCCGACTTACTCTTACTCTTGTAGGTGTGTGGCTGTACGTATGATTCGCCAAAGTCTGCATGCAAAAGAGCAAGGATTTGTTTTTGCGCCACAGCACTCAAGTTTGGACTGTCGGTACGCATGTAGGTGATGTGTCCTGCTTCGTAGAGTTTCTGAGCTGCACCCATTGTACGAGACGGCGAAAAGCCAAGTCGAGTCGAGGCAGTTTGTTGGAGAGTTGAAGTGGTGAATGGTGGGCGTGGGACGCGCTTGGTCTCTGTTTCTTTGAGGTCAGTAATGACCCAACTGGCTTTTTCACCAACAGCTTTGATACGCTCCGCTTCAGTTTTTTCACGCGGTTCTTCCGTACACAAAAATGGAATTTCCATTCCTTTGGCTTTGGTATGAGCGGTGAGGTTAAAATAATCTTCAGGAATAAACGCCCGGATTTCTCGCTCGCGCTCCATCACAATACGGAGAGCTGGAGATTGTACGCGCCCAGCAGAAAGACCGTAGCGGACTTTTTTCCAGATCAAACCTGAGAGGTCGTAACCCACCAAACGATCAAGTACACGACGTGCCTCTTGGGCTTCTTTAAGGTTGATGTCGAGGTCGCGCGGATGAGCGATAGCTTCTTTGACAGCCGCTTCAGTAATTTCATTAAAGGCAACTCGCTTTAGGTTTGGATTCACATCTTTTATCAGCTCAGCCACATGCCAAGCGATAGCTTCTCCTTCACGGTCCGGGTCGGACGCTAGTAGCACCTCATCCGCTTTTTTGGCTGCTGCCTTGAGCCCATCAATTACCTTGCCTTTTCCAGGTGAAATAATGTAGCGGGGAATGAAGCCCGCTTCAATATCTACCGCATCCTTATTACTTTTTGGGAGGTCGCGCACATGCCCAATAGAGGACAGCACTCGATAGTTTTTGCCGAGATATTTTTCAATAGTCTTTGCTTTCGCTGGAGACTCTACAATAACGAGGGTGTACGAACTCATATTTAGGTGAAGTGCTGATACAAATACTAGGGATGCAATCGATTGTCAAATATGAAAGTTTTAAATGGTACCTATATAAGAGTGCGATAGTGGGGAGAATCATAGCTGATATAGCCTTTCATCTCCATGTTCATAAGTAGGATGTTGGCTTGTGAAGCGGGGAGAGAAAGGAGGCGAAGGAGGGTGTCTCTGTCTTGTGGTTCATGGAGCAGTTTGAGTACTTTTTCTTCGTCAGGCAGAAGTGCGATTTTGATTCTGGAAGAGGCTTCCTTTTCCTCAATTCCAAGCTCAAGGAGGATGTCGCTGGCACTGGTGACTAAGGTCGCTCCGAGCTTAAGGAATTGATGAGTACCGTAAGAGTTTTTTGAAAAGATACTACCTGGGACAGCTAAGAGTTCGCGATTATAGTCTACGGTCATCCGCGCGGTGATGAGAGTACCTGACTTTTCTCCTGCTTCAATCAGAAGTGTTGCTTTACAGAGTCCGGCCATGATGCGATTTCGCTGCGGGAAGGTCCAGGGTGCAGATGAGGTTGTGGGTGGCAGCTCTGAAATAAGACCACCGCCACTTGAAAGAATATCCTCAGCTAGTTTTTTATGACTAGCAGGGTAGAGCACACTACTATCAAGTCCGCTTCCCGGAACAGCCAAGGTGTAGAGATGGTGCTTAAGCGCAGCCGCGTGAGCAAGGCCATCAATTCCAAGTGCGAGACCAGAGACAATCCCCACGGGGTAGCCAGAGAGTCCGCTTATGAGTTCTTCTACCACCTGTTTGCCGTAAGTGGTGTAGTCACGTGAACCAACTACCGCGAGTAAGGTAAGGTTTTGGGGCGGAAGGACACCTTGATACCAAAGATTAACAGGAGGCTGTGGTATTTCAAGTAATGGGCCAAGGCCATTTTCTTTGAAGCTTGAAGGGTTGAGGAGTTTTATTTCCATAACTCATAAAAGTGTAGCATGGAGGTGGTTTACTTGTGTTCTTTGTGGACTAGCGCTAGACTAAAAGTTGGTTCATTGTTCTACAACAAGGAGATATTTGATGAAACGGCTCTACGTCCTCCTCTCTGTCCTCGCCCTCTGCTTTTCGGGACTCACTTTTGCTCAGTCACCTGACAAGAAACCTTTTTCGGGTTTTGCGGTCGGCGTCACCGGTGCTCTCGCACACGGTGAACACACGATTGATCTCGAGGTGCTCGGGTATAAAACCTCGATTGCCGACGACACCCTCTCGGGTTCGTCGCTCGGACTCTCCTTTGAGTACCTCTACCCGCTCAGCAGCTGGCGTGTCGGTCCGCGTCTGAAACTGGAGCGGGGCTCGTACAAAGCCAGTGACCGCATCGGCAACAAGTACGTCAACTTTGAAACGTCACTCGAACTGGAAGAGATGCATTCACTCAGTTTGCTCGTCGGCTACGTCGCGACTCCGCGATTGATGCCGTACGCGTTTCTGGGTGTTGCCGCCAGTCACGGTACTATTGGCGCCCGCCTCAATGTGCTCAAGTATTCAGTCAGCGATTCATCCACTGGCTGGGTCGCTGGTCCGACCTACGGTGTTGGTGTCTTGTACCGTTTGACCAAACATTCCGAGCTCGGGCTCGAGTACTCGTTGACGGATATGGAGAAGCGCTATGAGAAGTGTGCCAAGATCTTGCCGCAGCTCTGTGCCGCGGTGCCGGTCTCCATTCGACCACGGACGGTCAGTGTGACCTACCAGTACCGCTTCTGAAGCGGGAAACCCCAAAGCCCCACAAAGACAATGTCTGCGTGGGGCTTTCTATTTCCGCAGATGGCTGAGATACGCTATAATGCACAAACAATTTTTTAGCGGTTTACGCGTAAGTAATAGCCATGTTAGACATAAAATTCATCCGAGAAAATGCCGACTTAGTTAAGTTGGCAGCTACCAAAAAAAAGATTACTGTTGATATCGACAGGTTACTTTCCGTAGACGACTCTCGTCGCGAAGTGATGACGGCTCTTGAAGCCAAAAAAGCTGAACAAAACAAAGTCTCTCAAGGCGTGGCTACTGCAGACGCGGACACACGAGCGAGCTTGATTGCGCAAATGCAAACCCTTAAACAGGAGATTCAGAAAGACGAAGAGAGTCTGAAGCCAATCTTAGAAGAGTGGCAAGCACTCATGCTCCAGGTGCCAAATATTCCTGACATGTCGGTACCGGACGGCAACAGTGATGCGGACAACCAAGAAATAAAAACCTGGGGTGAAAAGACCACCTTTCCGTTTACTGCCAAAGACCATGTGGAGCTCATGAGTCATCACAAGCTTGCCGACTTTGAGCGTGGGGTAAAAGTACACGGCTTCCGTGGCTACTACCTGCGTGGTGATGGCGCACGTCTCTCATGGGCAATTTGGAACTACGCTAACGCCTTCTTTATGGATAAAGGCTTTGAGCCGCTCTTGGTTCCTTCAATTGTTCGTAAGAGTAATCTCTATGGCACAGGGCACTTACCAAATGACGCTGAGGATGTGTATCGGACGCAAGATGATGATTATCTGATTGGTACTGGCGAAGTATCAACCATGGGGTATTACGCTGACGAGGTACTCAGTCACACAGACTTGCCGGTAAAGTTTTTGGCGTTTTCTCCTTGTTACCGTCGCGAAGCGGGAAGTCATGGCAAGGACACAAAGGGTCTGATTCGGGTCCATGAGTTTTTTAAACTCGAACAAGTGGTGATGTGTGAAGCTTCGCACGAAGAGAGTGTTCGCTACCATGAATGGATCAACCGAAATACAGAGGAGTTTATTGAATCACTTGGTATTCCATACCGCACCGTTCTTAACTGTGGTGGCGATTTAGGGCAAGGACAGGTAAAGAAGTACGACATTGAGCTTTGGGTACCTGGAGAGCAAACCTACCGAGAAATTAGTTCTGCTTCATACTTCCACGATTTTCAAACTCGTCGCTTCAATATCCGATACAAAGATGCTGAAGGGAAGATGCGCTACGCCCACTCTCTCAACTGTACTGCCATTCCAACACCACGCATCTTGGTGTCTTTGATTGAGAATTTCCAACAAGCAGACGGTACTATCAGTATTCCAGAAGCCCTTCGCCCATACATGGGCAAAGATAAAATTGGGTAACCTAAAAGCGGGCGAGCATGGCTCGCCCGCTTTTGTATCAGCACTATGAAGCCACGCCAACACAAAAGAAAAAAGTACCTTGACCCAGCTACTGTACAACTCGTCAGACAGGTGGTTTTGGGTATTGGTGTTTTTGCTGCTATCGCTACGCTTATAGCGCTGGTGTGGTATGGAACTCGCATAGATTCCTTTACCATCACTACCATTTCTGCGAGCGGTGGCGTGACCATTGATGCAGAGGTCGTGAAACAAGCAACTGAAAAAGAACTGGGGGGAGCGTATCTCAGGCTTATTCCAAAACGCTTTGCTTATTTTTATCCTGAAGAAAAAGTACTAGCGGCAGTAAATCAAGTGGAGCGTATTAAAAATGTGAAAGTTACTCGTGTGTCTGGCACAGAGGTGAAAGTAACGTACGATGAGTATATTCCTGATACGCTGTGGTGCTCACTTAAAGAAGAGGACCAGTGTTTGTTTTTTGATGAAAATGGCTATGCTTTTGCTGATGCTCCTGATCTTCGTGGTGAGAGTGTGGTTCGGTACTATACGCTTGAACGCGACATAGAGCTTAAGGCGCAACCTTTTTTGCCGGCTGATTATGAAGCTACCAAAGAGTTTACCAAACTCCTTTCTGATATTGGTTGGTTTGTAACCAAGATAGAAATAAACACCACACGCGACGCTTTTTATACGCTTGCTCGTGGTGGAGAGTTAAGAACCTCACTCACAGAAGCTGCCGCCAAGCCGTTTGATAATCTAGTAACTATTTTGCAGTCAGAAGAGTTTGCACATATCGCTCCAGGTAATTTCCAATACATTGATTTGCGCTTTGGTTCACGGGTGTTTGTGAATGAGGAGTTGCCGCAGCTCGAGACGGCTTCTACAACAGCCACTACAACTGAGACGGAAGCGGAAGGAGGGGAATAAGACTATTCCTTAGTCACCAAGTGTGGTAAAACAGTGCCATGTCTTTTTGGCAAAAACTCCCAGCTCCATTTTTTGTACTGGCACCGATGGCAGATGTCACCGATGCGCCTTTTCGTCGGATGATTGCTAAGTACAGTAGTCATACCCGCCTTGACGGTACTGTTGGTGGTCCTGATGTGACATGGACAGAGTTTGTGTCAGCAGATGGGCTCATTCGGGCTACTCCAGAAGGAAAAGTGAAGCTGATGGCTGATCTTATCTATACTGAAGAGGAACGCCCAATTGTGGCGCAGTTATTTTCGAGCAATGAAGAGCATATGGAACAAGCAGCTGCACTCTGTCTTGAGCTTGGGTTTGATGGGGTGGATATCAATATGGGTTGTCCTGACAAATCTATTGAGAAGCAGGGATGCGGCTCAGCGATGATAAAAAATCCTGAGATGGCAGCCAAGATTATTCGTGCCGCCAAGCGAGGAGCAAAAATGGATGAAGGAGGAATACCTGTCTCGGTCAAAACTCGTCTCGGATACAACAAAGATCAGCTTGAAGAATGGTTGCCATTTTTGCTCCATGAAACTCCAGCGGCTATTACTATGCATGCTCGTACTCGCAAGGAGATGAGTAAGGTGCCTGCACGGTGGGAGCGGGTCGCTCGTGCGGTTGAGATTCGAGATGCACAGCTTGGAAGTGACAAGCTTAAGACTCGTATCATTGGCAATGGTGACGCACTCTCGCTTCTTGATGCGCACGCCAAGATTGACATGACAAGTGCTGACGGCGTGATGCTGGGACGAGCTATTTTTGGAAATCCGTGGCTCTTTCATCCTGAAAAAGACGCCATCAATGTATCTCTAGAAGAGAAGCTGACAGTCATGCTTGAACATACCAAGCTGTTCTCTGAACTCCTACCTTTTAAAAGCTTTGCGCTTATGAAGAAACACTACAAAGCCTATGTGAAGGATTTTCATGGTGCCTCTGAACTCCGAACTGAGCTTATGGAAAAGGAGACGTACGCTGAAATAGAAGCGGTAGTACAACGTTTTCTTAAAGCCAACCACAGCACCCTAAACGGAATCTAGTTTTCCACCTCAAAAAACCCGTTCATTCATTAATACCTTGATACACTAGGGTGAGATGAATGAAATTCTACACGCCAACATCTTTTTCATAATTGCCAGCATTGCGACGGTCTGCTTTTGTATACTCGTCTGTTATATGCTGTTTCAAGTGATTAAGATTATGCAGTTGGTCCGCTCAATTTTGGAGCGAGTAGAAGCAGGAAGTGAAGTCCTTGCGAGTGACTTGGCGCACATCCGAATGTTTTTTTCAGAAGATGGTTTGCTCACTCGTGTCATGGGAATGTTTGGCGGCGGCAAAGCTAAGGGAGGTCGTCGAAAAAAAGCACGACAGGATGATGAAGAAGAGTATACTTAATAAGAAGACAAATTAATTTTCATAATATATGGCAGCTAAGAAAAAAGTGGCAGCAAGTAAAAAAATTACTAAAGAACAAGCAGTCGGAATTGGTGTTGGTCTCACTGCTGCAGCAGTGGCAGCAGCTGGAGCATACTTCCTCTATGGTAGTAAGAACGCAGCCAAGAATCGTAAGGCGGTAAAGAGCTGGACACTAAAAGCAAAGGCAGAAGTGCTAGAAAAGATTGAAGAAGCCAAAGACATGTCTCAAGAAGAGTATGAGCAGCTTATCGACACTGTAAGTACTGCGTACCAAGGTGTGAAGAGCGCTTCAAAAGCTGATCTTGTTACGTTTAAGAAAGAAATGAAAGAGCACTGGAAGCAAATCGCTAAGACTGCTGCTCCACAAAAGAAAGCTGTGAAGAAGGCGGTAAAGAAAGTAGAAAAGGCAGTTGCAAAGGCTGTGAAGCCAGCAGCAAAGACAGCCAAGAAGTAATATCTTCTTTCCCAAAAGATGCACGCACACCCCAAGGCCTTCGGCCTTGGGGTGTAGTGTTATGATTGGGGTATGCTCACTTGGCCTGTCATAAAGACCATTTCATTTCTCATTGTACTGGTGGGTATTTTTCTCGTATACCGCCAGGCAACTTCGCTTGAAGCGCAAAGCGCGCCAGTAACCGAACCGATCTTTACAATTAAGAAAGACACGGGACTTCTACTACCTGAAGCTGCTTTTCGAGTCTTTGATATTGAGACCGGAGAAGTGCTCCTCGAGCAAGATGCTGAGACAGTACTCCCGATAGCTTCTGTGACCAAGCTGGTGGCTGCTTCAGCCCTTCTTAAAAACGACATCCTCAAGGAATCGGGGGTAGTGACCACGGCTGATGTAGATGCAGACGGCAGAGCAGGAAAGCTGATTCCTGGTACTGAGTACACTTATCGTGAGCTTCTATTTCCACTCTTACTTGAATCTTCAAATGACGCAGCGGCCGTGTTTATGCGCGTCACCAAAGGAGCGCTCCTAAAAGATATGGAGGCATTGACTACAAAACTGCAGATGAAAGACACAGCGCTTGTTGATGTATCAGGACTGTCAGATAAAAATGTATCAACCGTAGCTGACCTAGGAAAGTTTTTGACCTACCTCGCCAAGGAAGATAAACACGTGCTTGATATTACTCGCCTCAAGCAGTATGTCGGTCCACACACTGGCTGGGTAAATAACAGCCCCGTCAGAGACAAAAGCTATCGCGGTGGCAAACATGGCTACACGCTGGCAGCTGACCGCACCCTTGTTGCGCTCTTTGATGAAGAGTTTGATACTGAATCAAGACTACTCGGATACATTATTCTGGGTAGTGAAGATTTGGCTTCTGATACCGCTTTATTACGTACTTTTACCCGAGAAGCCGTGACCTATCAATAATCTGATATACTAGAAAACCTATGGCAGAACACGGAGCATTATATCGAAAATACCGACCGCAAGACTTTAGTGAAGTTCGTGACCAAGAGCATATTGTGAAGGTGCTCGAAGGAGCAATCAAAAAAAGTGAGATACCTCATGCGCTTTTATTCTCTGGTACACGAGGCACAGGTAAGACCACAATGGCTCGTATCTTTGCCAAAGCAATTGGTACGAGTAGTGTAGACCTCTACGAGATAGACGCGGCGAGTAATCGCGGTATTGATGATATTCGTGAACTCAAAGAAGCGGTGCACACCCTGCCGTTTGAATCTAAGTACAAAGTGTATATCGTGGACGAGGTCCACATGCTCACCAAAGAAGCCTTTAATGCACTTCTAAAGACACTCGAAGAACCGCCAGCGCATGTCATCTTTATTTTGGCGACGACAGAAGAAGAGAAGCTTCTTGATACCATTCTTTCTCGTTGCCAAGTATTTCGTTTCCGTTCACCGTCACGATCAGTGCTTGCTTCGATTGTCACTGATGTAGCGGGGAAGGAAGGTTTTAAGCTTTCACCTGACGCTGCTGACCTTATTGCGATTGCTGCTGACGGTTCGTTTCGTGATGCGCTAGGGGTAACCCAAAAAGTGATTTTGGCTTCTGGTGATGCTATCGGGAGTGCGGATGAAGTTGCGGCCATTATTGGTGCACCTCGTGGGGAGATTATGCTTTCACTCGTAAAGTCGCTCCATGAAGGAAAGACAGAGGCTGCACTTGAGGCTATTTCTGAAGCAGTAGCTGCTCATGTTGATATAAAACTCTTCACTCGTCTTTTGCTTGAAAACGTGCGGGCGATTATGCTCGTGCGACACCAGCCAGCCAAGGCAGACGAACTCCTTTCAAACTTCGGTCCAGCAGCCAAAGATGCTCTCAAAGCACTGGCGAAAGAATCAGCTTCACCGCTCAACTCACACCTACTTCTGCGCCTTCTCTCAGCTACCGAGCAAATTACCTATTCACCAATTCCGCATTTGCCACTTGAGATAGCGGTAATAGAGCTCACGACTAAAAAATAAGTATCGTATGGATGTATATTTTGTACGACACGGACAGACAGACGGCAATCTTGCCAAGCGTCATCAGCATAGCGAAACTCCACTCAATGAAGTTGGTCAAAAGCAGGCAGAGATAGCCGCTTGGGAGATTAGTGAACTTAAACCCACGCATATCATAAGCAGTACCCAATTGCGCGCCGTACAGACGACCAAGATCATTGCTGAGTACTGCGAAGGTATTATTCCTGATACACATTACGCCTTTGAAGAGCTCCGTCGGCCACGTTCACTGGTGGGGAACCGCTACGTTGGTATCTCAACCTTTTTCTACGTCACGTCATGGTTCTTGGGTGTACGGCATGAGGACGGAGAGAGTTATGGTGATTTTATTATTCGGGTGCGTGAAGCAAGAAAGCACCTTGAGGTACTACCTAAAGACTCTCGCGTGGTAGTGGTCTCACACGCCGTCTTCACAAACATTTTTCTAGAACACCTTTGCTCAGACCAGCCTATGAGTTTTTGGCGAGCAGTAAAACGCTTCTGGCAAATCTTCACCATTCGCAACGCCACCATCATTCACCTGAAGTACCACGAACCAATCGAAGGCACTTGCGGCTGGCAGTACTTAGGTTCAATGCGCGTTTTTGAAAAAAAGTAATCACAAAGCTGCTTTTGCCAAACGAGCCTTACTATGGCAGTATTGTGCAACCAGAGCAGAGGAGAAAGAGAGTAAACAAAGTAAATTTTGCCCGATCGTCTAATGGTAGGACTGCGGTTTCTGGTACCGCCTATCGAGGTTCGAGTCCTTGTCGGGCAGCCAAATCGAGCACCGCTCGAGTTGCTTGTTATTTAATATAATTTATATGAACTCGTTTAAAACAGTGGCTTATATAGCTTTTGGTTTTGTTGTTGGTGTAACTGCAGGACTGTCATTTTTAAGAACAGAATGGAATGGCTATCAAGTCGATTTCTTTTCATGGTGGACTGCACTATCAACTCTATTTGGCATTGTCTTTTTGATGGGTAACGTTGCTCAATATGTTGCACTAACAAAAGAAAGGGACTTAATTCAGAAGGAAAAAGAGATACATAAGTCTCAAGTTAAGGTGTGGCAGCATCATGCAGATGGTATCCAGAGAGGACTTTTTTCTATGGTCGTAGGTGTTTTTTCTAGTACTGAAGATTTGCGAGAAGCAGTAAAATCAATTTACCAAAACGCTCAATCTTTATTCACTTCATTAAATGAGGAACGTTTGTTTACAGACGAGGAAATTAAAGCAAAGCAGATTCAAAAAGAAAAAGATCTGAAGGAAATGCTGGATAGGGCAAGTAATCCCCAACTTGCACCTGTTGTTCGAGACATTTAGAAATAAATTTGAAAATACATTAAAAACCGCCAAGCAAGCTTAACGGTCTATTCTTCTTGCTGAGACAGTTGGCTGGTATTGAAAACAGCCCAATATGAGTGTTTCTTGTGCGAACTACAATGGCCTTTCCTATGTAATCATAGAAGATGATTTCATCTAGCTAAACCCCTGAAACAGGTGTATTCTCATTTGTATGCAACCAATTATTACAGCATATATTCAAGCAATTGTTCGCAAATATACAATAACAAGAGATGAAGCTTTTGAAGTACTCTCAGCAGCGATTGTTCTTGATAAGCCCTTTAATGAAGTACATACAGATATATGGGTCGGTCAGGGTGATGATTGTGGATTTGATGCGATTTATATTGATGACCAAACTCGTGTGATCAGTTTGTTTCAGAGTAAGAATTCTTCAAGCCTTAAAGAAAACGAGCTCATGAAGTTTTTAACTGATTTTGATGATCTGTTCGTTGGTGATAATAGGAGTAAGAGAAAAATTAATCCTCGGATGCAAGCATGGGTAGATGAGTATAGAGACATGACAAGACAAGGAGTTGTGTTAACTCCAAAATTGTTTTTTGTTTATAGCGGACTAGATAGTGATCCAGCTCATGCTGGTAATGCTCCATTAGCAGCTCATTTCACGACTAGGGGAGCTGCTCCCGAGTATACAGTTATTGATTCTGCTGATTTAGTGACTCGCATTTCAAATTTGCAGCGCACAAGAAGAGACAGAGTGGAATTCACATTTCAACCAGAGGAAACTAATATCCTAACGTACTCAAGACAAGCGCTCTATTCGTTTTCTATTGGGCAAGTTACTGGAGCTAGTTTTAGAATTAGTGCACTACATCTCTGTGAGCTTATACAAAGGGAAATTGATGTAAATGGTTTTATGGACACTCTTTTTACTGAGAATGTACGAGGCTATTTGGGTAAAAATAAGGCGAACAAGAGAATGTTAAACACATTGCGAGATAGTATGAAGTCGCCCTTTTTCCCGTTTCTAAACAATGGATTAACTGTTATTTGCGATAGTGTCTCAATCCCCTCTGTTCCGCAAGTAAACCAATATAATATTCCTGTTGTAAATCCTGTAATAGTCAATGGTCTACAAACCACTCGAGTTATTTTTGACATTTTTAATGAAGATGCAAGTTTGCTAGATGGTGTGTATGTAACTATCAAGGTGTATGAAAGTAGAAATCAGGAACTTACTGAAATGATTACTGAATCAACCAATACCCAAACTTCAATAAATTATAAAGATCAGATGAGTAATAAAGACTTCAATGAGCGTGCAAGTGTATTTTTTGCGGCAGAGGGAATTAAATTTGTTTCGAAAAGAGGAGAAATGTTACGCAATGATGATTTGACTGAAGGTCTACGTGATTCAGTTAATAATGAATTGGTCCTTAAATTTTGGTATGCAACATTCCATAAAAATCCTCGTGTAGCGAAAGTTTCAAAAAACTCCCTACTCGAAAACATATTTATGGCCACTAAAGGGGAGCATACAGATCCTAGCATTAACCAGTTGTTTAACGGACAAGCTGATTCACCTCTTTACCTACAGATGTATCTTGCTTATCGAATTCAGAAAGTTGTGACTGAAAATAGACTAACCTTGGGAGCTAACCCCAATCTAGACTATTTATTGCACTCCGACGAGCTTATGGCTTATGGGGTATTTCTTGAGCTTGAAAGAAGTGCCAAGTTACAACGACCTACTGATTTAGAGATTGCTAGTGCTTATGAAATTGCTCAATCCCATATTCAAGATATTGTTGCAGCAGAACAGGTCAGAAGAGGAGTTACATATTCACACACTCGATATTTTAAAAGTGACAGCGCTGTTCAGGACTACGATCAGTCTATCTAGAGTATGGAAACCTTTATTTATACATATCAATCCCTCATAGGTTCCTTCATGGCAATAGTTTCTTCGATTGGGCTTTGGTATATAAAAGATCAGTTTGATAGAAGCAGAGAGAAAAAAGAAGCTGAAAAAGAAATTGAAAATATATTTTTCTATGCTTCGAGAGAGAGCGAAGAAGCTCTTAAGAATATTGAGAACTACGTTTCGGGCGTTCGTAAAAGTCTTGAGGACAAAGAGGATGATATTGATATTTTTATTCCCCAGAAACTTACCCGAGTAAATTTAAATGAAGACCGCCTTTTTTCTTTAAAAAAACAATTAGATTTCAACACTTCACAGCAAGTAGACATAGCAATGTCTGCAGCAAGAGTCATGAATGGTTATTTGGAAGGATTTGAAAGAACACCACAATTTATATTTGATGCCACTATTCAGTTAATCAGTTCTGGAATAAACACCAAAGAGAAGGCAATTCGAAGTTATAATACAGATATTCGAAGACAGTTAGATTCAATAGAGAGTCTAACAAAGGATGAGATCATCATAGTTCAACGCCATCTCCTTAGACCTGTTGCTGCTCTTGCTAGCAAGAAGCAGCTCAAGACAATCCCGCGAGAATTAATGGATGAGATGTTAGATGATCATGCTGACCTGATTCTATCTGCAGTTAAGATTGATTTAAATTAATAATTTTTACAAAAGAAGACGCTTCTTAAAAGATTTTCCAAGACATTGACATTCAACAATTAAAGTAGCACTATCTGCGCAGATAGCGTTATCACTCTTAAGGTTAAAGTTTAAATATGAACAAGATACTACTCGGTATTGCTGGGTTGGTGGGATTTATTGCGATTATTGGGTCTGGTTCTGAGTCTTCCTCAAATCAGGTTGTTTCTCCGTCTTCTGTTGCGCCATATACGCAACAAGTAACAACAGAAAAAGCTGTTCCGAAGCCTGCAGTAAAGCCCGTAATTGTAGAAGAAGTAGAGATAGAGACTGAATCAGAAGTTTATGGGTCTGCGTCAGCAAACAACCTCTCAAATGATAACTATTATACAAACGTTGATGGAAACAAGGTAAAGTCACCAGCTCATTCGCTAGATGGCGGTGTCCCCGCTGGGGCTAGTGCTCGCTGTAAAGACGGTACATATAGTTTTAGTCAGAATCGAAGAGGTACCTGCTCTGGGCATGGAGGAGTAGCACAGTGGTTGTAGTCGGGAAGTAGCTACGAAAGCCGGCCTTCGTATTAATTATTTTAATTAAAATTTATTATGGAACAACCAAATTTTAAGGAAATTGGCAACACTCTCTTAGAACTTTCGCAAAACTGTATTGAGAACAGTAGGCTTGGTGAAAGAAATCTCATACTTGCTATTGCTGAGACGATAAGAGTCTCAGCATGGTCAGGATTTCAACAAAAGAATTTGGTTGAAGAAATGAGGTCACTGAATGCAAACTTGGTAACATTGGATGCAAACAGTAGTCGTGACTCTAAAAAACTGATCTGGTTAACTTGGGGATTGTTAATTTTAACTGTAGGCCTATTAGTATTAACTGTAGTCCTTTTATTTAAATCTTAAACTAAGCTAATTTTCATTTTTCTACGAAGGGTCGTTCTTTGTACAAATAAAACCCCCGCAGCCTAGGCTGCGGGGGTTTTATGTTTGCTATGTGTTATTGGTTTTTCCAATACTTGAGTTCGACAAGGAGTTTGCCGATTCGTTCAATAAGTTCAGCGATGGTGGTAAAAATCTGGTTTTGTTGGTCGGTTGTACTTAGTTCGGAAGTCATCCCTTCGACACCAGCGTCTTCAAGCTGTTCGAGGAAATCTTTCGCAATTGGTTCGGTAAGAGTGAGTCGTTGATTCACATTGTACTGACCAAGAGCGTCTCGCTGTACTACGTAAACACCAGTTGAACCTTTGGCTTGTGGGCCAGCGTTGCAGAGATAATTCCAGTCAGGATGCTTTTGGTGGTATACAAAAAGCTCTTCTTCTACATATCCCTGTAGGGCTTCGGTAACTTCGACTACTTCTGAAGTGTATGAGTCGGTATCAGTGCGCGCGAGAGAGGTGCCGATAAAGACGATTGTCTGACCATCGTCGATAACCGTTTCTAGGTAGTCAGCGGTTGGGAGACAGCTGAGAGCCTGGGCAGCAGGAGCGTGTACTACCGCTCCGAGCATGACCACGCTCAGCATTGCTAGAGATAAAGATTTTTTCATAAAACTAATAGGTATGTTAAATAAGTAACCTCTATAATACTACGCTGGAAATACAGAATCGTAACAGCGGTTACATAAGCCTACACTTGTTTAGGGTTTTGCTATACTTATCTATATGTCAGAAAATTTTGATTCACTTGAAAAAATACCAGTGCCGCGTGAAGGGGAAGTGATGAGACTTATCGAGGGTATTATTGGTGAGAAGCCATATAGGGAAGTAATAAGGAAGGAAGATGAGGAAGGTCGTTTGTATCGCCTTGTTGTAGAAGTGATTGGTGATGATGGAGATCCTGTCCGTTATGACTACATAAGAGCTGGGCAGTTCCCAGATAGTAAGTCGTCACAAACAGCCATAGATGTCATTTACCTAAACAGTGATGGTGATGAAGTGGGTGGTGACTGCGCCGCGAAGTTAATTGATGGTGTCTGGGTGCGGGAGTAAGGTTTTCAGTTTCTGCGAAGGAAGACTCTTTGTGTTTGCATAGGCCTTTCCTATGTAACCAATACCAATAACTCTGTGTTCTATAAGGTATGAACATCTCAATAATAAAATCTGCTCTTACCTCAAAAAGATTTGCTTTAGCAATACTGGTTCTAACATCGCTGGTGTGCTCTCGAACAATGTTTTTACTTTTTGACGACCCTGAAGGGCCAAATCTGCTGGTTGTTACCGTTGGAGCGACAATTATCTACTCGATATCTTTAGTGACGTATAAGATCATCCTTCGACTTTTTTCTCTAGCGCCACACGTAGGGTCTGGGAGAGTTTTGCTGCTGATTTTAATTCAAGTAGTAGTTAGCGCTATTTTGTACATTTGTCTCACTTGGGTTTAAAACACCCTATTTAATAGTGATGTATAATAAAAACATATGAAATTTTTAGTTACATACCAAATGCCTCATACGGGGCTTGATGAGTGGATGCAAATACCTGAAGCTGAGCGAAAAGCTCAGGAACTACAGATGCAATCAGAGTGGAATGCATGGCTACAAGCACACAAGCCAGTCATTATTGAGACTGCTGGTGTAGGGAAGCCAAAGCGGATTACCGCAGCGGGAATCGAAGACTCTCGTAATGACATCATGATGTACTCGTTTATTGAGGCAGAGACACTCGAGGTGGCAGCCAATATCTTCAAGGACCATCCTCATTTTGGAATTCCAGGCGGATGGATTGAAGTAATGTCGATAAATAAGGAAGTTAGTTAGAAATAAAAACACTCATAACTTGTATGAGTGTTTTTATTATTTTGGTCCGCAAATTTTGAGTGAAGTTTATTTTATAATTAGACTATGAAAAAGACAGCTGCTGCAAACAAGAAGCTTTTGAAAAGTTTGAATGCGGAAGTGAAGGTTCTGCAGACAAAATTAGTACAAGCAAAGAAAGTGGAAGGGAAAGATGACTATATCGACGTGAAGGTAAAAAAGAACCAAGGTCGCTTCCAGAAAGTGAAGCAAAAGGGCGTTGAGGATAAAGCGTTTGGAAAGTTTTATCTTGAAATAGATATTACCGCAAAACAGCAAGCAGTGTTCGTTCCGGTTTCTGTTGCCTCAGGCAAGAAGGCAGCCGGCTTTATGTATCAGATAGAAGGAACGGCTGAGGGTTCAATTGTTACCACCGATACAAAAGTGCGAGGCGAAGGAGTGTCTCAGGTGACAGTAGGCACACTCCTCTATGCCAAAATACCTGCCGGTAAGACAGCTTCATTCCAAATTCAGACTACAATTAAAGGTGGCTTCGGCAAAACATATAAAATTGTCTTTACTCGCCTTAACTACAAGCTGCAAATAGCAGATGCTCGGTATCAGCAGTACCTTAAAGAAATACCATCAAAGAGTGTGAAGTTTACTTAATCTAAACCTACTTATGTCAAAACAAAAATTACATGCGTCCATCTTTATAGACGCACCAAAAGAAAAGGTGTGGGAGGTGTTGCTTGGTCCAGAGTCGTATGAAAAGTGGACAAAAGCTTTTAATCCAACATCGCGCTACGTAGGGGACTGGAGTGAGGGCTCTAAAATATTATTTCTAGGCACTGATGAAAACGGAGAGAATCTAGGTGGGATGGTGAGTCGGATTGCTAAGAATATTCCCTTTGAGTTTATTTCTATCGAACATCTTGGATTAGTTGAAAACGGTGTCGAAGATACTACGAGTGAAAAGGCAAAGTCGTGGGCACCAGCCTTTGAAAATTATACGCTTACAGAAAAAGATGGCGGTACCGAATTCGCTTTGGAGCTAGACATAGAAGGTGAGTACGCAGAAATGTTTAACGAAATGTGGAAGGAGGCACTTCAAGCACTTAAAGGATTGGCCGAAAAAGAATAAAATTTTTAGTGTAAAATAGTGACAAAATCCCTCTCTCCACGAGGGATTTTGTTTTATGGTATGGTTAATACCTATGAAACAAATCCTCTTAGCTGTTGCAGTGATAGCACTTATTATTCCAGTGGTTTTATTTGTGTTAAATACGGAGCCAGCAGCAGAAGTGGTAAGTACTGAAGGTACATCAACGAATGCAACGACTACCTTTGCGTGGCGTTTTGAGGAAGCTCAGACTAATAATCTAGATGGTATACCGCAAACAAATATCTACCTCACTATTGAGCATAGTAATAAAAAGATTGAACAACGTGTTGATACAGTGGATGGCAGTTGTTCTGAGATGGAAGGAGAGAAGTATGAGGGCGATGTTTCAGATACTGGAAATATACAGTGTTATGCCGCTGGTCTCGGGCAACAGTATCGAATCACACAAAGCAAATATGTATTTTTTGTTGAACGTAAACTTTTTGAGGAAGCTCTTCCAGACACAGTCGCGCCTGTCTATGAGTGGGAAGTTGTCAAAGAATTTTCTTTTATCTAGAAGCCTCTCGTTGTCTGATGGGAGCACTTGAATCTTTTTCGCAAACCTAGCATTTGATATCTTTCCTCGTACATGGTTATCTATAGGTAGAAAGGAGACCAGTCATGGCACAACCAGCAGAATTCCCAAAGTACCTGATGATCATCAATGGCAAGAAGAGGTTTCTCAGCTTGAAAGATGCGGCCGAAGTGAACGATGCTGGCTTCGGCCGAATCGAATTTGGGGAGTATGTCCTCTCTGAAAACTTTGAACCCTCTGATTTGACTGATGAACATAAAACACTCATCAAAAACTTTGGAGGGAGGCTCCATGTCAAAAGATGAACCTAAGGGCACCACAAATAAGCGCAGGGATACCAAAATCCCTGCGTTTTATATATTTGGGCTGATTTTTACTCCTCTGATATACTTTATTTATGGAATCACTTGAAAAGCAAAACAGGCAATCACTCCTTAAGTTGGAAGCCGTCGCTCCTGAGGTCTATCTTGCCCTTCAAGAACTAAAGAGAACGGGCTGGGTGATGAGAGGGGTAGAAAACCCAGAATCTGTCAAAGAGCACACCGAGGCCCTTTTGGCGCTCGCCGAAGAACTATCTGGACTACTAACTGAAGAAGAAAAAGAAGGACTCATGGATATGCTTGAAGTACATGATTGGCCTGAAGCCATTCATGGTGATGAAGTGATTCTTGAGTTACGACCAGACGAGAGAAAGACTTTGAAGGATATTAAGTTTGAAAATGAAAAGCGGGCAATGGAGATGCTGACCAAAGACTTACCAAACGGGGCGAAGCTGATGGCTTTGTGGCTTCGGCATGAGAATTCAGGTGACCCAGCTGCGGTATTTGGAAGACAGCTTGATAAGTACCAAGCGCTTGAGAAATCTCTGGATTACGAACAGCAGCAGGGAATAGCATTGTTTGAAGAATTTCTTCTGTATTCAATAAACTTTATCCATCACCCTGTATTGCTTGAAAGAATTGAGCAACTAAAGTTACGATGGAAAACGAGATACAATATATGAAATTTACCGAGACAAAAGAGACTTTTGGGCCTTATACAAAAATCACCGTTACGGCCGAGGACGGTACGAGCATTAGTGTCATTCCAGAGATGGGTGCTCGGCTAAATAATTTTCTCATTCCACTGCAGGGAGACGTCTTTGATATTATTGATGGATATTCTTCTGCAGAAGAACTAGGAATTGAATATTATTCAAAAAGTTCACTCCTTATTCCTTTTCCCAACAGAATAGCTAACGGAGGGTATGAGTTTGAAGGGAAGACATATCAGTTACCCCTTAATAAACCTGACGAAGGAAATGCTATCCATGGTTTTATTTCAGATAAACCTTTTGTTCTAAAGCGATCTGAAGCTGTTGGTGCGGATTATGAATTAGAATTTTGCTATACCCAGAGTGCGATAGACGGGTACCCATTTCAGTTTGAGGTCGTGGTGATTTATAAACTGAAAATTCTGGTACTTTAAGAATTAGTACGAAAGTAAAAAATGTAGGAGCGGCAAGAATGCCGATTGGTATAGGCTGGCATCCATATTTTAAAACAGGAGCTAGCGTTGAGGCTTTAGAATTGCGCTTGCCCCAAGTACAGGAACTTGAGGTAGACGGAAAACTTATTCCGACCGGGAACACTGACGATATTACGAAATGGATGTCACCAAAGAGTTTGTCTGGAGTTGAGTTTGATACAGGATTTAAGTTTGTGACTGAAGATAGGCAAATAATTCTTTCTGACCCAGAGAAAAAACTTGAGATTAAGATTATCTGCTTTGAGGGTTATCAGTATGTGCAAGTTTTTATACCACCGTGGCGAACATCAATAGCGATTGAACCTATGACCTGTGCTGCAAATGCTTTTAATAACAAGTTAGGCTTAGAAGTTTTGAATCCGGGGGAATCACAGCAATCTATTTTTGAGATTGTGGCGAAGATGTCTTGAGTGTCTTTGTCTATCCTTTTCGCAGAATTTTCTCCATTACCTTGCCTTTGGCTAGTTCATCGATGAGTTTGTCGAGATAACGGATTTCGCGCATGGTGGTCTCTTTGATTTCCTCAATCTGCACACCACAAATCTTCCCGGTGATAAGGGAGCGTTTTGGATTTAGCTTAGGTGCTTCGGCGAAGAAGGTTTCAAAATCTGTTCGCTTCTCCAGCACTTTCGCTAGCTTTTTCTCGGTGTATCCAGTCAACCAGTGAATAATTTCATCAACCTCAGCTTTGGTACGGCCTTTCCTCTCTGCTTTAGTAATATAGAGCGGATAGACGCTTGCAAAGCTCATGGTGTAGACACGATGTTTTTCCATATTGGTTTTACTTTAATGCCCTTTTATTTTACACGAAAGAAGTCGCTCAACATACCGGGGTATTCTTTTGCTATACTGGGAGATATGGCAGAACTAAAGACAAAAGTTTCAAAAGCGAGTGTGTCGGCTTTTGTTAAAGTGGTAGAACCTGAAGAGAAACGTAAGGATATCCTCACGTTACTTAAGATTTTTGAAGAGGCTACTGGCGAAAAACCTAAACTTTGGGGCGAAAGCATCATTGGTTTCGGTTCGTATCATTACGAGTCAGAGCGGAGTGCGCAGAAGGGTGATTGGATGCTGACTGGCTTCTCTCCCCGAAAGCAAAATCTGACGCTCTATATCATGCCAGGTTTTAAGGAGTACGGAGATCTTATGGAGAAACTCGGTAAGTACAAAACAAGCGTGTCGTGTCTTTATATAAAAAGGCTTTCTGATATTGATACCAAAGTGCTCACTAAACTAATCAAGCGTTCACTCGCTGATATGAAGAAACGCTACAAGTAAATAAAACAATTATGAATCAGAAGCGATTGGAAGCGGTATACTAAAATCATGAGTTTCATTACTTGGAAAAACTTTTTTATCGTATTGAGCATTGGTTTTCTTTGGCTAGGTACATTTATTTTGGCGACAAATCTTAGTATTTATCTATCTACCAAACAGTATATTTTTGATGAGAGCAGTGCAGCCCCTGTGGCGCAGACGGTCCTTATTCCTGGGGCAGCAGTTTCAGCAGATGGCGAGCTCACACCAATATTTATAGATAGAGTAGACCTTGCGATTGAGCTGTATGAAGCCAAGAAAGTAACTAAGATTTTGGTTTCAGGTGACAATAGTACTTTAAGTTATAACGAAGTAAGTCCGGTACGGACTTACTTACTCAACAGCGATATACCCGAGGCAGATATTTTTCTTGACCATGCTGGCTTTGATACCTATAGCAGTATGTACCGAGCGCGAGATATCTTTGGGGTAACATCAGTACTCATTTCTACCCAAGAGTTCCATTTGCCCCGAGCGGTATTTATTGCTCGTAAGCTTGGCCTTGAGGCCTATGGTGTGAACGCAGATGTGGGGTATATATTTAAACGCAATTATATTCGCGAACTTTTGGCTAACGAGAAGGCAATTATTGATTTATTTTGGAACCGAAAACCAAAATTCCTTGGAGAACAAATCCTAATTGATGGTCCGGCTCAAGAGTTATAGAACTTTGCTATACTTACCAGTATGAAAAAAATCAACGCATTCTTATTTGGCTTTATTGTTCTTGGTGTGGTGATTCTGCTCGTACAATATTTTTTGAAAGAAGAACCAAAAAATGAAGTTTCTGAAACAGCAGCTGTGCCCACAGCACCACGAAATGATATGGAGAGTTGGAATTGGGTCTTGTCTCCTGTCTCTCCACAAGGTACGCAGTTTAAGTATCCAGAACCACTGCCGACAAAGTATGTGGTCGCACAAGAGTGGCCACCTAAAGTAACACTCGTTGCTGGTGATTTTGTTTGTGAACCAGGTAGCGCTATTGGAGCGGACGGGGAAATGAAACGCTTTGCACTCCGGACACTTGATGGTGGTGACTACTGTGTCGGTTTTTCTGCTGAGGGTGCTGCTGGAAGCACCTATACCAGCTATGAGTACAGCACTGACCAAGGAGACTTTGTAGCTCGTGTGTCATTTACGCTCCGCACCCCACAGTGTATGAACTATGACGACCCGGAACGAACTGTCTGCAAGACTGAGCAGGCACTTTTTACTACTGATGCTTTGGCGGTAGATATTCTTTCGAGCCTTACCATGCGGTAGGGAGGAGTATACTTATAGATATGAAAACAGATTATCACCCAAGCCCACTTCTCCGCGGTATACAAATATTTCTTTTAATCCTCATTGTGATTGGTGTGGGTCTCTTAGCAACTCAAAAATTTTGGCTCAGAGAGGTGGTGGAGTATATCTTGGAAAGAGAGACTCCCACAGCATCCCCTGTTGTAGAGGAGGTACCTGAGGCTTCTCCTGTAGAAAGAAATGACGAAGGCGCAAAAAACACTACCTACTACTTTGATGGTAGTCCAGTCACGTTGATTAATGGTGATTCAACTGATTCAGCCACCTTTGCCTCTACTGGTTATTTTGGAAACGAAGTCTTTGCTGATCTAAATGCTGACGGTAGAGAGGATATTGTCTTTTTGCTTACGCAAGATACAGGCGGAAGTGGGCTGTTCTTTTATGTCGTGGCTGCCATTCAAACAGGAGAGGGGTATGTCGGTTCACAAGCTTTCTTCTTGGGTGACCGCATTGCACCTCAGACTACTGAGTATAGAGATGGAGTGGTGATAGTGAATTACGCTGACAGAGCTTTAGATGAACCTTTTTCTACACCGCCTTCAATTGGCAAAAGTGTTCGGTTGTCATTTGATGCTGAAGCGATGGTTTTTAAAGAAGTCGTTCAATAATTATAATTTTTGAATATGACCATTGAAGTACCCACGGGTTCAAATTTTACTGAAATTCAGGCTCTGTATGCAGAGACGTGGCTTTCGACATACCCAAATACAGAATATGGAATAACAAAAGAAGATATAGAAGAAATGAATGCAAATAGCCTCATGCCTGAGACTATTGAAAAGCGAAAGGCTGGTTTTGAGAAGATGCTTACCGACGAGAGGCGCTACTACAAAGTAGCTACAGTGGACGGAAAGATTGTGGGTGTTTGTGGCGGAGAGGAGAGAGAAGACGGCGCTCATCTTAAAAGTATTTATGTCTTGCCAGACTTTCAAGGAAAAGGGATTGGTTCAATGCTCCTCACAGATTTTTTAGCGTGGGCACAGCGGTTTGATACTGTGACGGTTCATGTGGCTGTCTATAATAAACAGGCAATCGCTTTTTATGAGCGGAACGGATTTGTCGACAACGGGAAGCGTTTTTCTGAAGAACGCTTTAAAATGAAGAGCGGAAATACTATTCCTGAACAAGAAATGATCAGAAATAACAAACCTTAAACAGTTATCTTCTTTCGTTTGTAGTAGAAGTACCCCAATGTTCCCACAATAGTAGCGAGTATAAGTGTTTGTACCAATGATTCGATTGAGGTTGAGTGATTGGCGATAGCGCTTAGAAGCTGCGTACCTTCATAACCGATATACAAAAAAATACTGTCTCGTACGATAGTACCGATAAAAGTAGTAATAATAAACAAGCGCGGTGGAATCTTCATGAGCCCACAACCGATTGAAACAACAGAGCTTGGGACAATGGGAAGTGCACGGAAGAGAATAAGAAGGAGATAGTCCCGAGTACTCCCATTTATTTTTTGTCCAAACTCAGCAACAGCTTCCCGTGAGACATTAAAGAATCCGCCAAACTTGGTGAGTACCGCTCCACCGATTTTTTCTGAGAAATAATAGACGAGAATTGCACCGAGTGTTTTTCCAATGGCAGCAATGACTGCAAGTGGGATGAGTGCAAGTAGGGGTCTCTCTTGAATAGCGGCAAAGGAACCTGTAAGTAACAAGACAGCCGCTGAAGGAACAGGAGCAATTACTTCTTCAATGAATGATGCAATGAATACGAACACTTCTAGTGGTAGGGTGTGAATGAAAGAAAGCATTATTGCTTCGAGGTTTGAAAACATATTTTGGTAGTATAGCAGTTTATTGTTGTTCTTGAGCACTTTCTTAACCTTTTTTACGGAAGAAGAGGCCAAAATGGTATACTTAACCCTTATGAAACAAATCAGTATAACCAAGCGAGCTCTCGGAGCTTTTTTTATTCTTCTCTTGGCGGTAACGCCGTCTTTTGCTTTTGCTCGACATGATTCTGGTCGCGAGTCGTCTTACAGTAGGCAAATAAATAATCTTGATAATGACATTGTCGAAGAGTTTGGTATCCCGGTCCTGTTTGGAGTCGCCTTAAAAAATATCATTCCAGATTTTGGAGACCCGCGCGGTGGTGGTACTCGTAGCCATGAAGGACAAGACATTATTGCCACTTTAGGTACACCGATTGTCTCTCCGACTGAGGCGGTAGTAACAAGTACTGGCTTTGGAGATAGTGCAGGTAACTATGTTTATACTGCCAATCCCGGGGGAGAAAGATTTCGTTACATGCACTTAGATGAGATAGCTGACATCAAAGCGGGGGACACGCTGGCTGTCGGGGATTTTATCGGTACGGTAGGTGATACGGGAAACGCGAAGGGGGCAGGAGCGCACTTGCACTTTGAGGTGCGTGAGAGTGAGCCTCTTGATCCTCACCCGAGAATTGCGCTTGAGTATACCCTCAAAGAAAAAATGGCCTACGTGGTACGAATGTTTAAAGATTTAGATGATGAGGAAGAGATGGCGGAATTTTTGGTAGAAACGTACCCAACTGATTTTAGAAACGCTCTTAATCAAGGACTGGTTCTTCCAACCGAAATAAAAACAGTTTTGAAGAAGTCCGGTATCGTGGATGTGAGTGGTCTACTGGCACAACTAGAAGAAATCATTGCCTCTATCCCTAAATTGGTAACAAAAAGTCTGACCCTAGGAGACACTGGTACGGAAGTACGTCTGTTGCAGTTGTATTTAAGTCACCAAAAGACTGGTCCGGCTGCTGACAAGCTTACACTTTCTGGTAGTACTGGATACTTCGGCCCAGTGACAGAAGCTGCGCTCAGAGAGTATCAAGAAGAGGCAGATATTACAGTAACTGGGATGTACGATGCAGCTACTCGAGCGGCGATGGTAAAGTAGCAAAAACACTTTGGAATTTTGGATGAGGTTGAAAAAAGCCTTAATTTGCTGTATAATTCGAGTATGAAAAATCCAGCTGAAACATTAATGGAAGAATTGGAGGAGGAGCGAAAGGCTTTACGAATCAACATTGTTTTAACTGTCGTTACGCTTATTGGGCTCCTGGCTGGAGTCTATTTTCAGGTAACGGAAGGTCCTTTGTTGTTTGAAGGCCTCAGCTTCTTGGTAGCGTTCTTGGCTGGAGGTATTCCAGCTGCAATTGGTGCGTTTCAAAACCTACTCCAAAAGAAACTCGACATTGATTTGCTCATGGTGCTCGCAGCAATTGCAGCCGCACTCGTAGGCGAGGCGCGTGATGGAGCAATTCTTCTCTTCCTCTTTAGCTTAGCTGGCACACTCGAGGAGTACGCCATGGGTAACACCAAGCGGGCAGTAGTGGCGCTCATGAAGCTTCGTCCTGATGAAGCAAACCTAGAAGGTGTTGGTGGGCAAATGACACGAGTAGCGGTTGAAGCTCTAGAGCTTGGAAATATTGTAGTGGTAAAACCCGGTGAACGGATTCCGGTTGACGGAAGTATTTTAAGCGGAACAAGTGCGGTCGATCAGTCTTCGATGACTGGTGAGTCAGTGCCTGTCGATAAAGATGCAGGAGATTCAGTTTTTGCTGGTACGGTAAATGGTCATGGTGTGTTGCGTGTAACAGTAGAAAAAACTGCTAGCCACTCAACCTTGGCACAGATGATTACGCTTGTTACCGAAGCCCAAGCAAAACGTTCTCCAAGTGAACGGTTTAGTGATTGGTTTGGCGAACGCTACACTATTCTCGTACTTGTTGGTAGTACACTCGCGCTCCTTGGATTTATTTTGTTTGGTATTCCATACGCAGAAGCGTTTTATAAAGCGGCGACACTTCTGGTAGTAGCAAGTCCATGTGCGATTGTGATTAGTGTGCCAGCAGCTATTCTTTCTGCTCTCGCTGCTTCAGCGCGTAGAGGGATGCTCTTTAAGGGCGGGGCTGCGCTCGAGACCTTTGCGCAAATAAACATCGTTGCCTTTGATAAAACAGGGACACTCACTGAAGGAAAAATGAGAGTGACAAAGGTGGTGCCGCTTGGCGTTAGCGAACATCAACTTATGCAGCTCGCTGCTTCGCTCGAAGCAAACTCAGAACATCCAATTGCAAAGAGTATCTTGGCTCACGCAGCGACCTTTAATATCGCGCCAGCGATGGTTGAAAAAGCCGAAGCGGTACCCGGCAAAGGACTCTATGCGACGATTGATGGACATAAGTACTTTGCCGGCAATAGAAAGATGTTGCTTGAAAGTGGTGTGGCTATCGACACTAAGACTGAAGACGCTCTGGCATTACTGGAAGCAGAAGGGAAGACAGCTGTCATTATCGGTAATACTTCAGTGCTGGGTGTGATTGGTGTTTCTGATACGGTACGTGAGTCTGCAAAAAGCACTATCGCTGCGCTACGTAAGAGTGGAATAAAGCGGATTGTGATGCTAACAGGAGACCATACCATGGTGGCGCAAGCGGTTGGTAAGGAGATTGGTATTGAACCTTCAGATATTTACGCAGAACTTATGCCGGCTGATAAGGTGGCAATTGTTGAGAAGTTGCGCACAGAGGGTAGGGTTTCGTTTGTAGGGGATGGGGTAAACGACGCCGCTGCACTTGCTACTTCACATGTGGGTGTGGCTATGGGTACCGCAGGAAGTGATGTGGCCTTGGAAGCAGCTGATGTTGCGCTCCTTTCAGACGACCTTGGTGCACTGTTGCGGGCTCGAACGCTCTCACTGCAAGCAAATCGTATCATTAAACAGAATCTTGTTTTTGCGATTGGTATCCTCATCTTGATGGTGATTGTGACCATCTTCTTTTACCTCCCGCTTCCGCTTGGTGTAGTGGGACATGAAGGCGGCACGCTGCTTGTAGTAGCTAATGGTCTGCGACTACTCTGGCAGAAGTTCTAAAAAGAAAAAAGCCCGGTAACCAATAGGTTGCCGGGCTTTTTCTATAGTCTGGTATACTTAAGTATGAAAAAATTCTTTACGTATCTATTTGTTGGTATGGGTGTGCTGTTTTTATTACAGCTTATTGCGCTCGCTTATTTTTATATAGTTGATCCACTCAATCTCAAGCCGTTACTATTTGGAAATGGAGCTACTCCAGCTAGTCAGACCAAGGCATCAAGTGAAAATTCAACTAACACTAGTGCTGAAGGTGAAGTTAGTACTGAAGCATCTGAAAGCAATCTTTCTCCTGCGCAGCAGCAGGCACTTGAGATGGTAGGTATTGAACCAGAGTCACTACCCCAATCTTTTACTGAGGAGCAGCTGACTTGCTTTGTAAGTATCTTAGGACAGGCGCGAGTCGATGAAATCAAGGCTGGGGCGACACCCTCAATGTCTGAGTATTACCAGGCTAAAGGCTGCATGTAGGCACAATAGTGAAAATCACCGTTTAATCTGACTTAAAACTTTGCTAAGCTTATAGTATTACTATCTTTTAGTTAATCACTGATATGAAAACCTTTTTAATATGGAGTATTGTCGCAGCTGTAGTAGTTGGTGGGGTGGCAATGTATCTCTTGTTTGGAAATAATCCAAAAGAGAATGAGGTAGTGGTGGCAGGTGAGGAGGCTGTGGTCGAAGAAGAGAAAACTCCCGTACCACCTACTTCGGGTAGGGGCACTATGACTGCGCTCATGTCTCGTGGGGAAAACCTAGAGTGTTCAGTAAACTACGTACAAGGAACTGGAGTTGAGACAAAAACTGAAGGAACGTATTTCACAACTGCTGGTAAAATGCGAGGGGATTTTGTGGTCTCAAGTATGGGTAAAGAGACAGTTTCTTCAATTATCATGCGTGATGGAACACTCTACTCTTGGTCTGAGATTGAAGGAGATGCGTATGGTATGAAAATTAGTCTTTCAGAACTTGAAGCTTCAAAAACTGAAGGCTCACCAGCTGCGCAAGAAGTAGTACCGCTTGATGCTTCGGTAGACTATGAGTGTAAAGCGTGGACAGCGGTAGATAATAGTATTTTTGAACCACCAACCGACATCATTTTTAGTGATTTTGCCAACATTGTAAATCAAGGTATGGAGTTTGGTACTATGTACGAAGGAGGTGAAGCTGGAACACAAAATCAGTGTGCTGCTTGCGAAGGTCTTACGCCAAGTGAAAAAGATATCTGTCGACAAATGATGTCTTGTGGTGAGTAGTATGGTATTCCCAAAAGATTCAGCTGGAAGAATTATGACGACGGCGGTACCAGTGGTACATTCGTCAAAAAAGGCCTCTGAAGTAGAAGGGTTACTCCGTTCTCGGGCCAATGAGTTTGAAACAATAAACTATATCTACATCATCAATGATCGTCGGGAGCTTATTGGTGTACTGTCGATTCAAGAACTCTTTCATCTTGAAGCCCATGAGACACTTGAACGCTTTGTGAGCGACTCTCTCGTGACGGTGCGTCCACATACCGACCAAGAGCGGGTGGCGCAGCTGGCGCTCAAGCACAATATCAAAGCAATCCCTGTTGTTTCAAAAGAACATACGTTTATGGGGGTCGTGCCGTCCGATCAAATCTTGACGGTGCTCAATCTTGAACATACTGAAGATGTGCTGCAGTTTGCGGGTGTTAAACACAAGGATCTTCATGTATCTGAGGTATTGTTAAAAAATGCTCCGTTCGCTCACGTTAAGATGCGGTTACCGTGGCTGATTTTAGGGTTATTGGGTGGAGTTGTCGCTGCGGTGATGATTAGTTTCTTTGAAGAGACTCTGGCCAATGAACTGATTTTGGCTGCGTTTATTCCGGCGATTGTCTATATGGCAGATGCTGTTTGTACGCAAACAGAAATGCTCTTTATACGCGCACTCTCAATTGAACACGGGCTTAAGGTACGTTCGTACTTGCTTCGTGAATCAATCGTTAATTTTCTCCTCGGAGCCATACTAGCTGCGCTCATATTTGTATTTTCATTTGCAGTTGCCCAGTCGTTGGTGATTAGCTCTATTCTTGCCATCTCAATCTTTTTTACCGTTTGGTTTACAGTCCTAATCGCGATACTCTTGCCATGGTTTTTGCATGTTCGAGGCTACGACCCTGCGGTCGCCAGTGGCCCGCTTGGTACTGTGGTGATAGACGTCTTAAGTCTCGCTATTTACCTCACGGTAGCAACGCTTTTTCTGGCGTAGTTTTATTTAAAGCGGTCTTTCTCAGCGTAGATAGTGATAGTGCGTCGCTTGCGGGCTTGGCCACGAAAGGCATGTTTGTGTGAGCGGTAGATTTTGTGGACGATGAACTTTTCAGAAAGAAAGTCGATAAGTTCTTCTTCACTGTATACATATTCTGCTACACCCATGACTGGGTGAATATAGCTTCCTTCTTCTTTACCAGGGCGTTCTTCAATAAGTCTTTTGGTGTGTAGGTCTCCATCCTTAAGAAAAGTCTTCATAAAGAGAAGTCCGCCTGGTTCGAGTGTGCGGAAAATTTCATCACGTAAAAAGAGTCGTTCGTCTTTATTTAGAAAGTGCGAGCTCATCATATCGAGTACCAGCGCTTGTGAGTTGTCTTCGACGTCGAGTTTTCCAGCAATACTTCGAGCCGTGTACTTAATAGGCTTCTTGCGAGAGGCGAGTGCAGCTTGCGCAATAGCAGCTTTTGAAATGTCATAGCCAACCCCAGGGTTACCAAACTCGTTGTTGAGGAAAATAAGATTCCGTCCATTGCCGCAACCAACATCAAGAGCGCTCGCTTTTGGACCAAAAACGTCTTCGCGCTTACGTCGTATTACCCAGCGGGTAAACTTCTCTAAGTCCTCACTCGGGTTCACCGAGAGCTTTAGGTGGGTAGGGTTTTTGTACTCAGCATCCCAGAAGGTTTCGCCGTGCTGTTTTCGGGTTTTCTTGCGTGTGAAGTTAGGTTTGCGGGCCATAAGACACGCATTAGAACACGAAAAGCCTTTTGAAGCAATGCTTTGACGGCTCACAATGATTATTTTGTGGTCGTAATTCTACTTTGTGTATATGGTACACTTTTCCTATATGAAAAATCCATGGATAATAATCGCTGTTATAGCTGCTGTATTAATCGGAGGTTCAGTCTGGTACTCGGGTACAGTGGCTGAAAAAAATAATGAGGGCATTACTTTTACTCCGCACGTCAAAGGCAATGAAGCTGCTACTGTTACTTTGACTGAATACAGTGACTTCCAGTGCCCAGCTTGTGCTTCTTTCCATCCAGTAGTGGAAGATATCATGGAAGAGTTTGGTGACAAGATAGCTTTTGAGTACAAACACTTTCCACTTCCAATCCACCCTCTAGCTGAGCCAGCAGCACGGGCAGCTGAAGCAGCGGGTCAACAAGGAAAATTCTTTGAGTTTCATGACCTCCTCTTCATCAATCAGAAGGCTTGGTCAAATAGTCCAAACCCGATGATCTTCTTCCGTGATTTTGCTTCAGAGCTTGAACTTGATGTCGATTTGTTTGAACGACATTACGGGGCGTCTTTGGTAAAGGATAAAGTACGTGAAGATGCGGCCGCAGCGCGTACGCTTGGCCTTACAGGAACACCAACTTTCTTCTTAAACGGAGAGCGTATGGTTATACAAACGTACGAAGATTTCTACAACCAAATTGCGGCGGCAGTAAACCCAGATGCCACAGCTTCTTCTACGGAAGCGGCACCAGTTGTTGAGTTTGGTATTCCTCAATAAGCGTTATGAAAATTGTATTGGTGTGCAAGGGTAAACCAATCTGGGAGTTGAGCCAGCTTACTGAAGAGCTCCAAGGTCGTGGACACGAGGTCACATTAATTAGTCCAAGTATAGCCGTTCAGGATTTTCTAAGTGAAGATTTTTGGGCACCGTACACACAAGCAGATGTAGTCTACTACCGAACAGGTTTTGGCGACGGAGCTCGTTTGGGACTATATGAAAAATTACGCGAAGTGGGGGTAGCTATAATTAATGCATCTGCTCTTCAAAATACCTTACTCAGTAATAAAATACATCAAGCGGTACGGGCGCAAAAGATTGGTGTGCTGGTCCCAGAGACCTTGATAGGTAGAGGACGTTCATATGCGACCGTTGTTGCAAGACTAGGTTCACCTTTTGTTTTAAAGGCGGCAGAAGGAATACAAGGAAAAAAAGTTTTTTTGGTAACTTCAGAAACAGAATACCTAGAACAGGTCAGCGATCTTGATGGAGATATTTTGATGCAGAAATTTATCCCAAACGAAGGCGATTTTAGAGTATTCGTAGTTGGGGGTCAGGTACGTGCTATTTTTCAGCGGGTACCAAAACCAGGTGATTTTAGAGCCAATATTTCTCAGGGTGGAAGTGGCCGCCCAGTACCTGCGGGCGAATTGTATGACGCACTTTCCAAAATAGCAGTAGCTATAACAAAAGCTCAACAGTTAGATATTGCAGGGATAGATATCATGCAATCAACAGCAACGGGAGAACTCTTTTTTATTGAAGCAAATGTTAATCCAGGATGGAAAGGTCTTGAAGCGGCTCTTGGAGTAAGGGTGACAGATCATGTCGCTGATTTGATAGTTGCTGCTGGAGAAGGGTATTAATTTTTGGAAATAAAGTCTTCACAAATAATTTTTGCGATGTCACTTCTTGCTGCATCATGAAATGAAGTGATGTCGGGCGCTTTATTCACTTCAAAGATCAATGTCTCACTTCCTGTTCGCACTAAATCAACCCCAGCTAAGTCCAACCCAACTGCTTTACTAGCCGCTATCGCTAACCGCTTCTCTACTGCGGTGATACTTGTAAGACTGGCTGTACCACCTTGCGATACATTGTTAAGGAAGCCAGTGGTACTTTGTCGCAAAATACTAGCAAGTACTTTACCTTTCCAAACAACAACTCGAATATCGCCGTCGTTAGCGATATTTTCTTGGAGTATAACCAAATCATCGTTACCCTCAGCTTTAATCCGGCTGATAGTTTTTGACAGTTCGCTTGCTCCGTCACACTTCCAAACACGTTTGCCAAGTCCGCCGCGTGTTTTTACGACTAGCGGAAAACCAAGCTCTTTCGCGACAATAGTTTTGTATGAAGAAAAAGAGGCAAGCGGCACAACCCAAGTGTTTGGACAAGGGCAGTTCGAGGCAGCTAATTGAAACGTTTGAGAAAGTTTTGAAGTTCGAATCTCGTGACTGGTGTTGACCTTTGCATCAGTGAAAGGTATTTTGTGCAATTCTAGGAGAATGCACAATAATGCAGTTGCATCTTCTGAAGGTGACCAAGCCCGGATGAACCAAGTAGTTGAGTTGAGACTAAGCGGTTTGCCAAGGTGATAGACTTTTGTTTTTCCGTCAGTACGTGAGTATGAAAAGGCACAATCAAGCACCGAAATTTCAGTAAAATCTCGCTTGGCCTCAGCGGCTATTTTTTTGAAGGTTTTTTTGAACTCAGGCTCTTTCTTTTTATTATTTACTAAATAAATTTTATTTTTTATCATGCGAAAAGAGTCTCAAAAAAGTCAAGTATTGATTTTTGCTAATAGTGTTATGTTACACAAAAATAACAAAAAGTATAGTATGCTGTAGCTCTATCTGATGGACCGAACTCAGGCTCAATCTGAATTACAGAGCCGTTTATTTACAAGATAGTGCTATCTATGCAAAAAACAGAGCTTGAGAGACGTATTATTGTCTATGTCATGAATCTTCCCGACGGAGCTGTCGAAAGTGTTCGTCGTTACGAAAAACTCACCAAAAAGAAGTATAAGATTATGCTTTTGTGGGATTCTCGGGTTAAAGATAAGAAAAATAAGCTCCGCGGATCAGGGGTTGATATTCCGCTTGTCTGCGATTTTTCAAAGCCAAATCAGATTGCTGAGGCGTTATTACCATACCAAGAAGAACTCCTCGCTATTACCTGTCGTTCTGAGCAAAATATGGCTCGCTTTGTGCAGGTTATTCCTCATGTGCCGTATTTACGCACCCCAACCACGGAGTCGCTCAAGTGGGCGAGTGATAAGTATGAAATGAGGAAGCGCATGAAAATGTATGATTCGACAATTATTCCTGTCTTTACTCTGGTAAAAGAAAACACAAAAGCGGAGCGAAAGCGGGTGGTCGAGAAAATTGGTTTTCCGATGATTATAAAGCCAACCAACTTAGCGGCTAGTCTTTTTGTATCAATTTGTTATCACGAAGAAGATTTAGAAAAAACACTTCGTTCTACTTTTAGCAAGCTCCGTACAGCCTATGAACATGATGATCGCCTAGAAGAACCAAAGGTCATCATAGAAGAGTTCATGGATGGTGACATGTACTCAGTGGACTCATACGTGACTGCTCGGGGGAAGGTGGAGCATTGTCCTCTGGTAAAAATAAAAACTGGAAAGATGATTGGCCACGATGATTTTTATGGATATCTGCAAATCACTCCACCAATTCTGAAGCGAACAACAGTAGAGAAGGCGCAGCTGGTGGCTGAGAAAGCTATCCATGCACTTGGGCTGCGGAGCACTATTACACATACTGAATTGATGAAGATTGACGACGAATGGAAAGTAATTGAGATTGGTGCGCGGATGGGTGGATTTCGTCACGAACTTCACACTTTAACCTGTGGTATTGATCATTCGTTGAATGATGTGCTGATTCGTATCCCAGCAAAAGTACAGCTTCCAAAAAAATGTACCGGTTACGCGTGTGCAATGAAATGGTTCGCAGTCAAAGAGGGTTTTATTGTGGAGATGAAAGGAATTAAAAAAATTGAGCAGCTAGAATCTTTTCATCGCATAGAAGTCAATAAAAAACTAGGAGACAAAGCAATCTTTGCACGAAATGGTGGGCGCTCTGTGTTTAACCTCTTTATGAAGAATCCAGACCGGTCAAAATTATTAGCTGATATTCGTCGTGTCGAACAGCTTGTCGAGATTAAGATTGCATCCCGCGCGTAGGTTTGGGGGTTTGTTTAGAGAACACCTGACCTTTCTGCTATTATTACTTACATGCCTTTTCGAACTCGAGATTTTGCGTTGTTTCTCCTTACGGTAGCTTTTTTGATTGTCGGTATCACTAGTACCGTACATACCGATTTGGTAAGTGAAGATAACCTGGCCTCGGTAGCAGTCTTTGATGAGACCGCGTCCACTTCATATCAGGCAGTACTCCCAGAACATGGTGCTGATACTCGTTCATCCAAGTTGGCGAGCCTCAGAGAAAAAATCGCTGCACTCGTACTGTCTCCTGTCCCTGAAGAAGAAATAGTGGAGCCTGTGGAGGAAGAGACAGAGGTAGAAGAGGGAACAGGTGAAGTCTTGCTTTGTCCAAATTATAGTGCACCAAAAGTAATGGCGTGGCAGCCACAAGGTCTGTTGTTTGAGGTAGTGGAAGGGGCGCGATTGGTTTACCGTGAAGGTGGCGCAACTCCAGCAACAGTTAATGAGCTCGGGGAGACAGTCCCTGGCGTACCTAGTCGAACAGTCTTGCTGCAGCTACCACTCCGCAGTTTTCCATCACCAACTGAGACATGTTTGTCTTCTGACATTGTTGGGATAGCACTTGATGGATCTTTGATGCGTAATACCGAGCAGTCACTTTACACTATCTTTGGAGCGGAGACTCTCTTAGGATATGCACTTGATGGGTTCCCAATTTATGGCGCAAACGAGAGTGTAAAGACTGATAGTTGCGGGGGAGCGACAGTAGCTGGTTCGTATCGATACTACGTATCTACAGAGCGGGCGGGAATGATTAGCTGTTTTGGCGGTGAACCGGTTGCCCTATAAAATCTGCGACTAGTCAGACATTTTTAGTATTGAAGTAGAGGAGAGGCTGAAAAGAAACAAAACATTGATTTATAGCCTAAAGTGTGCTATAATAAAAACAGATAAATCAACTCATTTCGTACGAGGAGTACACTTTGAATACCGTTAAAAAAGCAGATTTAGGCAAACAGCAACCAGTGCAGAAAGCCAAGACTGTACTGTTTCCAGAGCTGAGTCGCTGGGATATGTTGCGCAGTTGGTTCATGAAAAAAATCATGCACTTTGTGCATGAAAATCGTGAAGAAGCTGCGTTCCAGTCGTTTCCGTGGACTATCGTCTCCTTTGATCTCAAAGAAAATTGGTGGCTCGACGAGGCGGATATGGCAATAGTCTCTGGCGACCCAAAAGCGTGTCGCAAGAAACGGCGTTGCATGGCCTTCACGTATTGGAGGAAACGGTTTTGGCGGAGAAACTTTGTGGTAATCAAGCCTACTTGCGAGGTGCCCCCTGGTGAAGTTTGGTACCTTGGATGGCTGACAAAAAATGGTTACTACATTTCAAGGACTCCGCTAGTTGGTCCGGTACGCAAACTGCGTCTCCCAGACCGTACAGCCTACTTTGGTCTGGGAAGTGACCATAAACAGTTGAAAGTTCTTAAATCCGGTTTTGGGTCTTTGGGTGAGTCTGGCAATTTTGCTCAGTATCCCCTCATTTAAACCCTTAAATCACTTCAAAAGCTGCACCTCGGTGCGGCTTTTTCTTTGCTATACTAATGGGCACATATGACAGAGAAAAAATTTCCGGATGGTTTTTACTGGGGTGCGGCGACATCTGCTTTTCAGGTAGAGGGAGGAATAAAGAATATGGATTGGGAAGAAGCAGCTAAAAAAGGACTTGTGCCTAAGATTGGCATTGCGGCCGATCATTTTAATCGGTATGAAGCCGATTTTGATTTAGTAAAATTACTTGGTCATAACGCTCACCGCCTCTCGATTGAGTGGGCGCGCATTGAGCCCGAGGAAGGTAAGTTCGATTTGGAAGCTATCAATCATTATCGAAAAGTACTAGAGGCGCTTCGCAGGCGCAACATAGAGCCGTTTATTACTATTTGGCATTTTACACTCCCGCTCTGGTTCTCACAGTCGGGGGGCTTTGAACGTAAAGATGCCCCTGAGGTGTTTGCTCGTTATAGCGCGTACGTTGTGAAGAATCTGTCAGATTTGTGTCACAACTTCTCAACCATTAATGAACCAAACGTATTTGCTAGCCATGGTTGGTTATATGGTGCGTGGCCACCTTTTAAGCGGGGTCAGTTGCTGTGGTTTAAATTTGGCAAACCTGACGGTACTTGGCGATCAGCGCAAATTACCTCTCATAAAAATATACTTACGTATTTTAAAGTGGTTAATAATTTGATAAAAGCACACAATTTAGCGTACGATAAAATAAAAGAAACAGACCAAAACATCAATGTCAGTATTGTTAAACACGTGAGGGTATTTCAGTCAAACGCGAATCCCGTCAATATGCTACTGGCCTGCATAGCCCGGTATGTCCAGAGTGGATATTTGATGAATAGAGTTATCGATAAATGTGATTCTGTTGGTCTAAACTACTATCGAGCTACAAAATTTGGCGACACAAAAAAGTACCAACTCAGTGACATGGGTTGGAAGATATATCCCGAAGGAATAGAGTTTGCTTTGAAGTATCTTTGGAAACACAAAAAACCAATCTACATTTCAGAGGCTGGATTAGCTGATGCTGAAGATAAGATGCGAGCAGGATATATTACCAGACAAGTGGATGGAATGTGGTGCGCTATTCAAGACGGTGTTGATGTGCGAGGACATATGTATTGGTCTCTTTTGGATAACTACGAATTAGCACTAGGATATGAGAAGCGGTTTGGTTTGGTCGCTATCAATTACGAAACTCAAGAGCGAACAATACGACCCTCAGCGTACGTGTATAAAAAAATATGTGAGGCAAACGCTCTGTTAGAATAGAGCTATATGTCATGGCTATTTTTAGCAACTGTTGGACAGCTCATTAATGCTGTCGTCGCTTTTCTTGATAAGTACATAGTTACTGACGAAAAGGCTCTCCCAAGGCCTTTTGTGTACGCCTTTTACTCTTGCTTACTTACTGGTTTTTGGGTTGTCATCTATTTCATTGGTTTTATACCAGGCCTCTCTACTATAGGCGTTCCTTCTTTTGCCAATATTGAAAGCCCAACCATTCAAGTGATTGGAATGTCGTTCTTGGCTGCCTATACCTTCTTTATGGCGCTGGTGTCCATGTATGAGGCACTCAAGCATGCAGAGGCGGTAAACGTGATGCCTGTTATTGGGGCAGTCTCAGCGCTCTCTACGTTTGGGATGAGTCACCTATTCTTGAATACGCCATTTTCTGCCAATTTTATGTGGGGCGTGATTGTGCTTTCACTCGGTACGCTCCTAGTGGCTCAGACTATGCCGCATCGAAGTATTATTTTGAACCTGCTACATAGTGGTATCTTTTTTGCGCTGCACTTCATCGCTATGAAAGGGTTGTTTATGGAGACAAGCTTTGATGACGGCTTCTTTTGGTCACGCATCAGCTTTGTGGTCTTTGCCCTGTCGCTTCTTATGATTCCTGCGTACTTTGATAAAATTACCGAACAAACCAAAAAGACCAGTAAAAAAACCGGTCTCATTGTTATTGTTACCAAAGTATTGGCGGGCGTAGCGGCCTTCTTGCTACTCAAAGCAACAGACTTAGGAGATGTAGCAGTAGTGCAAGCTCTTGATGGGCTTAAGTTTGTGTTTATCTTGGCAGTGACAATTGCTTTTGGCGCGCTCTTACCTGATGCGATTGTGCGACATGAGGCACGACCAAAAGAAGTATTGAGACGAGTGCTCTATGTAGCGGTCATTACAGTTGGTTACTTTATTCTTTTCTTATAAATATGGCTTGGTGGAAAATAATTCTTATAGCACTCTTTGTAAAACTCGTTTTACTTGTGCTTGTAATAGTGTTTTTTGCGCAAAAGCCAATTCCGGAGCAGATTGTGTATGGAATGTCTTTTAATACCATGTATGCGCGTGAGCTTGGGCTTGATTGGCAGGAGACCTACAACGCTATCATTGATGACTTAGGAGTAAGGCATCTTCGTTTGGCCGCTCATTGGCCAATGGTAGAACCTGAAGCAGGCACCTACAATTTCGCCGAGCTCGATTATCAAATAGAAAAAGCCGAGAGTGTGGGGGCTGAGGTCATTTTGGCGCTGGGAAGAAGACTACCCCGTTGGCCGGAGTGTCATGTGCCAGAATGGGCTCGTGAAATCAGTGACGAAGCGCGCAATGAAAGCCAGATGGCGTACATGACTGCGGTGATAGAACGATACAAGGGAAGTAGTGCAGTAAAGTATTGGCAGGTTGAAAACGAACCCTTCTTAGAGGTATTTGCGTTTGAGCACTGTGGTCGCCTCGATACTGACTTTCTAGATAGTGAAATTGAGCTCGTACGCAAGCTAGACCCAACACGGCAGGTTATTGTAACCGATAGTGGAAACTTGGGTCTGTGGTACGGCGCGTATAGTCGCGGCGACATTTTTGGTACGAGTGTGTACGTGCATTTTTGGAATCCAGAAATTGGACAGTTTAGAACATTGCTACCTGCTTTTGTGTATCGGGTGAAAGAAAATTTCTTGGCCCTTATCTATGGCGAAAAGCCGACGTTTTTGATTGAGCTTTCGGCTGAGCCGTGGCTCGTGGCGCCCATTACAACCGTACCGCTTGAAGTGCAGTTTTCACGCATGGATCCAGTAAAGTTTGACGATATCTTGGGATATGCAAAAGAAACACGCTATGAGCGACAATATTTGTGGGGAGCGGAGTGGTGGTACTGGCTCACAAAAAATAATCATCCTGAAATGTGGGAGAAAGGAAAGACACTTTTTCCTGCTTCGATCAGTTCAGGCTCTTAAAATAAAATACCTATGATGCCCGTACTCACTAGTATTGCTCGAAAGTTTCAAAGTCTCTTTACAAAAGAAACCAGCTCAGCTTTTGAGGTGGTAGAGACCAGTACGACTGAATTTACCAAAACAGTGGATGGGTATGTGACGCCGGTGCGGAAGACTATCTTTCGTCGTTTCCCAGTACTTTTTTCATTGTTGGTCACCTTCGGAGTTTCAGCTACTGTTTTAGGATTAGAACAAATTTTGCTACAGTATAAAATTCTTGAAGAGTCACCAATGCTTATTTTGCTTATTGGGATGAGTATCCTCGTTTTTACTGGTACACTATATAAGAAATTAGGTTAACTTATATGACATTCTGGCGTTTTGTTTTTTCATTTCTGTATGTGCGCGACTGGCACACTGGTGAGCTTGAGCTTTCGAGACCCAGATTGGCGCTTTTTTCAGCTGCACTTTTTTTGCTGGTACTGGCAGTGATGCTTATCACCGTACTGCAAACTCCAATCGAGTACGTAGCAGTTAGACCATGAAAAAGTTTTTGATTACTACCGGTATCTGTATGGCGGTAGCCATTACCTCATTTGTGGCGGTGTTTTTTTATATTCAAACTTTAAACTAAGAGCGTTTCTAGAGTGGCCAGAAGTAGAGTACCAGTGGAATACTGACGGTAAATTCGATTACCTCAAGCGGTAGTCCTACCCGGATATAGTCGGTAAATTTGTAGCCCCCTTGATGCATCACCAGCGCATTTGATTCATGTCCGATTGGAGTGATGTATGAAGACGAAGCTCCGATAGCAACAATCATCAAGAATGGGTCGACCGACACACCAATCGTTTGAGCAACCGTAATAGCGATTGGAGCCATGACGACGAGCGCTGCAGTGGTGTTCATAAAGTCAGACAAGACCGCGGTCGCGACGAGAACTACGATAAGCATGGTAACAGGTCCGACATGGCCATTTAAAGAAAGAAGGAGATTCGCCAGCGTCTCGTCAGCACCACTTGATTGAATTGCGTCTCCAAGCGATATCATACCCGCCAGAAGCATAAGTACGGCGACGTCGATACTTTGATACGCCTGCTTGATCGAGATCATGTTTGTCAAAATCATGATGACAGCACCAGCAAGCAGTACGAGCGAGACGGGAAATATTTCTAATGTCGCAAGAATGATGGCACCAAAAAAGACCACCAGTGTGCCTATCATGGTTCGTGTACGCCCTAAGGTAGGCGCTTCATCGGTGACCATCATGCAGTTCATACTCGAGAGAGTCTGCTTGATTGAAGCGACTCGTCCTTGAAGCATCAGAATGTCTCCAGATGCCAGTGGTGTATCAGAAAGTGGTTTTGAAGGTGTGAAGTTACGCCTCGCTAGCGCAATGAAGTTTACGCCAAATCGATCCTGGAGCATGATGTTGTTCCAACTTTTGGCCAGAATAGTAGCGTATGGTGTAACCACTGCTTCAACGGTGCGATATTCGTCATCGCTTGCGATGTGGCTCTCAATAGCGCGCAGACCTGTAAGCTCTAGGTCATACTTCTCAACAAACTGAGTGAGTGCCTCAGCGTCACCTCGCAGTAGTAGAGTGTCGAACGCTTGTGGTTTATAAGAAGGTTCAAGTGGAATGATAGTGCCTACCTCAGTTAATAAACCTACTACCGTGATAGTTTTATTTACTGCTGCCTCCATCTTTTCAATAGTGAGTTTTGTTATCTTTGCTTTTTCGGCCACTATTACTTCGGTAGTGTAGATGCGAATTGGAGCATCACTTTCAGTTTCTTTGTTTCGTATCGGAATAATTCTCCAGCCAATAAAAATCAGAAAGAGAACTCCACTGATAGCGATAAATACACCGACATGGAAAAAATCAAACATTTGATAGGGGACACCAAGTGCTTGTTCCCGAAAATCTGAAATGAGGATATTGCGTGGTGTACCAATAAGGGTGAGATAGCCACCGAGGTGTGACGCAAACGCAAGCGGTAGTAAAAAAAGTGAAATTGGAGTGTGGCTTTTTTTGGCGAGGTAAATGGCAATCGGCATCACCATCACTAGTGCACCAACGTTATTTACGAAGGCGGAAATAAAGGTACACAAAATAACCAAGACAGCGAGCGCGTAGATTGGTCTTGTATGGAGAAAAGTTAGTCTACCAACAATACTGTCGACAATACCTGATTGGGTAAGGGCACGCGCCATGACAAACATGGACGCGACGATGACAATGGCTGGATGGCCGAAGTTTGAAAAGGCGGTCTGGTATGACAGTGATCCAATAAGGATGAGCGACAGGAGGATAAGAAGTGAGACTACGTCATAGCGCCACCGGTCTTGGACAAAGAGAATTAAAGAGACACCAAGGATGATTAAAACCGTGATTTGCTCAATCATCATTGGGTCAGAAAGAAAAGCGGGCATAAAATACTCGGATACGTTACATGTGCTATACTATAGCTCTAATACCTATGTACTATAACACTAGCTTGGCTAGTGTTTGGGTTTCCAGTGCATAGTAAACAATTTAATTTTATCTAATTAATCATGTTACGACTTTCGCTACTCATTGTTACCGTCTTTGCTTTACCGGGGATGGTCTTTGCTTCTTCTGTGCTTCGTACTGGCGAATCGGTAACTATTTCAGCTGAACAAGCAGTGGAAGGTGATTTTTATGGTCTCAGCAATGCAATTGCCGTCTCTGGAGAAGTGACAGGGGACTTACTGGTGGCCGGTACCAACGTAACAGTTAATGGGCGAGTAGGTTCGGATTTGTCTGCTTTGGCAGGCGGCGTAGACATTGATGGAGTGATTGGAGATGATGTTCGCATTGTAGCTGGCGAAGTGACAGTGGCCGGTGAAGTACTTGGGGACTTGGTGGTAGTAGCGGGAAGTCTGACGGTTTTATCTACAGCAAACGTGGCAGGAGACATTATTTTCTTTGGCACAAACGCTGAGATTGCCGGTACTGTTGGTAAATCAATTTTTGGTACAAGTGAAAAGATACGAGTAGACGGAACAGTTGGCGGCGACATCGACATCAAAACTGCCGGTCTCACACTTGGTGAACGAGCAGATGTGGCTGGACTCATAAAGTACACCAGTGGTGTCGAGATTGTGCGTGCTCAAAACGCTCGAGTAGCCGGAGCGGTGGTTAAAAACGATCCCGTGCTGGCAGAGGTAGATGGTGTGCGGACAGTGATGATTCCGCTTCTTGTCGTACTATTCGCCGCTCTGGTGTGGTTCTTGTTCTTTAGACGGCTTCTTAATAAAGTAGTGATTCATACTGGAGAACACACTCTCCGTAGCATGCTCATTGGTTTTGGAATTTTCTTCCTCGTACCAATAGCAGTCGGTATCTTACTTATGAGTACCCTTGGTAGTTTGCTTGGTGTGACACTTCTCTTTTCTTATTTTGTCCTTATTTTTGTTACTCTCACGATCCTTGGTATTACCGTTGGAGCATACATCGCAAAGCTTTCTACCAAGACACCAAGTGTCTCAATTCCATATATCGTCCTTGGAACTGCCATGGTAATGGCGCTGCTGTTTGTCCCACTCTTGGGCCCAGTGGTCCTTCTCGCCGCTTTCTTTGTTACTCTTGGGGCACTATCTACTCACGTATACCGCTTGATCCGTTTTTCGTAATCAAACCTTTATTCGCGTCATTGACTGAATCACTGTATGACTGCAACTATCATCGCTGTACTAAATGACTTATGGGACTTTTTGTGGAGCCAAGAGTCAAAAGAAATAGTAAATGAGACAGCTCTTACTTTAGAGACTCCGCGCAAAGAGAATGTCGCACAAAACACGCCACTTATCGCGGCTCCAGAAAAACAAGTTTTTCTAAATCCACCGCAGACAAATGTGGATGGTCTCTATGGAGATACAGCGTACATACTAACCACCGAAGCAAAAGCGTTTCATCGTCCGGTCTGGACGTTTGACGGGGTGGTAAAATCTTTTCCGTATGCGACAGCGGTTACGGTGCTTGGATACGAAGGTCGCTTTGCGCGGGTTGCAAACGACGGCAGCACGCTATTTATTTTGAAAGACGAATTGACGACTCACAAAGATGAGATTTTTGCTGAGTTTCATACTGGTGAAATATATTCTGCCAATCATCCTGATACCAAAAAAGTTCGACGCTTGATACGCGATGAATTTTTTACCACTGAGCTATGTATGCCGCTTTTAGGGGTAGAGTTTGTAATGTACCGGCTGCTTTTGGCTGGTCGTAGTATTGTGTGGAAGAGTACAAGACCACGCCTTGCTGGGCAGTGGCAAAATCTGCTTAAGGGTCAGATGGGAATTCAGATTGGCATCATGCCAAAGACAGGGGCGGTTTTTGAATACACAAAAGCTGACGGCAGTGGGTTTTTAGGATACACCAAAGCGGTCCATGTTGATGATTCAATTGTGATTGAGGGTATGGGAAGAATGATAGAGGGTGAGTACAAAGAAGAGGTGCTCACAAAGGAGGTTTGGCATGAACTACGCCCTGTTTGGATTGCTATTCAGTAGCACTTGCAGGTTTTTTAGAATGAGGTACCATCGTAAGTGGTCGACCTCGATTATCCCTGTCGCTTTATACCAGATCTCAGATCTGAGCATCTGCTTGCGGACATTTTGAGGGTTGTTTGGATCCCCCGTTTCATGGCGTTCAAGCGTACCTGATAGGTGTACCAGTGGGTGCATCCGCGGAAATTGAGTATACTGCACTATAGGGTGTACATCATGAGGTTGACCAACTAATTCGTCTGTTCTTTCATTGTTGTATGTAGCAAAGGCCTGCTTTTTTGAGCAGGCCTTTCCTTTTTTTGATACACTTACTACATGCAAAAGGTAGCTTTCTTTGATATTGACGGAACGGTCTTTCGTTCAAGTTTACTTATTGAGCTTGTCGATTCTCTTATCAAGGCCGGACATTTTCCAGTTGAAGCACAAGAAGAATTTAGAGAAGCGCATGAGGCGTGGTGGAATCGCGAGGGTGATTATGAAGCGTATATTGATGCAGTAGTAAAAACATTTCGAGAACATCTCCAAGGTGTACATTATGGCGATATGGCAGATGTCGGACGGCAAGTGGTGGCCGTGCAGCGGCGTCGAGTATATCGTTATACCCGTGATTTGATAAAAGATTTAAAGGCTGATGACTACCATATCATCGCTATCTCGCAGTCACCTAAAACGGTACTTGATGATTTTTGTACTCAATATGGTTTTGATAAAGTGTACGGCCGACTCTATGAGATTGGTCCACAAGACCGCTTCACAGGAGCAGTCATAGATGAACATTGGATAAAAAATAAGGCCAACATTGTGAAGCGTGTTTTTGATCATAATCCTGAACTTACTCTCAAGGACTCAATTGCGGTAGGTGATACTGAAGGTGATATCCCACTTCTTGAAGCGGTAGAGCATCCGATTTGCTTTAACCCAAACCAAGCGCTCTATGCGCATGCAAAACGCATGAAGTGGGAAGTGGTAGTGGAGCGCAAAGATGTTATTTATCATTTGTAAGAGCTCTTCATATGTTGGCTCCTGCCGCTTTCAGAAAGATAGTCAAAACTCACTACAAAAAACAAGCCAGACATGATTTGTCTTGGCGACATACCAAAAGTCCGTATCATATTTTAGTATCTGAGATGATGCTTCAGCAGACGCAAGTAGAGCGAGTAATTCCAAAATACAAAGCATTTCTTAAAGCCTTTCCAACAATAGATGACTTGGCGAAAGCTCCACTACGGGAAGTACTCGCGCTCTGGGTTGGTCTTGGATACAATAGACGTGCCAAATTTCTTAAAGCTACAGCTGAGGCGGTAGTAAAAAACAGGGGAACCTTTCCAAGCACAAAAGAAGCTCTCCAAAATCTACCTGGCATAGGACCATATACCGCTTCAGCAGTCTTGGCTTTTGCTTATGATAAGCCTGTGGTGATGATTGAAACCAACATCCGTACGGTGTATATACACCACTATTTTAAAGATACAAAAGAGACGGTCTCTGATGCAGAGCTTTTAAAGTTAATTGAAAGTACGCTACCGAAGAGTAATTACAGAGAGTGGTATTACGCACTCATGGATTACGGGACATATTTAAAAAAAGAATTTGGGAGTAATAATAAGCGTAGTAAAAACTACACCAAGCAAAAAACATTTGTTGGTAGTGACAGGCAAATACGCGGAGCAATTGTACGTACGATTACACCGCTCAAAAAATCAATTACGGCGGAGAAGTTATCAGGTTTGCTAGTCGAGTATGAAAAGTCTCGAATCAAAATCCAGTTAGAGAAACTAGTGAATGAAGGAATGATAACAAGTACCAAAAGTGGTTTTAAAATAGCTACTTAGTGTCAGTGATGCGCAGAGTGATGAATGCTCCTGAAGCCATAATAAGTCCAAGAATAATAAACATAAACTCAAACGGTAAGAAGAGAAGGCAGAGACTACCAACTATGGCACCAATAAGATTCCCAAGTGGCCGTGTGAGACGGAAAAGACTGATGAGGTTTGAATCATGCCCCTTCACCTGTTTGAAGAAATAACTCTCGGTAGTAACCTCAACCAGGCTGGCCCCAAAGCGACTGATAAACATAAGGGCCATCCATAAATACATTGAAGCGTTACCCATAAGGAATATACAAGCTGAAGCTAGCGCTAAGACCACAAAGCCAAGCGCCATCATTTCTTTTTCTCCAATATGTCTATCGCCAATAATTCCAATTGGGTATTCAAAGACCACAAAAGCAAAAAGGCCTACCGCAATAATCTGACTGATGGTTTCCCAACTAAAGCCAACTACGGTCGCCATATAGAGAGGGAAGTAAATAACTGCCCAGGTATAAAAGAATTGCAGTAGAAACTGAGTGGTTAAAACGGTACTAATGTCTTTGCTCGTGAGTGCGCTAATACAGAGGTCGCGGACGCGGATGGTGGTATAGACTGGGTCGTAGAAGTGTCTAAACTTTGCTAGGATAACTGCCATAAAAACAAGACCAACCGCTGCTGCTACATAGTAGACACCAGCAAGGTTGTTGCTGTCACCGATGATATAGCCCATGGCGAGTGGTGAGAAAAAGGCCGCCATGCTCATGAGGGTCAAAATGAATCCGCGGCGGGTTCCAGTGGAACCCTCGTCATTTCCAATTAAGGTCTCAAGAAAGATGTCGATATTAAAGTAAATCTGCGGATAGAGCCCCATAAAAATAATAAATGCTCCAATAGTGATAGCGGGAGTAGGGGCGAAGGCAACAAGCACTAGCGAGACAATCATCACGAGCATAATAAGGAGTGTGCTCTGTACATTTCCAATCGCTCGCAGTAAGCGCGGCAGTAGGAGGGTTGCTACGATGGCAAAGCCGGCTGCAACCGCAAAAATAACACCAACATACTCTGGAGCCACAAACTGCTCAAGGTAGGTAGAGCTACTGTAGGCAGTGAGAAGAGAAAGGAAAGTGAAAATAATTGAGATGGTGTACACCAAGGCAAAAGAAAGTTCTTTTCCGGGTCCGTCGGTAAGGAAGAGATGACGATAAAAATCCATAGTACTAGTGTACTATGGATTTTTATCGTCATTTGGATGAGTACGGGAAAACCTTACACTCCAATCAGTACAGGAATAACCATTGGTGTCTTTTGTGTCTTCTGCATCAAGAAACCACTAACTACATCGGTGAGTTGGTCTTTAACCAAATCAAGATCGATTGGGTTCATGCGCTCAGTTTCTTTTTCCACTGTTCGCTTGATGAGAACACGTGCTTCAGAAAGAAGCTGTTGGTTTTCACGAAGATACACAAAGCCTCGAGAGATGATGTCTGGTGACTTGCGAAGTTTTCCAGTCTTGCTGTTTACTGTCGCAATAATCACAAACATTCCATCTTGAGCTAAGCTGAGACGGTCGCGAAGCACCACCTCTTGGCGTGTTCCTACAGTGAAGCCGTCTACAAGCACCATCTCAGTCGGTATCTTTACTGCATGTCGAATTAATTCAGTACCGTTTTTGATATCGATGATAGTACCGTTGTCTGGAACTACTACGTTTTCACGAGGGAAGCCGTTTTCGATAGCGGCATACATGTGGCTCTTGAGGTGGTAGTGATGTCCGTGAACGGGTACCAAAAACTTTGGCTTTACTGCTTGGTGTACCCACACGAGCTCACCGGCGTTTCCGTGTCCTGAAGAGTGAACATGTGAACCCTTGTAGTTGATAACTTTTACGTTTTTGCGGTAAATATTATCTTTGAGCTTCTGTACCGCGATTTCGTTTCCTGGAATAATAGATGATGAAAGCACAACAGTGTCACGTTCGTTGAGGGTGACAAACTTATGTTTGTCTGTTGCCATACGCATAAGCGCAGCAAACTCTTCTCCCTGTGCACCAGTTGAAAGAATAACAATCTTATCACTCGGATAGTCTCCTAAGTCGCCCGCACCGATAAAGGTGTGTGGCTTTACCTCAAGAAGCTTTGCCATGATGGCAATGTCGATATTGGTCTTGATACTACGTCCTTCCATCAAAACCTTCTTACCTGTCGCTTCACAGGTCTTGATGATGTTGATGAGGCGATCGAATTGTGATGCAAAGGTACCAATAATGAGGCGTCCAGTAGCAGCACGGATGATACTTTCAAGTGTCTCGTACACTCGCTCTTCTGAAGCAGAGAAACCTTCTCGGTCGGCGTTGGTAGAGTCGCAAAGAAGCACAAGGTTCTTATTGAGGCCAACTTTTTCCCATGAAGCTCGCTCTTCAACTACCACCTTTCCTTCTTCGTGGACGAGTTTAATGTCACCAGTGATAACCACGTCTCCGTGCTTAGTTTCTACCGCTACTCCCATAGCGTCTGGGATAGAGTGAGTAACAGGGAAGGTCTTAACTTTTAGTTTTCCAACCGTAAAAGATTCACCTTCTTTGATTACCTGCATGGTGACAGGGTCCATATGCGGAAATTCCTCCTGACGCTTAAGAATCATGAGAGAGGTGAGGTACTGGGTGTAAATTGGTGGGTTTCCAATACGTTCCATAATAAATGGAATACCACCGATGTGGTCGAGGTGACCGTGAGTGATGATAAGCGCACGGATTTTATGTCGCCGCTCTTCGAGATACTGGGTGTTTGGGAGGATGTAGTTGATGCCCGGAGCATTACTTTCTTCAGACACAAATTGGAATCCGGCATCAATAACCACGATATCGTCTTTTGTTTCGACAATAATCATGTTTCGTCCGATTTCTTCTACACCCGAAACAGGGATAACACGTACGGTGTCTTCATCTGTCACTTCTGGAAGAACAGGGTTCTTCTCATTGGTAAGAGTCATGCGGTGTGTGAGCGCAGGAGCTGTTGTGCTCCGACGTCGTTGCTGGTGTCCGCCACGCCGCTTCCCGCGACCACCTTCAGACTTTCGTCCACCAGCTGTTTGCGAAGCGCCTGAGCGGCCTTGTGGCCGTCCTTGGGTACCTTCAGCACGTGAGTGCGACGGAGCACCACTGCGACCGCCACCCCGGTAGGGTGAATGACTGCGACGTGGTGGCCGAGCGATAGGAGGGTTAGATGATGAAGGGTTTGTATTTGGTTCCATATGTTTTAATTAATATCGTTAACTACGTTGTCTTTCTGAAAAATTGGCCACACTACCTCTGTCTTTGCGTACCAGTCTCGTACATTCATAAATCTGTCTGAGGCTTTGCCAAGGCGTTCCATTGGTGTCGGTACTATCTCTTCATTGATAACGTACGCGATGCTTGGAGCGAAAAGGAAGATGGCGGGAACTTCTTTGGTCAGTGCCTCACTTACTTCTACGAGTAGTTGCTGATGTTCAGCTTCGTCTTGTGAATTTCTGGTCTTTTCCAGTAAGCGGTCGACAGCGATGTTGGTGTACTGGGCAATGTTGAGACCCGGATCGTCTCTCTGCGACGAGTGCCAAAACGGATAGAGGTCCTGCGTGCGGTTCATATCAAGCCCAAAAAGGAGAGCTTGGAAATCGCGGGTTCTAATAACTGATTGTACGAGGCCTGTCTGTTCGTATTGTTCTACTTGTATCTCCACTCCAAGAGTGCGCCAATTGTCAGCTATGAGAGTCACTGTCTTTTCAAACAGCTCAGAGTTGCTGGTTTTGAGCGTGAGACTAAGAGTTTCAACCGTATCGTCAATTTCTTTTTCCCAGAAGCCAGATTCATTTTGTTCCCAGCCGCCTTCTATGAGAATGTTGCGCGCATTTTCGAGAGAAAAAACTGCGCTGCCTACCTCTTCGGTACTAGTAGATTTTAGCGTACCCTGGTCCTCAAGGATAGGTTTTGTTGTGGGGACACCATAGCCATCAACAACCGCATCAATAATAGCCTGTCTATCAACAGCTGCACTCAAGGCTGCTCTGGCGGCGGTATCTCTGAGGGCTGGTGACCGGTTTTGATTAAAGAAGACACCAAAGATACGCGGGAGTGGTTGGGTAAGAACCTTTATGCCATCACCATCAAGTGTCTTGATGACAGAGGTAGGTAAGTAAACAGTACTGGTTATTTCTTTGTTTGTAAAAGCAGTTTCGAGGAGATTTTCGTTTTGGAAAAAGCGAAGTTCGATTGCGGCTAGGTTTGGATTTTCCCTACTGTCTGGTGCAGGAATAAGCGAGTAGCCACTAATAAGTCCAGCGGCATCACGGTTTACTTTTTCAATACTAAATGGTCCTGAGCCGATAGGTTCGGTATTGTGCTGACTAAAAGGAAGTTGCTCAATTGGAAGCGTACTCCAGATGTGTTCGGGCATGATACCAAGGGTAAAGTTTTCTACAAATGGAGAGTAGGCTTCACCAAGGATGATATTAAATTCGTATTCCCCAATTTCTTCAATTGTCACGTCACTCCAGTTGCCACGAAGGGGGCTTTTAAGGTCGGGGTCTTGGACAAGGGTGATGGTATACATAACATCTTTTGCGGTAATAGGTCGCCCATCATGAAACGAACGATTCTTTTGCATTTTGACCGTGTAGGTCTTTCCGTCTTCTGAAGTAATAATTTCTTCAGCTAAGTCTGGGACAAGCTTCCCGTCGGTGCCTATCTTGAGTAATCCACTATATAAGAGCGCAACGGTATCTTGGTCGGCTCGGGTGATGGCAAGGGCTGGGTTTACGAAACGAGGAATTCCAACGATACCTTCAATCAATACACCGCCACGGGTTGGGGTGGGCGCAGAGTAGTCTTGGTTGAGTGAGAAAAGGAAGTAGATACCTAAAAACAAAGTAGCAAAGAAGAGGCCACGCAAAAGAAGACGATCGCTTGGCTTACGTCGTTCTACGAGTTCTAAGAATGTATCAATGAGAGAAAAACGCTCTAGCTGTAAACGCATATGTACGTTGGGGCTCTAAACAATAAGAAGAGCGAACTCAACTTAGTTGGTTCTGATAAATCAGACTAATAAGCTACTTGGAAGGCTTATACAAGAATGTTCACGAAGGTAGACAACACGAAAAGAATCGCTATTCCAATCGAAAGCTTGAATAGAAATAGTTCGGCACCACGTCGCTTGTGGAAAGCTGAACTGAAGTTGTCTCCGCCAAATGCTCCTCCTAGACTTGAACCACGCTGTTGAAGCAAGATTGAGGCTACAAGTAAGATAGAGAGAATTATCTGAACGTAAGGCAGTGCTGGTTGCACTGTTTGTATGATTTCCATGTGACAGCGATAATATCAGAAAGTAGAGGAGGTGGCAAGAACTCAGAGTTGAGGATTTTTAAGGTTCTCATGCTCCCAATATGGAGATGTGTCCCGTGTTACTATACTAATAATGAATAGATTCTCACTCATGGTCACCAAGCTCCAAGGTAACCCGTGGTATGCGCTAACCTTTATTTTCTTAGCGCTCACTAGTTTGGCAATGCTGGCATATGAGTTTTCGCCGTTTGCTCAGCCTTCGGTTGTTTTCTATACAATTCAAATCGATCTGATTATTGCTTGCATTTTTCTGACCGATTTTATGTTGGGTTTGTGTTTTAATACTAAATATTCTGCTAGAGAATACTGGCGAAATAACTGGCTCGACTTTGTGTCATCAATTCCTGTTACGGCTGACGCGGCTCGAGCGCTCCGTATTTTACGTGCTTGGCGAGCGATTCGAGTCGTCTCTTCTACTCTTGATTTTTATTTTGCCCGCAGACGGTATCGAAACATAAAGAAGTAAATTTTCATTTATTTTGACAGGGTTCTCTAGTGTCGTATAATAACTCCCGCTACGTGGGACGAAACGGATTTTTGGCGTAGTAACACAAACAAAAATTGAACCTTTTAACAGTTTTTCTTGCTTAAAAAGCACTCAAAATATATGTCAGACAATACTAAAATAAACGAAAGTCCAATCAAGCCTTTGGGAGACCGGGTTATCGTACGACCGCTCGCTGAAGAGGAGTTTGGTGCAGTGTCGCCTTCAGGCATCATCATTCCTGATACCGCTAAGAAAGAAAAACCAGAGCAGGGCATTGTCATTGCTGTGGGCGCTGGAAAATGGGATGAAGATGGTGAAAAGCGTATTCCACTTGATGTAAAGGTAGGAGACAGAATTATCTTCTCAAAGTACGGATATGACGAAGTGAAAATTGAAAAGAATGACTATTTCATTGTGGGAGAAGGCAGCATCTTAGGTATATTCGTCAGTTAATTAATAATATCTATGGCTAAACAAGTAATTTTTGGAGAAGAAGTAAAGAAGAAGTTGCAGAAAGGAGTGGACACGGTAGCAAACGCGGTGAAGGTCACTCTTGGACCCCGCGGACGAAACGTGATTCTCGATAAAGGTTTTGGTGGTCCAACTATCACGAACGACGGTGTTTCGATTGCCCGAGAAATCACCCTTCGGGACAAGTTTGAAAACATGGGCGCTGAGCTCATCAAAGAAGTAGCCAACAAGACCAATGAGCTAGCTGGAGACGGTACTACCACCGCTACTGTCCTCATGCAGGCTCTCGTCACAGAAGGCTTGAAACAGACTACTATGGGCCTCAACTCAATGGCAGTACGTACCGGCATGGAGCATGCTTCAGCTGATGTAGTAGAAGCGCTGCGCGGAATGGCAACGAAGATTAGTTCAGTTGATGAGATTAAGCAGGTCGCTACTATTTCAGCTGAGAGCGCTGAGCTCGGAGAAAAAATCGCTGAAACAATCGACCGTGTTGGTAAGGATGGTGTGGTGACAGTAGAAGAGTCACAATCATTTGGTATTGAGACAGAGTTCACTGAAGGAATGCAATTCGATAAAGGATATGTGTCTCCATATATGGTCACTAATCCAGAACGAATGGAAGCAGAATACAAAAACACCCAAATTCTCATTACAGATAAGAAAATCACAGCGGTGGCAGAGATTTTGCCGCTCCTTGAGAAAATTGCCGCTACGGGAAAGAAAGAACTCATTATCATTGCTGATGATGTAGATGGTGAAGCCCTCGCTACCTTTGTAGTAAATAAGCTCAAGGGTGGATTTTCGGTCTTGGCGGTAAAAGCTCCTGGCTACGGTGACCGAAAGAAAGAACTCTTGGCTGATATTGCGGTCACTACTGGTGGAACAGTAATTTCTGAAGACATTGGACTTAAGTTAGAAAATACAGAGCTTTCACAACTCGGAAAGGCCGATCGAGTAGTGTCTACTAAAGACAATACGGTGATTGTTGGTGGAGCAGGCGAAAAGTCAGCTATTACCGAACGAGTAAAAGCTCTTAAGAGTCAGATCGAATCAACAACTTCAAAGTTTGATAAAGAAAAACTCGAAGAGAGAATCGCAAAACTTTCAGGTGGTGTAGCCGTGATTAAGGTGGGAGCTGCCACTGAAACTGAGATGAAGTACTTGAAGCTTAAGATTGAAGATGCGGTAAACGCTACCCGCGCTGCAATTGAAGAAGGAATTGTGCCTGGAGGTGGAACATCTCTGGCACGAGCAGCCTCAATTGTAGAAAAGGAAATGCTTTCTAAAAAGTCTTTGACTGCAGAAGAGCTTGTAGGGTACAACATTGTACTCAAGGCACTGGAGATGCCACTGAAGCAAATCGCTGACAATACTGGCAAGGTAGATGGCGCAGTGATTGTACAGAAGGTAAAAGAGGCAGGCGGAAATGCTGGTTATGATGCCGCTAAAGGTGAAATGGTAGAAGATATGATTAAGGCAGGTATCATCGACCCAGTGAAGGTAGAACGAGCTGGAGTACAGCATGCTGTATCAGCAGCGGGAATTCTTCTTACTACCGAGTGCGCGGTAGCAGATGAACCAGAACCAGAAAAGTCTGGCATGCCAGATATGGGAGGAATGGGTGGTATGGGTGGAGGAATGTACTAAAACATTCACGTATACGTATTAAAAAGCACGGCCAAGGCCGTGCTTTTTGCTAACCCAACTGAGAAATATGGTATAATTTCGGTAGCGTAAAAGCGGATTGTATTACATTTAACTTTTTAACTTTATGAACTGGATTCTTATTGGAGGACTTGGTGTAGCGGTATTCTATGTTATCTACGCCTACAACAACTTTGTTAAGCTTACTCAGCGCACAAAAGAAGCGTGGGCTGACATTGATGTACAACTTAAGCGTCGATATGACCTTATCCCTAATCTTATTGAGACCGTTAAGGGCTATGCTGCTCATGAGCGGGGTGTATTTGAAGAAGTGACTAATGCGCGAGCAAAAGCAACACAGGTGCACGTAGACCCAACCAACATCACGGCTGAACAGATTACAGCCATGGCTGGAGCAGAGTCAGCCCTTGGAGCATCACTTGGTAAGCTGCTTGCAGTAGCAGAGGCGTATCCTGACCTTAAAGCCAACCAAAACTTCGCTCAACTACAAACCGAACTTACAGATACTGAAAACAAAATTCAAGCGGCTCGCCGTTTCTATAACGGCAATGTGCGCGATCTTAAGATTGGTCTACAATCATTCCCATCAAACCTTATTGGTAACGCTTTCAACTTCAAAGAAGAACAATTCTTCGAGCTCGCAGAAGGGAGTACAGAACGTGAACCGGTGAAGGTTAGTTTCTAAACTTTTCTTAGGTATGTCAGAAATAACACGTGTTTATTACAACAAATTGATTCGCGACAATGTACCGGATATGATTCACGCTAAGCGTGAAGCGTGCGAGGTGCGTCAGATTACCGACGTGCAGGAGTTTCAGCAAGAACTCTTTAAAAAGATTAAAGAAGAAGCCAACTCACTCGCCATGGTACGAACCAAAGAAGAATTTTTGGCTGAGTATGCTGATCTCATGATGGTGTTTGACACTATTATGGGACAACTAGAAATCACCCCAGAAGAAGTAGCGGCGGCCCGAAATGAAAACTTGCTCAAGAAAGGTGGTTTCAAACACCAGTACTATCTTTTATGGTCTGAGGATGTGGGGTACGAATCAAACGAAAGTCCACAAGGAATTCCACTTTAAGAACACTGAGGAAGGTAAGGTATTTTTGCTATGGCAACACTCTATACACAACAATCAAGTAATGTACGAAAGACATGGATGCTCATGACTGGCTTCCTCGTTGCTATTGTAGCTATTGGCTACGCAGCTTCTTGGTATACTGGTAATCCTTCCATCATCTACATCGCTTTTTTCTTTGCCCTCTTGATGAATGTTGGTAGCTATTGGTTCTCAGACAAATTGGTACTCAGTATGACAGGTGCAAAACCAGTCACAAAAGCAGAGGCGCCTGAGCTGTACAATATTGTGGAAAATCTTTCCATTACTGCGGGGCTTCCAATGCCAAAAGTGTACTTGGTACAAGATCCCGCGCCTAATGCCTTTGCTACTGGTCGAGATCCAGAACACGCTGTTGTGGCCGCTACTACTGGCTTACTTGCGTTACTCGATAGAAATGAAATCGAAGGAGTAATGGCGCACGAAATGTCACATATTGGTAATCGCGACATGCTTGTGATGACAGTGGCTGTGGTTTTGGCTGGTTTTGTAGCGATGCTGGCTGACTTCCTTTCCCGAGCAATATTTATGGGTAGCGACAACCGTGAACGAAGCCCAATCTTTCTGGTGCTTGGTATCGCAGGAATTATCCTGGCCCCAATTGCTGCTCAAATGATACAGCTCGCTATCTCTCGCAAGCGAGAGTACTTGGCAGATGCTTCTGCTGCACTTCTCACACGTTATCCAGAAGGCTTGGCTTCAGCGTTGGAGAAGATAAGTGGTGCCCATCAACCAATGAAACATGCTTCTCATGCCACGGCACATCTGTTTATTTCTGACCCATTTGCGGCAGAGGGTAAGCGATCAATTGGTGAAAAGATAAGTAGCCTCTTTGCTACCCATCCACCAGCAAAAGATAGAATTCGTATATTGCGTGAGATGGGCAAATAAATATGTCTGTAGTTAAAACAGATGTACCAAACTTAGTTGCTCTAGAAAAACGTCTCTCGGAAGTTTTTAAAGCCGACATAGTCGACTTCATTACTCGTACCCACGATAGAAGAATCACTGTTCTTAAAAACAGGCGCTACGCTATTGTTGCTGTCTCTGTTTTTGTTATCTCGCTCCTCGTATTGTTTTTGATTTACGGATATCTAACCGGTCCGCTTCGAAGTCTTGGGACTATGTATCTCTTGGGGTTGGTGGTTGCTACCATTATCTCCACACACCGTTGGTACAAAGAGCAAAAGATGCTCGCTCAAGAGATGAACTTGGCTTTAATCCCAATTATTACCAGTTGTTTCAATCGGCTTGCTTTGTACACCCACGATGCTGTACACCGCAAAGAGACAGAGGCTATTTTGCGCGAATCCCAACTAGTAGGAGAAGGGTTTGATGTCCTTACCGCCGATGATATGTACAGTTTCTACGAACCACATCCTTGGACACTTAGGGAAATTGAGCTTAGTAAACACGAACAGTCAGGAAAAAACTCCTATTACCGTCAAATTTTTAAAGGAGTGCTCATAGAAGTGACGTTACCAAACGCTTTTAATGGCACTACCTATATCTCCACCGAAGGAGACAAATATGGTTTTGCACATACGTCTTTCTGGAATAGTGTCAGTGGCAAAAATAGGGTAAAAGAAAACACATTAGAGTGGAATCAATTTGAAAAGGACTTGCATGTAGCGAGCAACAACGAAGTAGAGGCGAGGTATATTTTGACGCCAAACTTTATGCTAACGCTCCACGACTGGTGGGCAGAATACAAAGAAAACATTCGGATTGTCTTTAAGCACAATAAAATGTTTATGCTTTTGCCTGACCATGGTATAAAAATTGGCACCAGCACAACTTCAACGGACGCTAAAGAACTAGAAGCATATGCGCTCTCTGTTCTCAAACCAATCTGGCGAACCTTGATGCTGATTGAGGATGTACGAATCTAAATATACGGAGAGGCAAGATCAAATAAATACGGAGAGGTGGCAGAGTGGCTGAACGCGCTACCTTGGAAAGGTAGTATTGGGGTAACCTAATCGGGAGTTCGAATCTCCCTCTCTCCGCAGAGTAGTGCTGGTACGAGAGTCATATTTTATTATAGAGACTTAAGTTATTGCTGTAGAATGAAGTCATGCACGTAAGATTTTTTGGCAAATTTTAATATGGAACTTATAAATATAATTATTAGTATATTTATTCTTGTTTCTTTTGTTGGTGTGGTTGCTCGACAAGCTCATGATAATGAAGGGTACGGATGGTTGCAATCTATTGGCGTAGGTGTCGTCTTCGTGATTGGTGGCGGAACCTTGCTGTTGGCTACTATATATACTGTAGCCAACATACTGAGTATTTTTTTTGGTTATGGTAATATTAATCTTGAATTGTTTTAAGGTAAGATATTGCTCTGTGAACCCCCTCCTCTGTGTTTTATAGTCTAAGTTCAAAAAATATGAAAAACTTCTCTTTTTTAGAAAATACACTTAACAGTCTACCAACTGCTTTATTGGTAGGTGCTCTGTTGCTTTTTCTGCCAAGACTAGTTTTTAATACTGATACGAATTCTTTGTTACTGCTAACCATTCAGGCAACGATAGAGTTCGCGGGCGTATACATAATTGTCGTTGCTCTATATAGAAAGATTAAATCAAAAAAGAAACAGAATCATTAGAGCTATTGAGACTGAAACAGCAAATATCTTTAAGAAATTTTTGATTGCTGATTGTAATTTCTCTCCGGTACCTAATCCATTTTCATTCATTTGTAATAGTCTGAAACCCGTAATGTAAAAGACTGAAACGGCCACTATATCTAGTATTGTGGCCGCTGATACACTGGAAGTTGAAATTCCAGAAATGTATGCACTTCCAACTATCAAAGTGCAAAGCCATAAGACTCTATTGTCTAGTAGGGTATCTGAAGGTGTTTTGTGTCTAAATATAAACAGAAATGCTAAGCATGGGAAAATAGTGGTAATTAAGAGAAAAGCAAATATTGCGTATACACCGCCTGGAACGGAGACAGTGTCACGAAAAATCGCTTCTTCTGCAAAATACACAATTAGCAAGGAAGTGAGATTTGTAAGAAATACCTGTGCCCAGAAGCTGGAATTTGTAAAAAGGCGCATGGGCATAATTTATAAGAATAGTAATCTAAGGTAAACAAAAAGCAAGGAACTGGGAATAAAATCTCTATTTAAAGAATTTTAAAATTAGTCATTCTACCAATCCTTGTTTGGCGTAGATACAGTTTATTCTCGAGATTGCTTACGCAAACGAAAAGAATATTAGAGCAAAATTCTACAAAACCTGTGATATTATTCACTGAATGAGCCACCAGCTTAGAAAACTAACCAAGGGAGATAAGGTCGCTATTGTGTCGCCGAGCTTTGCTGCACCCGCACTTTTTCCAGAGGTATATAAACTTGGCCTCAAAAGGCTAGAGGAAGAGTTTGGTCTCGTACCGGTTGAATATCCAACTACATCAAAGCTAGGGGCGAGCGCAAAAGAACGAGCTGATGATTTGATGGCGGCATTTTCTGACTCAGAAATAAAAGCTGTTATAGCTACTATTGGTGGAGATGACCAGGTGACGTATATAAAAAACCTTCCACTAGAACCGTTTGTAAATAATCCGAAGCCTTTCTTTGGCTACAGTGACAACTCACATTTTTGTAACTTCCTTTTCCTCAATGGCATTCCTTCGTATTACGGCGGTTCTATTATGACACAGTATGCCATGCAGGGTGAGATGGATGAGTATACGGTTGCGTATCTTAAGAAAGCTTTGTTTGAAAGCGGCGAACAAGAGCTTACAGCTTCAGATGTGTACAAAGACGAAGGGCTTGATTGGAATGATGAATCTTTGCTCCCGATCAAACGACAAGTTTGGTCAAACATTGGTCATGTCTGGGACGGAGATATAGATGGACAAGGTTTACTTTGGGGCGGATGCGTTGAGTCGGTAGATGAGATGTTACGACATGACGTACTAATTCCAACGCTTGAGCAGTTTGAGAATATTGTGCTGATGCTTGAGACTTCAGAAGAGTTGCCAACAGCTGAGTATGTATTTCGGGTGTTTCGAGCCCTAGGTGAGCGAGGGATTCTCGGGTGTGTGAAAGGTGTACTTGTGGGGCGACCTAAGGCGTGGGAATTTGATAAGCCAAATACCGCTGAACAAAAAGAAGTATATCGAAAGCTGCAGCTTGAGGCGGTGTTACGTGCGGTTCGTACCTATAACCAAACTATTCCAGTAGTTCAGAATATGAACTTTGGTCACGCAGACCCACAGATCTCGATGCCGTATGGCGGACAAGTGCGGATCGACGCGAAAGAGAAAAGAATTTTTGCTGACTTTTAACTATCAGTTGGAGCCATGCCGAATCTAAAAACATTACTAGCAATAGGTACCATCTCCTCACTCGGGGTCTTTGTTGGTTCTATTATTGCTCCGATTGAAGCGCGGTACATACAGAGCTTTACTGAAAATCCGGTGTTGATTGGCTCGGTCTTTGGGGTAGGAAGTATCTTCTTTGCGCTTTTGTCCTATTGGATTGGCCGCCTATCTGATTCGTATGGTCGGAAGCGAGTCATGCTGATGGGGATGTTGTTTGGGGTCGTGTACGCACTTTTGTACTCAATGGTACTTAACGTCTTTATGATCTATGGCGTTAAGTTTACGTGGGCGATTGCGGCGATAGCAACTGGTCCGGTGATGGCTGCGTACCTGCAAGATTTTTTAGAGCCCTTTTCAAATAAAGGAAAGTACTTTGGATATGTATATTCTGCGCAATCAATATTTGGAAGTGCTGGAGCACTTCTTGGTGGATATGTTGCGGCCGCGTATGGATTTGGCTCAGCATTTTATCTCGTTGCGTTAGTATATTTTCTCCTCTTCATCCTTACTCTTCTTCTACTACCTAAAGATAAAGAATTAAGCGCAGCGGAACACGCTGAAAAGAAAAACAGTAAGAAGTCTTTCATCCAAACCCTTCGGTATATTGTTTCAAAGCCCGCACTTATCTTTTATCTTTGTGTAAATACCAGTTTCGGAATTAACTGGGGGATTAAAGTTTTCTTATGGCCGCTCGTTATCTTTGAAATTGCTCGAAATGATTTACTTATCGGCGCTATCTTTGCGACGATGGGAGCGGTCGCGTTTGTACTCCTGCCATTTGCTGGCAAACTTGTGGATAGATTTGGTCCGTATAAAATTGTGCTCCTGCAGCTAGCTATCTTAGGTATTTCGGGACTCGGACTAGCGCTTTCAGGTAGTGTTACTGGCTTCTGGATTTTTGCCGCTATCTATACGATTGGAGAAGTCTTAAACGGTCCGGCGCAAGCGGTGCTCCTGACAGAAAATGTAGAGTCAGAAATTCGGGGCGAAATAATGGGTCTTGATGCAGCATCAGATCAGATACTGTCAGTTCTCTCACCATTTATTGCTGGATTTTTGATTGTGGCTTTTGGTCTCACTACTACCTTCTTGTTATTTATGTTGTTGTTCTGGGTAAGCTTGGTGCTTGGAAGTTTTGTGTATTTGAAGTATGTTCGCGTTCCAAAAGCTGTCTCATAATTGACACTGTCTTGTCATGCGAGTATAAAAGATGAAGGTCTATCGACACACTGTGTCGATATTGTTATTTCAACTATATTCGAAAGAGGGTGTCATGATTCTCAAAAAATTGGTTCAAAAAGCGATTCAGGCGATGTCGTTTGGTCAAGACCGTAGACCACTCGTGGCGCTTGTTTGTGAACATCCAGCCACGCAGTATGCCACCATCTCCGCTTTTGGCGATGTGGCAATCACAAGATTGCCAACCGCTGAAGACGGCATTCCAATCTACTGTGGCGACTGCATTACCAAGATGTCGTGCCAGTGCGCGCGCTGTGGGAGGTCAATTTTTGTTGGTGACCCTGTGTGTATTTTTTCTTCGGTTGGCGGCGATATCTACGCAGCAGCTGAAATATTCAGTACACACCCGAAGCGGTATGTGGGCTGCATGCGGCCAGATTGCGCACCCCTAAAAGGTTCACGCTCGGGGGTATGGTCTATCGGCACAGATGGGCAGCAGGGTCGTGTCTCAAGGGTCAGTGATGACCCCGATCGATATATCGAAGCCATGCAGTCTCGTCGTCGAATCCTCCACTCAGGTTGATTGGAAGTGAGTCCTCTGAGCCCTGTATCGTCAGATACAGGGCTTTTGTTTTATTAAAATAAGCGACTCATAGTATACTTACGCATATGCTGACCAGACAAGATAGACTGAGCATCCTCATTACTTTTACCGTTGGCTTATTTGCGGGCGTGTACCTATATGTCGCGGGTTTTGCTACTACGTTTGTACTTCCAGAAGTGAGTACTGGCGATATCTACACAGAGTTTGTCCTTACTGGTGAGGGGTATGGTGCTTGCGAGCTTGATAATACCTGTCTCTCTTTTCAACTACTAGAAAATGGTTCGTATCGAGGGCTTTATGATGCTGCTGATGGAAGTACCGTGGTAAAAGAAGGGGTGATTCCACGTGCGCTGAGGCGAGAGTTGGTAAATGCACTTACACCAGAAGCGATGCTTGTAGAAAGCGACCTAATTGCAAGGCCTTGTCAGTACGGAGAGGAGGGGACAAATTATCGCTTTGAAGTAACAAAAGAGGGAACTGAATATTCTTTTGATACGTGTAGAACGGCCCTTGATTATGAAGGTGCAATTTGGAAAGCTCTTGCCAAACTCTGGAATCATCTTGCAACTGTAGAACTTTGAAATAAATTTTAAGTTTGTAACGTAACTAAGAGTGTGAGACATATGCTCACATATTGTTACTGTTAATTTGGAATTTTGTTATGCAATCTAAATCACTACTTATTGCCATTGCTGCGTTTGCAGTTACTGCAACCGGTGCTCAGGCATACGTTGGGACAAAGAATTTTAGTCAATTAGGATTATCGACAGAGCAAGTGCAAGCCTTCACGCAGGCTCGTGATTTACGTCGTAAGGGGGAGGTAGAAAAAGCTCGTGATGTACTTCTTGAGGCGGGAGTGACTGAGGATACACTTGCGTCACTCCGTACCGCTACCCATGCTTCACATCAAGCTATCCATGAAGCAGTGCTCGCTAATGACTACGACGCTTTTAAAGAAGCGATAGTCGGTACACCACTGGCGGATATTATTACCACGGAAGCTGACTTCGCAGATTTCAAGAAGGCGCACGATCTCAAAGCTGAGGGAAAAATAAGTGAGGCAAAAGAAATATTTGCCGACTTAGGAATGCCAGGAAAAGGAATGGGGAGGCACCACAAGATGCTTCACCTACCTGAGCTCACCACTGAACAACGAGACGCACTTTTGGTCGCGCGGCAAGCCAATGACCAAGAGACTATGAAGGCTATTCTCATAGAAGCTGGTGTGAGTGAAGAACGAATTGAAAAGATGATTACCAAGCGAACATGGAGGACTGAATAATACCTAGAAGTAATAAGCAGCGCGTCCTTTAGGACGCGCTGCTTATTTGTTATGATAGGGAATGCGTTTCGCTTTTTTCTTGTATGTCACTCTCGTGTTTTTTACTCAAAACACGTCTGCGATTGAGGCCTATAATCCAAGCATCAATGTTCCACCACTTCCGTATGAGGTGTATATGGCCAATAGTGATATTGCGATTGAGGCAGAGTATCTCGGTGAGCTTAAGGGCGATCCTCATATGTATGAGTTTAGTATTGGTGCAGAGACGCCACTTCGTCTCACACTCTTTCAGCTTGAAGAAGGTGAGCCTATTCCATTTTCATTAATTGCGGTTAAGCAAAATAACCAAAACGCCGGCGTGGTTGAAGTCGGCCGCTTGGCAGCAAAAGACATTACTTGGACTGAAGTGACTGATAATGGATTAGGACTCGATTTTGTCTCCAGTCAGACCTTTGAAGCAACTATTTCGCCGGGTATCTACCGTGTTGAAGTAAGTACTTCGGAGAACTACGGCAAGTACATGCTCCGTATCGGAGAGACAAATGCAAATCCTGGCTACTTCAGTACCTTGGCCGATGTGCGCTTGGTCCAGAAGTTTTTTGGTGCGTCTATCTTTTCACTACTCTTATCTTCTTATGTGTATTATCCGCTCGGTATCTTACTCCTGCTTGGACTTATCTTTATGACCTGGAGCAAGCGAGGGCAGCTCGGGGCTAGAAAATATGCTTAAACTGATTGTTATTATCATCGCGGCGTCGGTCTTTGCCTGGTACATGAATCAAGCTTTCCTTGGTAATTTGTAACTATGAGTGATTCTTGGTACGTCTACATCCTTACCTGCGCTGACGGAACTCTCTATACTGGCGTCACTAATGACGTAGAAAAGCGCGTTTTGGCCCATAACGAAGCAAAAACAGGCGCTAAATACACTAAAGCCAGAAGACCGGTAGTTCTTTCGTATTTTGAGGCACAGAGCGGTAGAGGAGCAGCTTTAAAGCGTGAAGCAGTGATAAAGAAGTTGTCTCGTATTGAAAAGCAGCTACTCATTAAACACTAGACAAAAGGGCGTTTTATAGGTATTCTATCAACGTTTCTGGGCGCGCCCATTATTTGAGTGCGCTCTTCTCGTTTATACGAAGCGAGGTACATTATTTATTTTTAAGCTTATTCATATGTCAAAGGAAATTCGCAATATTGCCATTATTGCCCACGTGGACCATGGCAAGACCACGCTCACTGATGCTCTTATGGAGCAAACAGGTGCCCGTGAAAAGGGTGCTTCAATGGATAGTAACGCGCTTGAACTTGAGCGTGGTATTACTATTTATGCTAAGAACACTTCAGTTGAGTACAAGGGTACAAAAATCAATATTGTGGACACTCCTGGTCACGCGGACTTCGGTTCTGAAGTAGAGCGTGTACTACGCTCCATCGACTCTGTACTTCTTGTGGTAGATGCCCAAGAAGGTCCAATGCCGCAAACTCGCTTCGTACTCAAGAAGTCTCTTGAACTTGGCCTTAAGCCAATTGTGGTTATCAACAAAATTGATAAGCCAGCAGCTGACCCTTCTCGTACTGAAGAACAAGTACTCGAACTCTTCTTGGAGTTAGGTGCTAATGATGAACAGTCAGACTTCACTGTGGTATATGCAGTAGGACGCGACGGTACTGCCAAGCGAAAGATGAGTGATGAACTCGTTGACCTCTCACCGCTTCTTGATGTAATTTTGGAAAAAGTTCCACCAGCTCGTCCGTATGTAGCAGGTGAAGGACTTCGAGCACAGGTATTTAACCTCGGGTACGACAACTTCCTTGGACGTCTTGCAGTAGCTCGTATCTATGAAGGTTCAATGAAATCAAATCAGCAACTCTGTGTTATGCACGAAGGAGAGAGTGAGATAAAGAAAGGAAAGATTGTAAAGCTCTCAACCTTTAAGGGTATTTCAAAACTTGAAACCCCAGAAGCGTTTGCGGGTGATATTGTGATGATTGCTGGTTTCTCTGACATTAATATTGGAGATACCCTTACTGATTCAGAAACGGCGGTAGCGTTACCTTCGATTAAGGTAGACGAACCAACGATTGCTCTCCAGTTTATGCCGAACTCTTCACCGTTTGCGGGACGAGAAGGTAAGTATGTAACTTCACGCCAAATTCGTGAACGTCTCGAACGAGAGCTTGAAATCAACGTAGGACTGCAGGTAGACTTCTCACAAGGAGATTCTTTTGAAGTACGTGGTCGGGGAGAAATGCACATTGCTATTTTGCTCGAAAACATGCGTCGTGAAGGCTACGAACTTTCAGTGTCTCAACCACAAGTTATTGTGAAGGAAATTGAAGGGGTAAAGTCTGAGCCGTTTGAAGAAGTAACTATCGACGTGCCTTCAGAATTCCAAGGTGCAGTAATTGAACGTCTTGGTAACCGTGCCTTTATCATGACCAACATGGTAGTACATGAAAACCAAGTGCGACTTATGTTTGAAGGACCAACTCGAGGTATTCTTGGCTACAAAAACCAATTTATCGTAGACACTAAGGGTGAAGGTATCTTGGCTTCTCGTGTACTTGGGTTTAAGGATTACGCAGGAGAAATCAAGAAGCGCCAGGTAGGCTCTATGATTTCGATGGTTCAAGGCAAGGCACTTGCCTTTGCACTGTTCAGTCTTCAAGACCGCGGACAGCTCTATATCGGCGCTGGTACTGAAGTGTACGAAGGTATGGTAATTGGTAACACCAGTAAGGGTGAGGAAATGACGGTAAACCCAACTAAGGGTAAGCAGCTCACTAACATGCGTGCTTCAGGTACCGATGAGGCTGTAGTACTTGTGAATCCAAGAGTGGTAACTATTGAAACTGGTCTGGAAATCATGACTGAAGACGAGTACCTCGAAATCACTCCACACAATGTTCGTCTCCGAAAATCAAAGTTGAAGGAAGGTGACCGAAAGAAGGGAAGTTAATTTGAAATACGAAATAATAAAGCCGCGTCCTTTTGGGACGCGGCTTTATTATTTAAACGGTGCCTTACTTTGGACTTTTTACATCAAGCTCTTTCATGAGCGTTTTGAGTTCATCGCCAGCAATCTTGCGATACTGATTTGGTTTGAGAGTACCGAGTTCAATATTCATGACACGAATACGCTTGAGAGATTGAATCTGATAACCAAGAGCAGCACACATGCGTCGAATCTGGTGCTTTTTTCCCTCAGTGATAGTGAGGTTAAACTTCTTGTCGTTGCGAGGACTGGTTTTAATAATTGCTGGCTTGGTGTGGTAGCCTTCGATATCTACACCGAGCGCCATCATTTTGGTAAACATGCCACTAATTGGCTTGTCCACCGTCACTTCATACTCTTTTTCATGATTGAGCTCAGGATCCAAGACTGGTCCAGTGATGCGTCCATCGTTACTAAGAATAATCAGACCCTCAGAGTCTTTGTCGAGGCGACCAAGTGGAGCGACATTGGTAATGCTGTAATCTTTCTTGAGGCGGGTAGCAATATCAATTTCACCTTCGCTTGGCGAGTGAGTGATAATACCGCGACCTTTGTAGTAGGCGAGATAGACATACTTTTTGGTCGCACCAGCAATGGTGACCTTGTCTCCTTCGTTCACCTGTTGACCAAGAACCGCCACATTGCCGTTAATGAGCACTTGTTTGCGCTCTATAAGCACATCAGCTTCCCGGCGGGAAGCTATTTTTTGTTCAGCGAGATATTTGTTGATTCGCATCGGGAATTCGGACATAAAAAGATTATAGCACAAAAAAGACTATTTTTCAATAGTCTTTTTTGTCTGGTCCCTAATCCTTATTTGACCCCAGGTGTTTTGTAGTCGGCGAGCTGGGTAGGGGTGTATTCACTGAGTCTGGTACTTTTATCCTTATCTATCAAGATAAATGGCATTTTGGTGATTGTGAGTGTGTAATCTGTTTCTGATTTAGGAATCTGAGCAATCACCGCTAAGGTAAAGTCTGATTTTTTGCCGTATTCGAGCTTGTAGTAGTTGTTCTCAATCACTGCGTGTGTAGCGGTGATAAACCCAGCTGAAGGAACATACATTTTGTTGCCGTTGGCGGCGGTAATGCTATAAGACACTTCATTTTCAACTTGTCCTGTGTTGGCGAGGACTGGTGCGTAAGTAGCGCGGTTTAAGAAGCCAATGTCGTAGGTAATAGTAAAAAGAACATGTGAATCGGTAAGACGAACAGCACTTTGTGCGCTTGTGCTGGCTGCCTCTGTATTTAGGGGGCTAATAAGGATGAGTGTCAGGACAGCAAAGATGCCAATATGTAATTTTTTCATGGTTAGATTGTACTACGAACCGAGGGTTGCCCTCAAGCCATATAAGGATGGTAGAATGGGAAGACTTGTATGAGTGAGGTGGAAAATCAACTTTCAGATGAAGTAATTGTGGCAGAGACACTTAAAGAGCCAAATTCTTTCGGGCTCATTATTGAACGCTACGAAGCAAAGCTTAAAAGGTACATCATGCGGCTTGGAGTACGAAACCACGATGACCAGCTTGATGTCCTTCAGGAAATTTTTATTAAGGCGTACCGCAACCTCAACAGCTTTGATACCTCACTCACGTTCTCTTCTTGGATTTATCGTATTGCCCACAATGAAGCTATTTCTTGGTACCGCAAGCAAAGTGTGCGTCCTGAAGGACACCTCATTTCTGATGGCGAAGACGTGCTCAGTCTTATCTCAAGTAAAGAGGAGGCGGCGGAGATTGCCTTTGATAAAAACGTGAACGCGACTGAACTGGCTAAGGCATTAGAAGAAATTGAGCTGAAATACAAAGAAGTCCTTATTCTTCGTTACTTTGAACATAAAGAATACGAGGAAATATCAGATATTTTGAAAATCCCCAGTGGCTCGGTAGGGACGCTCATTTATCGAGGTAAGAAACAGTTGTACAATGCATTAAATTCTAAAATCGCGCGTATATAACAATATGGAATCAGAAAGACAATCAGCGGTAGATTTGAAAACTCAAGTCCTCACCAGAATCGAAAAGGAATCAGTATGTCCGCATTCACGGTTGTTTTTTGGTAGTCGCGAATGCGGTGTTTGGACCCTATGGCTCCTTACCGTGTTGTTTGGCGCACTCTCAGTAGCGGTCACGCTCTTTGTGGTGACCTTTCAACAGTATTCACTGTATGAAGCTACCCATGAATCATTCTTCGCTTTTGCGGTAGATGTATTGCCGTACCTTTGGATACTACTCTTCGCGGTGATGGTTATTTTTGCTGTGTACAATCTTCGTCATACCAAAAACGGCTATCGCTATCCACTCTGGAAAATTGTTGGGAGTAGTTTAGTTTTAAGTTTGGCTGGAGGTTCCTTCCTGCACTTGGCTGGAGTAGGATTTATTTTGGATAAGCAAATGGGAGTATTTTCAAAAGATTACCCATCACAGGAAAAACTCGAGCTTAAGTTGTGGCAAAATCCGCAGGAAGGTCGTCTGGTTGGAGTTTTGCTTTCAGCTGAAGATGGGGTCCCGCAACCACTTTTTATGGTGGAGGATGAAAATGGAACAAGATGGACCACCGATATTTCTGAACTACATGAAATGGATCGTTTTGTGCTCGAGACAGGAAACCGCGTGCGCGTACTTGGCCTCCTTGAAGACGTGAACCCGCCTACCTTTCACGCCTGTGCTGTTTTTCCGTTGGTATACGAGCATGAATACTCAAGAAGAGAACTCAGGGATATGAAAAATATGATGAAAGAACGCATTGCTAGACACCGAGCTACAGGTGAGTTCCCGAGTTTGAGTAGAAAATGCGCCCAAATACTCCCAAATCGGACTTTTTAGGACCAGACACAAAACCAAGTAGTCTACTAACGACGCTGTTTATATGAAGCAGACAGCACATAAACCCAAAAGTTAGTTTTGGAGAAACTTGCAATTTAATATATCTGTGGCCTAGATTTGCATTTCTGAAATAGAAGAGTACTATTGTGCGTATCACGCGGCTCCAAACAAACCACGTGGGATTGTGTCGTTATTGGAGGTTTTTTAGTAGCTATTAGTTAGCTTTTATATAGTATGAATACATTTTATCTGCAACATCGTGCCGTCGCTCGAGTCTGGGCTGTGCTCACAATGTTTGCTGTTTTATTAAGCGCCTTTTCGGCGCCTCTTTCTGTTGCATTTGCGCAGGAAGCGCCAGCCGAACCAGCTGCTGAGGAGACAACTCCAGCAGATGAGAGCGAAGAGGATGAAGATGAAGAATCATCTGAAGAAGGAGACGAGAATTTGGATGAGGCAACCACATCTACTGAGGACGACACTGAAGGAGTACCTGAAACTTCTGGAGAAGAACTCTTCATGTTTGCTCGCGGATGGCAGAATAATACAAAAGTAGATATCTGTCACTCAAACCAAAGTAATCCTAACGCCAACAATCCATTCACTGAGAATGAAGTGTCAGAGAATGGTCTAAATGGTCACGATGATGACGGTGGCGACATTATTCCTGTCACTGAGGATTTTCCAAATGGACAAAACCTAGGAACAATCTACCAACAATTTAATGGGATGACAGGTCAGCAGATTTTGGATAATGATTGTAGAATTCCAAAAGTTGCAAAGATCTCAATCACTAAGATTGCGTGCGAAGATGAAGCTTCTTTGCCAAACGGAACATATGCAGAGATCACTGCTGGTACAGCAGCAAGTTTCCTTGCGCAACACCAAGGAGATTGTTCACCAGTAGAGGATTTTAAGTTTCAATGGGCTAAGAATGGCCAGTCAAATGGTTCGTCTCCAGATAACGCTGGGGAGCTCAATTCGCCGTGGTTAACGTCAGACTATACTGACGAGAATGGAAATGTAGTTATTACTCTCTCTGAGAATATCGTAGGCAATAAGCCAACTATTTCAGTGCGAGAAGTTTGGAGCGATGACTATATTCCATTTGTAGGTAGTGAAGGTGGAAATGTTTCTGCTGAAATTTATTGTGCCGATGATGCGGCTGGTTACGATAATCTCGAATGGATTTCAAAGGTACAAGTAGACAAGACCTATCACTGTGTAGCTTGGAATGTACCCGTACTTGAGGAAATTGAAATATGTAAGTATGACGCACTAAAAGCATCAATAGAAGGTTGGGAAATGACACTTTCAAATGGAGATATTTCATACACACTTGAAACAGAAAAAGACGGTTGTGTGTCACAAATGGTAAATCCAAATGATGGCCCATGGACGGTAAATGAAGAAATACAGAAAGATTGGGAGCAAGTTGATGTAAGTGTAGAAAATGGTTACGTTAACTCTGAGGATGAAGTAACTGAACAATGTGTCTTCTTTGGTCGTGAAGTTGTGGACTCCATTATTACTTTTGTGCAGGTTCCTGACACAGATGACAAGCGTTGTGTATTCACAAACGAATATGTTCCACCTTGTGAAGATATGCCAAATGGTGACTGGGCAGGAAGTGTCGTGGAAAGTGATCAAAAGCTAAAAAAGAATGGTTCAGCTATAACTGACCCAAATCGTACAGATGATGAAGCTGTGCTCGGCGCTTCTGATTGGGTTAATAATGGTTCAACAGGCTTCTTCGCCCTTGGATTTGGTGGGTTTGTGACTGTAGAATTTGACACCTATGTACCAAATGTAGCTGGCAACGATATCGCGGTACATGAAGCTACTAACGGGACATATCCAGCAGAAACAGCTACTGTAGAAGTAAGTCAGGACGGAATCGAGTGGAAGTCAGTTGGTATTGCAAGTAACACCAATGCTGGCAAAATCTCCTACTTTGATTTTGATGGAACTGGATATGCTTGGATTAAGTTTGTTCGAGTAACAGACACCAGTAATCCAGCTCTCCACGCAAATGACGCTGACGGTTTTGACGTTGATGCGATTGCTGCAACAAAGTCTGTCTGTGAGGCACCAGAAGAACCAAAGATTTGTAGTGTAACTATCGTAAGTGATACGACTGATACTGTGGATGGTGCTGCTGCAAAACTCGTTACATTTATTCATGATGCTTGGGATGCGGTAGTAAATGCACCAAGTAAGTGGATTTGGGGAGATAATCCAGTAGCAGACCCAGTAAACGAAACAAATCAAACCTTCTTGAAGAAGTTTGGTTGGAACGGCCCTGTAACAAGCGCTATTCTCACAATTGCTGCTGACAACAGTTACGAAGTAGCTGTAAATGGTGATGTGGCTGGTGTAGATGCAACTGAATTCAATTACGCGGCTGCAAATACACACGACCTCACTACATTTATTGATCAAGGAAACAACGACCTTGAAGTTTCAGTGAAAAACTGGGCTCAAGCTAACGGTACAACACAAAGTAACCCAGCTGGTCTTAAGTATGAGCTTGTGATTACTGGAACTGATGCAGAGTGTGATATTCCATACGAAGAACCAAAGTTTTCTACCGTGACAATGTGTAAGATTGATGGAAATCAAAATGCCCTTTCAGGCTGGAATCTTATGCTTCTTGGGGACGAAGTAGATACAGTAGACGTTTCAGCTACTAATGGTACTGGAGCGACTGTAGCTCTTAATACCGGATCATACGTAGCCGTAGCTTCAGGTACTTGGGACAATAACCGTGGTCCACTCAATATCGTTGATGCTGAGTACTCAACCGAAGATAACTGGGCTACACAGATGGACGGATTTACTGGTTACGGCACAGATATTCTTGAGCTTCAACTCAATGGAGTAACTGATCCAAATTCAAATTGGGGTACTTACAACAGCGGACATGAATATGCTCGCGGTTTTAACCAAACGGCTACCGGCTCAGCTACATTTGCTATTTACGACACATTCTACGGTGACAACACTGGTTCACTAGATGTGACTGTATTTGAAGGATACGCTTCTACTACCAATCAAAACGGTTGTGTAACTTTCACAAACGTACCGTTTGGAACATACGATGTAGACGAGATCATGAAAGATGGATGGCAAAACGTATCTGGTCTTGGCGAAGTAACTGTTGATTCAGAGACTGAAACCTTCACAGTTGTAAACCGACCAATAACTATCCCGACAGAGCCAGTAGCAACTGTTATTGCTCACAAGATTGTGTGTACTGATGAAGCAGAGCTTCCAAACTGGGGCGCAGTGAACGGAAATGTAATCTCTTCTACTACTGCTGCGCAGTGGGTACTAGATCACAAATCATGTGAGTTTGAGTCAGGTTGGCAATTCGAATGGGCAGGACAGAGTGCTTCAAATCCAGACAATAACCTACCAACAACAGCATTTTACGGTGCAGCTGGTGGGGACTGGACTCTTCTTCCAGCAACTGGGGTAGATGGAAAGACACAAGTACAACTTACTGCTGCACAAATCGCGGGAATGAGTAACATCTGGATGCGAGAAGTGTTAAAAGATGGATATATTCCATTTACCTACGGACCAACAAATGCAACTAATACCGACAGCTTTACTGCAGAAATGTATTGTCATACTGACGTATTCAACTACGACAACTACGACCGTGTAGATGGTATTGCAGTAAACAACACGTACAACTGTGTAGCGTGGAATCATATCGAAGAGCCAGCTCCAATCTGTCAGCCACAAGTAAACCTACTTGCTAACGGAGGGTTTGAATCCCCAGAAGTAACAAATGGAGCTCTTTGGGATATCTTTTCTACCTCACCAGCACTTGCTTGGGTTGTAGAGTGGATGAACGGCGCAGATGCTCCAGAAGTAGCATCTCTTGAACTCCATGAAGGTGTAAACGGTTGGACACCAGCTGGAGGAGACCAACATGCTGAGCTTGATAGTGATTGGCAAGGACCAGCGGGTACGAGTGGTGAAAATGCTTCAGTAGCAATCTCACAAACCGTACAAACCATCGCTGGCAAGGAATACTCACTTTCATGGAAGTTCTCACCACGACCAAACACCAGTGAATACCAAAACGTACTTGAAGTGTTGGTGGATGGTGTAGTGAAGAAGACTAACACAGGAACTGGGGGATCAAACACTTCATGGACAGCTGACAACTATGTCTTTACTGGTACGGGTGCTCTCGTGACCGTAACGTTCCAAGACGCTGGACTCGGCAACTCAGAAGGAACCTTCCTTGATGATGTGTCACTTAATTGTCGTGAACCAGAAGATGGTGATGATGGTGAAAACGATGATGTCTACCGTCTTGAAGGATATGTATGGCATGATGACAATAAAAACACAGAGTGGGAGCAGGGATACGAGGAATATCTAGAAGAAATCCAACTTCTCGATGAGTATGTAGAAAACCCACTAGCTGGATGGACAGTAAAAGCAACAAAAGGTGCCACTACACATACCGCAACTACAGATGAAAATGGGTACTATAGTTTTGTGGTGACTGAAGGTACATGGGAAATCACACAGGTTCTTCCAGACGGATGGGAGCAGACAACAGAGCCAGAATCTTACGTTGTGACTGTACCAGACGACCTATTCACTCAAACTCTAGTAGAAAAAGTATTTGCACTCCTTGTGCCAGTAGCACATGCTGCAGTTATAGGTATAGTAGATGACCTTAACTTCGGTAACGACGAAAGTGAGGTAGTTGTAACTGACCCAGACCCAACACCAAACGGTCGTTCAGGAGGTGGTGGCGGAACTCTCGTAAAGAAGCCTAAGCCATCAGTAGCTGGAGACAGTATCTCAGCTCCAGGCTTGATGCCACTTGTACTCGGTGAGCAAGTAACTGCAGTGCCATATGGTGCTCCAGGAACTGGTCACGGAGGAAGTGCAGCAACCTCAGGTCTGACACTACTACAACTTCTCTTTGTCCAACGACGGCGTGATGTAGCGTAACCATAAGACTCCGCTCAACAAAAAACCGCGCTTCGGCGCGGTTTTTTGTTGCCTTGCGTATTTCTATCAAAGCGCCTAGTATTATCTTCATGGATGTAAAAGCTATTAAAAACAAGCTACCAAAGCTCTCTATGAAACACGGCTTAGTGGCTGGGGTCGGTTTGGTGTTTGGCGTAGTCTTGTTTTTTACTATCTCTATACTAAGTGGGCAAAAAGATCAGGTAGGAGTACCTTTGCCGGTAGAAGAGTCTCCACAAGCTGTCTTGGCATTTCCGAGCTCAGAACCAACTCGTCTGCGTATTCCAGCTCTAAAGCTCAACACAACGTTTGTGGAGCCGCTCGGATTGCTCGAAAATGGGGAAGCGGCAGTACCTGATTCGTATGGCGAGGTAGGTTGGTACAAATACAGCCCAACCCCGGGATCAGTTGGTCCAGCAGTTATCTTTGGGCATGTCGACTCATACACCGGTCCAGCAGTGTTCTTTTCGCTGGGACAACTCAAACCAGACGATGATATCTATATCGAAAGAGCTGATGGAACTACAGCGCATTTTAAAGTGGAGTCTATGGAACGTCCAGCACAGTCTGAGTTTCCGACCGCACGTGTGTATGGAGACATTGACCATGCGGGACTCAGACTTATTACTTGTACGGGAATATACGTACGTGGCACACAACGCTACACGCACAACTTAATCGTCTACGCGCGGCTCGTTGAGTAAGAACTTGGTATACTTACAATATGAAATTCACTGATCTCTTTCTACCGACCAAAGAAAACGACTATACACCACATCTTTTGCAAAAAGCGGCAATGGTGATGATGGTCGTCCTTACTCTCCTTTCATTTACCGCGGTAAATATTCAGGCTTTGTTTTGGCAGTCTTCGGATTGGCTCGTGGGTACGGTACTTCCAGCGGTGGTGGTAGACCTTACCAATAGCGAACGAAAAGACGTAGCGGCTGTTCCTCTGGTGCGCAATGCGCTTTTGGATGAAGCAGCGAGGCTCAAAGCTGAACACATGGCAGAAAATAGCTATTTTGCCCACTATAGTCCAGATGGTGTTTCACCTTGGGTTTGGTTTGATGAAGTAGACTATACCTATGCTCATGCGGGCGAAAATCTGGCTATTCATTTTAATGACTCAAACGCAGTGGTGTCGGCATGGATGAAGTCTCCGCTTCATAAGGCAAATATTGTCAGTGATAAATACACCGAAATAGGTGTCGGAACCGCTAAAGGAACTTTTGATGGCTATGACACAGTCTTTGTGGTTCAGCTTTTTGGTACTCCAGCCGAAAAACCTTCTCCAGTAGCAGTAATTCCTCCAACTCCTGTACCTTCTACAGTAGCGGTAGAAGCCCCTGCAGAAATAGGAACACTCTCAATTGAAACTACCGAGACAGAAGCTTCTCAAGTGGTGGCTGGAGAACAAACAACCGAAGCGGAGATTGTAAATGAACAGGTAGACGAAATAATAGAAAATGAAACTCCTGTTGAAGTGGCTGAGGTGTATACCGATGAAAAAAATACGTCAGTCTTTTCAACTCATTTTGCAACCAGTTCAGGACTTGCTCCAATGATGCTTGAAAATGTAAGTGGGAGCACTGCCACCGAAGCCTCAATCATGAGTGCGGTAGCGACGAAGCCAAATGCTGTACTGCAGTTTATGTACTTACTCATAGGTCTGTTTGTCGCTTCTCTTTTAATGTCTTCAATTGTGATTGGGATAAAGTACGAGCGCCCGCTACAAATTGTGTATGGACTCGGTCTCCTCTTGCTTATGAGCGCACTTTTTCAGGTTCACACCGCGCTTACAACTGAAGTAGTGATTGCGGCTGAGACACCAGAAACACAACAGTTATAGTATGCTTGGGAAAAATGAGACGAAAGTAAGAGCCATTTCAGAAAGTGTGTCTGGCGAGAGTAGCCTACACTCTCTATATGCTTCTCGCCCAGCTGCTGGGTTTCCAGCGCCCGGGGACGATTTGCTAGAGAAGTCACTCGATATCAATGATTTATTAATAGAAAACCCCACCGCTACTTTTTTTGTGCGGGTGGAGGGGGACTCGATGGAGGGGGCAAAGATATTTTCGGGCGATATTCTGGTGGTAGATAGATCAGTGACGCCAACTTCAGGTAAAATAGTGGTGGCTGCGGTGTATGGTGAAATGGTGGTAAAACGTCTGCGTATTACTAAAGAAGGAACACAGCTTATCTCAGAACAGGAAGGGTACGAGCCAATTTTGGTGAATGACAACGACGATTGTTATATCTGGGGAGTGGTAATAGGAAGTGCACGAGTTTTTTAGTGTAAAAACATCCGGACAGACCCCGGAACCTAGGTGTTTTGCTAGCAGAAGACCCGCCCACCGGCGGTACATGTATAATGTCGCTATACGCGACGAACTAGTAAGAAACAATGACTTCTTGCGTCATAAATAAATATGTTCAAAAATAAAATAACTATAAATCAAAAGTTGGTATTAGGGTCGCTGTTGGCCACTCTAATGCTGCCAAGTTTCACATTTGCGGCGACAAGTGATTTAGAGGTGGCTGGATGGATACCGTGGTGGCAAGAAACAGAAGGAGTGAAAAGTGCCACTAAAAATATTAAAACACTAGATACCGTCTACCCATTTGTTTTTGAAGTGAATGCAGAGGGTCGGATTGTTGAAAAGACCGAACTTTCCTCACGCTTGTGGCTGAATTTCTTTAAAGCGGCACGCAAAGAACGGGTAGAAATCATCCCTACCATCGCTTGGTTTGATGGAGAACAAATTGATGAAATCCTGAGTAATAAAACTAAGCGCACGCGGCACATTAACGATATCGCTAAGATTGTGGAGAGAGGTAAGTACGACGGTATTAATATTGATTACGAACAAAAGGAGGCAAAGACTAAAGACGACTTTTCTCTTTTTCTAAAGGAGCTCAATAAGAAGCTCGGCCGGAAGCTCGTGACGTGTGCTATAGAAGCACGCACACCCGCTGACTCACTGTATAAAAATGTGCCAGCTACACTGGAGTATGCCAATGACTACGAGGAAATTGCCAAACACTGTGACCGGATTGAGATTATGACTTATGACCAACAGCGGGCTGATCTTAAGCTTAATGAAAAACGAACAGGGCTGCCGTACATGCCTGTGGCTGATGAGGAATGGGTTGAGAAGGTAATAGATTTGGCAGTAGAAGATTTTCCAGCAGATAAGGTGTATGTGGGTATTGCGACGTATGGCCGGGCTTGGGACGTTGCTGTGGCACCAGATTGGTACCGTGACTACACCTTAGCGGGCACCCTCAATGTACCTCGTTTTAAAGAGCTTGTGAAAGAGTACAAGGTATCACTCGGTAGAGCGGTGAGTGGTGAAGCAGTATTTAGTTACTTCCCGACCACCTCTGTATACAAAGGTCTTACCGCTCTTCCTGTTCCTTCAGGAACACCGAAGGGATATGAAGATGCTGCCCGAGCATTGATGTTTGCCAATCTGACCGGACAAGAGGTAACGGTCCGTTTCGCCACTTACTCAGACGCAGAGGCAGCAAAAGATAAAGTAGCTTTAGCAAAAAAATACGGTCTGGCGGGGGTCGCCTTCTTTAAGATTGACGGAGAAGAAGACCCTGATATCTGGGATTTGTTCTAAAATAATAAAACCGCCCCAAGGGGCGGTTTTATTATTTAAGGATGTTAGTTTTGAAGTAATGGTAGAGCTCTGTATAGACAGCGTGTTTGAGGATGTCGGCACGAGCCAGTAAATCCTCAAAGGTTGACCACTTGCTGTTTGTAAACTCTTTGTCTTTCGCCTTTGAAACATCGATAGCGGTACCAGGTTTTAGTTTTAAGAAATACCAGCGGTGGATTTGTCCAAGGCTATTTGGATCTTTCATATGCGCTTTTATGCTGTCTGGGTATTCGTAGTAGAGCCAAGTAGGGTAAAGAGTAACTTTCTCCATGTCTTCAAGAGTAAGAGATGTTTCTTCAAAGAGTTCTCGAGCTAGGGTTTCTTCCACGGCTTCTCCGGTGTCCATTCCGCCCTGCTGAAGTTGCCAGACTTCAGCTTTGTTTGCTCTTTGAAAAAGGAGGATTTCGTTTTGGTCATTGTAGATGATGGTTCCGGTCCCTGCTCTAAAATACTGATTTTCTGACATGATAAAATAGTGTATCACAAACATATGCAGCATATAGCCTTACTTGATTGCAATAATTTCTTCGTTTCTTGTGAACGACTTTTTCGGCCAGACTTAAAGCACAGGCCGGTAGTAGTTCTTTCTAGTAATGACGGCTGTGTCATAGCGCGCTCTAAAGAGATAAAGGACAAAGGAATTCCCATGGGTGTCCCTTATTTTCAGATAAAGGACACACTACAGGAGATTAAGGCGGTAACTTTCTCTACTCACTTCGCGCTCTACCGTGACATTTCAAAACGTGTCTTTGAGGTGGTGCGTGAAAACTTTGATACTGTAGAACAATATTCTATTGATGAATGCTTCATTAACTTCGAATCTGATACACCGCTTGAGGTTATTAAGGTGCTGAAGGAGCAGGTAGAAAGACAGGTTGGGATACCGGTCTCCATCGGTGTTTCTTCTTCAAAGACACGAGCTAAGTATGTGAATGGAGTAGCCAAAAAGACAAATGGCCTTGCGGTGTGGAGCGAAGCAGAGTGGCAGGAACGCGCCCCGCACATTTCACTTTTTGAGATTTGGGGAGTGGGGAGAGGGCGCAATGACGAGTTCAAAAAACATGGACTCACAACTGTCGCTGATCTTTGTAAGCTTGAACAAAGAGTGGTCGGGAAATTATTTGGTGTAGAAGGAAGCAGATTACACTCTGAACTACAGGGTGTCTCTGTGAGTGCTGTTAAGCGAGTAGTAAGTGCACAACAAAGTATTATGAATACACGTTCATTTGCAAAGACCACCACCAGCCTCTCTGTGCTTGAAGATGCTCTCTTGTATCACCTCCATGAAGGGGCTAAAGACCTTGATGCTATGAACCTTTCAGCCCGAAAAATGCGGGTCTTAATACAGCCAAGTCGCCATGGAGACTATGTATTACAAGGTGCAAGCAAAGAACTCACCTTTGCTCCGACCAAAGACTTGTTTGTACTTGAGAAGGTGGCCCTTCTGCTCTTACAAGCTTGTTTTAAGCCAGAGGTACCCTATAAACGAGCCGGAGTTATTCTCTCGGACTTAGTCGGGGCAGAGACTGAAACCCTCAATCTCTTTGGATCAAAAGAGAGAAGTGTGAAAACAGAAAGCTTAACCGAAGCCCTTTTTTCTATTAACACAAAGCATGGGAAAGGGGCATTACAGCTAGGTAGACTTAGTAGCAAAACACAAGCGTGGGGTGTGAGAAAAGATTCTGAGTCACCTTCGTATACGACGAGTTGGTCAGATGTGAAGACTGTCCTGGCAAAGTAACTATATGGCCAGAAAAGACACTTGTTCTTGATGGACTTTAAGACCATTGTCTCCAATGTCTAAGTAAGGATGTTTAAAATAAGGTTTACTCTTAGAACAATGTCTGTTTACTGATTAGTTATCAACATCAAGTATCAGACAGGTTGTCTCATGTAACGGTATAATATGGGAAGACGACAGAAGTGATGACGCGAAATTGGCTGAGCTTTTTCAAAAAATTTCACACGCATCTTCTCCACAGAAACTTCAGTCGGATAGTTTTGTTTTACGAAAGTAGGGCAGAGCATAGTTATTTAATAAAATTTAATACAACATAAACATGTTCGTAATACCAACACACGTTGGCTTTACGCACCGGGTAGTCGCGATGCTCGTTGCGTGTGCAGTAGTTCTCTGGTCAGTCGGAGTCTACACAACCGCACAAGCAGCTAACCTTATTGAGATTAGCAATACTTTAACAGACTCAGGTCCAAGTGCGCTCTCAGGGCACAATTTCAGTTTTGAAATTCCGCTTGGTTCATCTGTAGCCTCAACTAGTGATTACGTAATTACTTTCCCGTCAGGGTTCACAGATGTAAACACAGTTGTCTCAGGTGACCTGACGGTACGACTGAACGGTGGAGCTCCGATTACAATCGGTAACTTCGCAGCAGGCGCACAAACACTTACCTTTGATAACGTTGCGGCAACATCAACAGATGTTGTGACTGTAGTGTTGGCACCTGGCATTGTAGGAAATCCTGCACCAGTGATGTCATACGAATTCACAATTTCAATTGCGAATGCTACGACAGACACAGGACGTACACGAGTAGCTATCGTTGATTATGTAACAGTGACTGCTGTGGTAGAAACAACCTTCGACTTCGTTGTTGCAGGGACAGCTACTTCAACAACAGTTAATGCCACAACAACAAGTGGCGCCTCAACAGCTACAGAAATTCCATTCGGAATTCTAGATGCTGGTGATGTGTATACCCTAGCTCAAGAGCTTACGGTAGAAACAAACGCTGCAAACGGATTCGTTGTAACAGTACAACAGGATCAGAACTTGCTATCCAGTACAGGTGCCGATATTGATGCTTTCATCAATGGTGCTTATACCAACACCCCTACTGCGTGGTCTGCACCTACAAACTCTCTCTTGCTTGAAAACACTTGGGGGCACTGGGGTCTTACCTCTGATGACTCAAACCTTAACGGTTCTGAATTCACCTCAGGTGGCGGGGATAAATGGGTCGCGGCAAGTACTACTCCACGTATTATTTTCTCTCACAACGACCCAGCTGATGGTGTAACACAGGATGTCGGTTCTGCTACAATCGGATACCGAGTTCAGATTTCACCACTTCAGGAAGCGGGAGATGACTACACGACAACTCTCATGTACATCGCTACACCTACTTTCTAACTATAAAAGTATGTACACAAAAAGAACCGCTTCGGCGGTTCTTTTTGTGTTTATAAATTTACAAACTTGCGTTTTAGGAGTGTTACTATAAGGCGACACTTATATATGAATACCCACATTTTTTCACGCCCAGTTTTATTTGCATTAGCACTCTTTTTACTCTCATTTTTCTACGCCGGGTCAAGCTCTTTCGCGCTTGCCCAGGCCGCGGCCGGTATTGGAATAAGTCCCGCAATTATAGAGCCGGCAGAGCAATTTGAACCTGGGGCTACTGCTCAATTTAGTGTTGAGATATCTAACCTCAATACTGTTGAGAAAACTTTCTATCTTTCTATTCGTGACATTATTGGGGTACGAGACGGTGGAGTCCCGATATTTTCAACCGATAGTTCAGAAAAAACAGGCTACGAAATTAGTGACTGGCTTACCCTTTCAGCTGAGGAAATACAGCTTCAACCGGGGGAAACAAAAGAATATACCTTTGTGATGAATGTACCGCTTGAAGTCAGTCCAGGAAGTCACTTCGGAAGCTTGATAATTTCGGCGGAACCACCAAAACTCCGTGCGTCTGGTGCAGGTATTGGGTATGAAGTAGCAAATATCATTAGTATTAGAATTGCTGGTGATGCGTATGAGTCCGCCCGTATCCGCCAATTTTCAACGTCACAGTACATATACGGAACAACTGATGTTGATTTTAATGTACATATTGAAAATGAGGGTAATACACTCATAAAGCCAATTGGTCCACTGGAAGTAAAAAATATGTTCGGTAAGCAAGTGGCAATGCTGAAGTTTAATGACAACCAAGCCAGTGTTTTTCCGAAGACAGCGAGTAACCCCGAAGGGACTCGTGAGTTTGACATCAACTGGACAGATGAGAGTCCAGGCTTTGGGCGGTATGAAGCACTCTTAAGCGTTGTGTATGGAGAACAAGGAAGTATCAATACTATTTCAAGTACGGTAACGTTCTGGATCTTGCCAATGAATATTGTTACTCCTGCATTGATTGGTCTTATCGTTCTCTTCTTACTTATTTATGTGACCGTCAAGGTGTACGTAAAACGTAGTATGGCAGTTGCGAGCTCTGGAGTTACTAGGAGGCTTGTTCGCTCAAGACAGCAAAACCAATTTCCGGTTTTGCTGGTGTTTATCTCAATGCTGGCGGTAACTGCTCTATTCTTTATCATACTCCTCCTGCTTTTTGCTTAGTGATATACTATAAGGTATATGAGAAATTCGCTTGAACATAGCCTCTACCATAGCTTTCTGCGTGTAACGGTGAGTGTTTTGGCGATTGCCCTGGTGTTTGATAGTGGACTTTTGTTTGAAGAGACCGTGCTACTTTCAAATACAACTGAGCAACATCTTGCAAACGTAGTTGGGGTGACTGTCGGAGTGGCGCCAAATGAACTCAATCAACTGACAGGTCGCATTACTGAACTCGAGACAGAGCTTGAGGCAAAAGAAAGACTCATCGCTGTCTCGGTCGGGAATACTCAATCGACCGCACCGTTTGATACCTCAACTTTTATATTGAGCGTCATTCTTTTTATTTTACTAACACTCATTGTACTCAACTATATTCTAGATTTTATGCGTGCACGGAGAAAAGAGGTAAAAGAAATATATGTTCAGAGAAATGAAAGCGCTGCCTAAGTCGATTTTGGTTGGAGTCGGGGCTCTTATTATTTCTACATTAGGGATACAAGCGAGTGACGAACTGGCTGGAGTTAGTGGTCGGCTTTCGGGGCTCGTCTTGGAGTCACAGGGCGTATGTGGCCTACACGAAGTACCTATATTGTTTGGCTCTCACAGTGTCTGCATGGATGTCTATGAAGCGAGTCCACATACTTCGTGTCCGTATGAACAAATCAAAAGTGAAGTAGATACACAAGTAAATATTGGGGCTGAGGCTTGCCGTGCACATTCTGCTCCAAGCCTTGATCCTTGGAAATATGTGACCTATACCGAAGCTCAACAGTTGTGTGCTCGGGCGGGTAAGCGCTTGCCGACCAACGAAGAATGGTACAAAGTCGCCTTAGGGCAGACTGAACTAGACGCTTGTTTTTTGAGTCAAACATTAGAACTTACCGGAACTGCAAATTGTGTAACCAATACTGGTGTCCATGATGTGGTTGGTAATGTCTGGGAGTGGATGGACGACACGGTAACAGACGGTACGTACAAAGACAGAAGTCTCCCAGAGTCTGGGTATATAACGCTCGTTGATAGCGATGGAGTAGTACTGACTACTCATACTGAGCCAGACGCTCGTTTTGGGGAAGATTATGCCTGGGTAAACAGCACGGGAGTACAGGGAATTATTCGTGGCGGGTTCTACGGGAGTGGGGAAGATGGCGGAATCTTTTCACAAAATATAGCAGTACCGCTCAACTTCTCTGCGGTTGGTGTGGGCTTTCGCTGCGTACGGGATATTCTCTAACGTATACTTATTGGTATGAGCATGAAAAAAATACTCACACAGAGCCTCAGGTTTTCACTCGTTACGCTCGGGATTATTTTGTTGACCTCGTTTACTATTGACGCCACTGATACCCTACGTGGCTCGCAAACTGCTTTAAGTATATTTGCTACAAATATTAATAATGAAGAGTGCGATGCTGGGATGCAGCTGGTAGAAAGTGAACGCGGTAGTTTTTGTATCGATGTGTATGAAGCGAGTCCAAGTCAGGATTGTATTATTGAAGCACCAGCCAGTACGGTAGATACCGCACATAATATTTCGCAAAAAAATTGTGTACCAGTGTCTGAAGAAGGGGTTCTTCCATGGACTTCAGTGGCTCGACCGCAAGCAGTAGAACTATGCGCAAAGACGGGGAAGAGACTACCTTCGGCAGAAGAATGGTTCTTGGCAGCAATTGGTAGTACAGATGGTGCTGTTTGTAATACAGATGGTCAGTTGGCAAAAACAGGCCAGTTTAAAGACTGTACTTCAGGCGTTGGTGTGTTTGATATGGTGGGTAACGTTTGGGAGCACACCAGTGAAACCATCAAAGATGGGCAGTATCAAAACCGGACTTTACCAGCTGAAGGATATGTTGCTCTCGCCGATTCTTCTGGAGTTGCACTTTTGACTACCTCAGAACCAAATACTATTTATCATGATGACTATTTTTGGTCACAAGAAACAGGGTACTTCACGCTTATTCGCGGAGGATTTTATGGTAGTCGTGCGGATGGCGGAATATATGCTGCACATGCTCAAACTGATCAGAATTTTGCTAGTGCCGCCATTGGATTTCGGTGTGTTAAATAAAGGTTTCGCTGCAGCTTTGCGGTACAATATACATATATATGTATAAGAAGGTCTTCACAATTGGTGGCGGGGTTCTTGTAGCCCTTATTCTTACGACTTTTAGTATTGATGCTACTGACACATTGACTGGAAAAGGGGGTACTATGCTAGCCTCGCTCATTGGAACACAGACAGAAATTTGTCCTGCGGGGATGATACCGGTATCCGGGGCTCTGACATTTACGTGCGTAGATGAGTTTGAAGCATCAGTTCAAGAAGATTGTACCGTCGTCAATCCTTCAAGTCAGTATGATACAGAAATAAATCTCTCAAAAAGTGATTGTGTACCTACTAGTGAGGTGGGTAATGAACCATGGCGGTTTGTTGACAGAGAGCAAGCAGCCATACTTTGTACGAGAGCAGGCAAACGACTTCCCTCAGCGAGTGAGTGGTATCAATTTTCCCTCGGAACGACAAAAGATAGTTGTAATATTGCAAGTGGCGACATTAGCGCAGCTGGTGAGTATGAAACATGTATTTCCGCCGCTCGCGTAAAAGATACGGTTGGTAATGTGTGGGAGTGGGTGAGCGATGATGTCATTGAGGGGGTGTATCAGGGAAGAGAGTTACCAGGGACTGGATATGTGAGCCAAGTTGATAGTTCGGGAATGGCGACCATCACACAAGAAGAGACAAGCACTGAAATAAAAGGGGATTATTTTTGGACAAGTGGAACAGGTGCTTTTGGAATTATTCGTGGTGGATTTTATGGCAGTAAAGATGATGCTGGTACCTATACGGTACATGCGCAAACACCCCCAAACTTTAGTGGAGCAGCGGTTGGTTTTCGCTGTGTGAAATAGTACTGCTTCTGGTATAGTGTCAGACTATGAAATCACTCACCTCCGCCAGAGAAACAACAATTCCAAATACTCCGTATCGTTTTTTCATATACATTATAGGTAAGCACAAGGGCTGGGCAGCTTTGGCAGTAATCGCGGTAGTGATTGCGTCAGCCGCAGGAGCATCAACCAGCTACTTCTTTAAGCTCATCATTGATGCTGTCGAAGCGGACGACCTTAACGCGGCTTTAATGTGGGGACTTTTATATCCATTTTTTATACTACTAGTTCAGCTTATATATCGAGTGAGTGGATATGCAGGTGCGCACCTCACTGTTGGTAGTAATCAGACGGCTACTAATACCCTAATGACGTACATTATGAGGCATAGTCATAGTTACTTCATTGATCGATTCGCCGGTTCAATTACCAATAAAATAAAAAACGTCACCTCAGCGTTTGATGAGATGATTCCAGATATTTTGTGGGCACATTTGAGTGTCCTCGTTACCTTTTTAGTGACATTTGCCCTCATCTTAACTGTAGATTCTCAGTCGGGGATTATTTTTATTGGACTCCTTACGGTACTCTTTGTAGTTAATAAACGCTTCGCTAAGACAAAAGCTATTGTGGCGAAAGAAAATGCTGAAGCTGGTTCCTTGCTACAAGGGTATTTGGTGGATGTGCTTTCAAACGTGCATACTACACGCCAATACGTGCGGAAAGACTATGAGCTCACTGAAGTACAAAAATTGACGCAAAACAAGTTTGAAAAAGGGGTACGGAACTGGCTGTACACCGAGAAACTTTTGACGATAAACAGCCTGCTCTTATTTGTATTTGCTTCACTCATGTTTTGGCGGCTTGTAACGCAGTGGGGCGAAGGTATGCTCACTACCGGTGAGTTTGTGCTTGTATTAGCTCTAATCTCAAATATTACTGGCTCACTACTCTTTATCGGAAGAGCCTTTAACGCCACCGCAAGGACTGCCGGAGAATTACGCGAAGGACTTGATGACATCCTGCTACCGTACGAGATAGTTGATATGATCCCAGCCTCACCCTTAAAAGTAGAAGGCGGTGGTATTGATTGGAAAGACGTCACTTTTAAATTTGATGATTTGGCTGTGTTTGAAAATTTTAACCTGACAATTTTGCCACACCAAAAAATTGGACTGGTTGGTTCTTCTGGAGCAGGAAAGAGTACATTTGTGTCACTCCTTTTGCGACAACACGCTATTTTAAAGGGGCGAATATGTATTGATGGCCAAGATATTTCTAGTGTCACACAAGACTCACTTCGCGAGTTAATTGCACTGGTACCGCAAGAACCGTCATTATTTCATCGGACTATTAGAGAAAATATTGCCTACGGGAGACCTGACGCATCCTCGGACGAAATTATAGCAGTCGCCAAGAAGGCCGAGGCACATGACTTTATCATGCGACTGCCACAAAAGTATGACACCCTTGTGGGAGAACGGGGAGTAAAGCTCTCGGGTGGACAAAAGCAGCGCGTAGCTATTGCTCGGGCAATGCTCAAAAACGCTCCTATTCTTATCCTAGACGAGGCTACTTCTGCCCTCGATAGCACCAGCGAACGAGAAATACAAAAAGCACTCCATGTTTTGATGGAAGGTAAGACGGTTATTGCTATTGCTCATAGACTATCGACGCTCCGAGAAATGGATAGGATTATCGTTCTTGAAGAAGGAACAATAACTGAAGATGGTACTCACGAGACACTGCTTCAGAAACAAGGTCACTACGCTCAGTTGTGGCAACACCAAGCTGGTGGATTTTTGGTTGAATAAAAGAGTTACAAGTTGTTCACGACCAGACATATTGTTTGTATTTGTGCGGGGTATACTTATAGATAAGATGACTTTAGTGGTTAAAGCCTGGGCGTTTTTACTGGCAGCGGTTGGTATTCTGATGCTGACGTTGTTTCTGTTTTTTCCAGATATCTTGTTCGCTCGCAATATCAATGAATATAAAGACACTATCTCTGATTCGGCGCCACTACGAGCTTCTAATCACACCCTTTCGTTTAAGATTGGCACTAATGTTTCTCCGGGAGGGTACTTTGAAGTCACGCTTCCTGCTGGTTTTGAAGTCCTAAGTACTAGTACGTTTGCAGCTGAGCGAAATGTTGAATTGTTGGTAGATGGATCTTTAAGAAGCTCTGACAGCACTCTTGCTCCAGGGGTGGATATGGTTGAAATATTTCCCGGTTCACCTGGTTCAATTAAGTACACACTTAACCCCGTGACCGGAATCACTTCTGGTTCTGAGTTGGTATTGAAGATTGGAAACCATACTTCAAAATCTCTTGAGTTTAGTGAAACGTTTGCCACCACAACTGGTACTACTACAATAATTGGCGATGAAGAACCAGTAATAAACGCCTCAACTACGGGTACTAAAAAAGTACGCCTCGAAGTGTATGATGGCGGACTGGTAGCAGATGCAAGTTTTTCTATCTCGCTGGTAAACCGTGTTGGTGTTGGACCAATCGATACGACAGAAGAGATTCCGCCTGATCGCTTTAATGGTGCGCCGAGTAGTACGGTAACCGGTGTTACTTTGAGTGTCGAACTTTTCCTTCAGACTGATGAGTTGGCAGTTTGCAAGTATAGTCTTACACCAGGACAAAGTTATGCCTCAATGCCGAACACCTTTACAGGTACGGGCCTTATTTTTCACACGGTTGTAGTCTCAGTTCTTCCAGATACGATTCAACAATTTTATGTCCGCTGTATTGACGATGAAGGAAACTTTAACATCGATGATTACTTAATCGAATTTGCCGTTAGTGCTGTTCCAACCGGTGAATCCAATACCGAAGGAGAAGTAGATGGTGATGGTACCGGTACGGGTAATAATGGTACCGGAGACGGAGGAGGTTCCGGAGGGGAGACAGGAAGCTCTGACGGAGTTGCACCTGCTCAAGGTGGATCCTCTGGTTCGGGTGGCTCGGGTGGCGGCGGCGGTGGTGGTTCGGGTGGAGGTTCAGGTAACACCGCTGGCGGAGGATTTGAAAGTACCGATGGACCGTATCGAAGTGGAGATGCTCGGGTAATTATTTCTGGTTACGCTTTTCCGCGAAGTGAGGTCTTTGCACTTGTTGATGGGAAGGCGGTAACAAGTGAACGTGCAGATAATCAGGGAGTGTATTCAATTACTGTTGATGAGATAGCGCGCGGTGCGTATACCTTTGGTGTGTATGCGGTCGATACTGCGCAAGTGCGCTCATCTACCTTTAGTACCTCATTTACGGTTATTGGTGCTCGAACTTCAGCGCTTTCAAACATCAACCTTGCCCCAACTATTAAAGTTTCTCCTGACCCTGTTACTCCAGGAAGTACACTCACTCTAAGCGGGTATGCACTACCAGACGCAACAATAACTATAGAAAATGAAAAGGAAGGGTCAGCCGCTTCAAAGCAAAGTCTAACCGTTACTTCTGACGGAAACGGGCAATGGTCAACAACAATAAACACCAGCGGCTTCTCTGTTGGTACTTATAAAACGCGCGCACGGGCAGTACAGGCCTCTGGTGCCTCAACAAACTTTTCAAACTTTACGTTTTACGGTGTGGGACAATCAGCTGCGCGCCCTATTAATGCCGACTTGAACCGTGACAGCAAGGTTAACTTAACTGACTTCTCAATTCTACTTTTCTGGTGGAATTCCGATGGCGGTAATTCTGATCCGTCAGCTGACATTAATAGTGACAGCAAGGTTAACTTAACTGACTTCTCTATATTGCTGTTTAACTGGACAGGATAAAGATATAGACTTCACTATGCTTCTTTACTTCGAGTTCCAGCGATTTGCCTTAGGAGGACAAATCGGGAACTAAATTCGTAGTAGTCGCTACGCTCGTCTACTCATTTAAACTGGACTGGATAAAGATATAGACTTCACTATGCTTCTTTACTCATTTGGCAGCTCGCTGCAGCCAGATTCTCCCTGCGGGGTCGAATCATGGCTAAGCGCCTGCACAAGTAAAATATAGTAGAAGCTTTGCTTCTTCTTATTTCTACTTGTGTGGGTAACATCACAAATAGATAATAAAAAATACTATAATACTAGTGTATGTCCTTTCTACAGAGACTAAAAAATAGAGGTGTTCGTTCTGGGCAGTCTTCTTTGCAGTCTGAGTCCGAAGAAACCGCGGTAGACAAAGTAGCTCAACTTGACGTTGATGTTTTTCAAACTGAAAATAAAATTGTCATCTACGCACAGTCAGCTGGAGCGGATATGAATGACGTCAACGTTTCTATCGAGGGTGATGCTGACATTGTGCTCATTGAAGGAAGAAGAATTAGACCTGAGTACATCGTGTTTCCTAAACGCACTGAGCAGGGAGCGTACTTCGCTTCGGAGTGTGTTTGGGGAGATTTTTATCGTCGCATTATTTTGCCCGAGAGTGTTGAGATAGAAAAAGCAGAAGCGAAAATTAAAAACGGAGTTTTGATACTCATTTTGCCTCTTCTGAAATCCTCAGAAAAAGAACGAGTGCGCTTACGAGTAAAACAAGAACGTAAGACCCAAGCATAAGTTAATTAGTACCTTGAAATCACGTATGTTACACATTCATTTACATAATAAAGTTGAACAAGTGGCTGTAAAGCTTCTGTGTCTGCTTGCGGTAAGTGTACTATTTTTCTTGAGCGCACTTACTGCGAGTGCTGCCACTTTGCAATTGAACCCAAGCACGGGCTCTTATACTGGAGGGCAGACATTTACCGCTGCGGTACGCGTGCTACCTGCCGGTCAAAACATTAATGCAGTTGAGGCTACTCTCAAGTTTGACCCAACACTTCTCTCAGTTGTGAGTATCACAAAAGATGGTTCCGCCTTCTCACTTTGGACTGTAGAGCCAACCTTTTCTAATACAGCCGGTACCGTAAGCTTCGGAGGTGGTAGCCCAGCCCCATTTTCTGCAACCTCGAACCTTATCAATGTAACGTTTCGAACATTAAAAGCAGGAACAGCCGCTGTTAGCTTTAGTGCTGCTTCAGTACTAGCGGCAGACGGTCGCGGCACCGACGTATATCAGACTTCCTCCCCAAGCAACTTTACCATTGGAGCTGCTGTGACTCCGACACCAACACCTACCCCAACTCCGACACCAACACCTACCCCAAATACGCCAGAGCCCGATGAAGAAGATGATAGTGAAGAAGCGCTTATTTTCGGAGATCCGCCACGTGCTCCAGAAGTTGGCTCACCAGCCTTCCTTGACCCTGAAGTGTGGTACAACACTACTGAAGGACTATTTACTTGGACACTACCATTTGACGTAAATGCAGTTGCAATAGAAATGGCAACTTCAAGTGAAAACGATCCGAGTCTCAATCCCGATTCAGTACTCGAACCGCCAGTAGATGAATTCAGAATCACAAAAGACATCATTGTCGATGGAGTACAGTATCTTAGTATTAGATTTAAGAACCAAGTTGGTTGGGGAGTAACGCTCAATCGAAAACTTCAGATTGATACCATTCCTCCAGAACCATTTGAAATTGGCGTACGAACTGGCAGTACACCGTCGTCATTCCCACTCCTTGTATTTGAAGCGATAGATAAAATTTCAGGCATAGACTTCTATGAGCTTACGATTGCAGACAAGGAGCCATTTAGAGTAACTCCAGATGAAGCACTGCTCGGATATTTGCTTGGTGAACTTGAAGATGGCACCTACACGGTAAAAGTAGTTGCACATGACAAGGCTGGAAATATTCGAGAGAGTAACAAGGCGGTACTCATCACGGCTGGCTGGATAAAACCAGCTGAGGTGCTTGAAGAAGAATCTTTCTGGTCGTTCTTGACTCCCGGCAACCTACTCATCTTCTTCCTCTTTGTTATTATCCTTTTGATGGCAATATTTATCTGGTATGAAAGAAAACAACTTAAGATAAAAGAAGAGAAGTTGCGTCGAGAAACACGTGAGGTTCAAGATCAAATGGAGAAAATTTTCTCAGCACTGCGAGATGAAATCTATGACCAAGTAAACATGATTACTAAACGAAAGCGATTGTCAAAAAGTGAGCGAGAAGCAGTGGAAGGACTCAATCAAGCACTCGAAGTTTCAGAGACCTTGATTGAAAAGGAAATCAATGATGTAAAGGCAATTCTGAAGTAAAATACTACTTCAATCCCCACATACAGACGTTATACCGCGTACCCTTGAGTGGGTACGCGGTATAATTAAAAGAACCTCTTTGTGTCTCCCAAGGACACGGCGGTTGTTATGTAATGCAAATTAAGGTTTTTTTCCAAAAGACATCATTATTAATGATAGCTGTTTTTGGCCTGCTTATAGGTGTTTTTGTGTACGCAACAATCGATAAAACCGTCTATACAACTGAGCAGCTTATTGTCATTCCAGACACGGTCACTTCAAGTGTTTGGAGTAATCTCGAAAATGCACTTATTAATGATGTGCCCGAAGAATCTTTGTACCAAGATTTTAATCAGCAGAACTCAGCCTACATAGACGCTGTGAGCATAGTGACTGTTCCTGAAATTGAGTTAGCTGAGCCAGAAGCTTCTCCAGTTGATGTAACTGAATCAGAGGCAGAGCAAACCGACACTCCAGGTACTGAAGGTTCAGAGGAACCTTCAGGCGAAAATGCGGAAACAAATCCAGAAGAGGCTGTATCTGATGAAACGGAGGAACCTTCAGAGTCACCAGTTGAAACAGAGCCTGAAGTTGTAGAGGAGCCAGAACCAGAGTCTGCGACAGAAAAACCTGAAACACAACCGGAACCTGAGGTAGAACAAGAACCAGAACCAGCAGAAGAAGCTTCAACTGTAAAACTATTTCCTTTTGCACAGGAAGTTATAACTACTGATGTAAATAATACTAATGATGAGCCAGTGCCAGTTGTGCCCGAAGAGGTTATAGAAGAAGAGGTGCAACCAGAACCAGAGTCAGAAACTGAACCAGAAGTTATTGTAGAAGAAGAACCTGTTGTGCCTGAAGAGATAGCTCCAGTCGAAACGGAGGTTGAGGAAAATTCTGAAGAGGTAATGGTAAATGAGGAAGAGGTGATTGATGAATCTGGACAAGAAAATTCAGGCGCTGCAGAAGAAAATTCTGAAGAGGTTGATGCAGCTGATGAAAATATTTCAGAGGAAGAAGTAGTTGAGGAGGAAGAAATAATTCCAAACATTGAAGACGATTGTATTGGAGATACTGAGTGTAAACTCTACAGCTCGATTTTTTCTGGTTTCTCAATGCCAGAGTTTGAAAGTGGAACATTTCTTTCTGGCGCACAGCTCCGTCTTTCACTTGGCGCTCGCACTAAGACAGAAGATAGAGAGAAGTTGCAGCGATTTGTAGTTGAGTATACGTACGAAGTAGGTACTCCTTGGCGTACTGCCACAATTATTGATATTGAAGACGAAACATCAAACAGTATTAATGGCGGCTACTTCCTCGTCTCGCTTGAGCGTCCGCAAGCACAAAGTCAACTCTCAAACCTTCAAGTACGTGTTTCTTATCAAGGAGATATTAGCCAGCTTGAACGTGCCTATATAGAAAGTGTCTGGCTTGAAGTGACTTCAGCTACATTTTATGAAGAAACAGATCCTGAATATCTGAGTGGAGCTATTGAATATGGGCGGACACTTGAGGAGCCAAAGTTTCATGAGTTAAACAATCCCGACCTTGATCCTTCAATGAGTGAGTTGCCTTCATTCACGTTGAGCTATTCACCTCAGCAAGGTTTTTTCAGAAGAACATTCAACGATATCTTTAGTGAAAATCAGTATCTTGTTGATAGTGTGAAAATCACAGATAGTGCCGGGACGGTAATGACCGTGCCTGTTGATGTTATTTATCATGAAGATATGACTTGGACAGTGCAGTTCCTTAAGCAACCACAAAAGCTGGTGCCAGGCAGATACCAGATGGAGCTGGTAATTAACGAAAACGATACCCTCTACACTGATACGTTTGAATTCTACTGGGGCGTCTTGGCCGTAAACACCACCAAGAGTATGTATTTTGCTGACGAAGATGTGACACTCAATCTTGCAGCATTGACCGAAAAGGGAGATACCATTTGTGATGCTCGACTGGAGCTCAAGATTATTGATCCTGCAAACACTATCTACGAAGTACCCGTAGAACAGTCAGGTTCTTGCGGCAAAAATAACGTGACAGATATCCCTGACTACCTTGCGTACTTTAAAGATGCCCACGAAATAGGAGAGTACACCATTCAGCTAAAACATCTGAACCGTGAAGGGGAAGTGGTGCATAGTATTGAAGATAGTTTTGAAGTTCGTGACTTTATTCCGTACGATATTGAACGAACAGCGCCAACTCGTATTTACCCGCCTGCTCCTTATGATGTTTCATTAAAAATTAAAGCCAACCGGAGCTACGAGGGAGATATTATTGAGCGTATTCCGCGTGGCTTTGTCCTGACAGAAAACTCAGAAGGGGCAGAAGTCTTGACTATGCCAGAGTACACAGAGCTTATCTGGAGAAATGTTGTCCTCGAAGAAGGAGATGATCTACTTTTGTCATATCAGTTTGATGCGCCAGACATAAGCCCGTACATGTTTTTGCTTGGGCCGCTCAATATGGATGGCTTTACAGAGCTTCGGCAGTGGCAAATTGCTTCGGATGCATTAACTTCAATTGGTTCTTTTTCTGGAACACGAACTATAGCTGGCACTAACCTTAATCAGACAGCCAGCCCGATGCAGTGGAGTACTTCTTCTGTTGATACTTTCTACTACACACACTCAACTACCACAGACTCACATGAAGTAACTTTGCGACAAACAGGAGATTATTTCTTGGCGATCTCTGTTCCACATCAACGGACAGATGGAAACGCACGTGGTACACGTGTTGGTGTTGAGGTTCGTGTAAACGGTGTTTCTGTACCAGAGAGTCTTGGTAGAAGTGGTTATATTTCAAACCAAAACGGACATGCTGAATCCTCCACCAATGCACATTTTCTACTCTCAGATATTGTTGCTGATGATGTGCTTGAAGTGTATGTGGAAGGACTTACCACCATCAACGTGGCAGACATTATAAATGTTACTGGCAAAGCTTCTATGTACCTTGAGTATATTGGTGTTGGGGCAGGTGTATTCGCCGCCACCACAACACAGACTACCAATTCAACTAACCTCAACCAAACTACTGAATACCCGTTTAGTTGGGTAGAAAGTCGTCAAGATAGCGGTTTTGTTCATTCTGATTCAGTGAATCCTGAACAGATTATTATTTCAAATCCAGGTACTTACTTTGTACAAGTAAATATTCCGATAACAAGTAGTGCAAACAATACCAACATCACAGGTCAAGTCAGGTTAGATGGGGCCTTAGTCTCTGGAGGTCAATTTAAGCAAGGATACACTCAGGCGCCTGGAACTGAATCAGATAGTGAAGGTTCCATACACTGGTCGGGTATTGTCGTAGCAACCACTACAAACCAAGTCCTTACCCTAACTGCACTGCGGGAAGGAAACGCCGGAACAGTAACAGTTACCTCCGGGTTCTTTGGTTCCGTTTTGGTGCGTGAAATGCCTTCGACAGAGTTTATTGCATTGCGCGGAACCGCAGTTGTTGGAGGGACAAACTGGAACCCTGCTGCAGCCGCAGCAATTCAATGGACGAGCAGAGATGCGTACGATTCTTCTCTCTTCACCCACTCGACTTCAAGTAATAGTCACCAAATTACAATCGGTTCAGATGGGGATTACCTACTTTCATATAATGATGCACTCACTGGCGGAGTGACACGAGCAAACAGTAGAGTAACAGTACTAAAAAATGGTACTGGAATTAGTGGTGCGCAAACCAAATCTCATTTCATAAGAAACCAAAATGCGCATTCCGAGTCTTCTTCCGCGTTAGTAATGGTGGTTGAAGACCTCTTGATAGGAGACGTGATTACGGTAACTGTTCAGCAGGAGGGAGCTGCAGGAACGCTTAATGATTCTACAGATGGACAACTTCTAATGTGGAAGAAAGCAGAAATCGACTTTAGACCCGATGCTCCAACAACTTATAATCTTCCGTTTGATAATATTCGCTTTGCGTCAACGACACCATTTTTTGATTTTCAAGCTAACGATCCTGACGGTACATCAAATATAGAATACGAATTTTCTATCTCTACCAGTACTGGCTTTGCAGCATCGACAACATTTAATTCATCAGTCGATTCTGAGTTCTTTAATACTTCATCCTCAACAGACCTATCACCATTTGTTGAAAATAATATAATTCGTCTACAACTTAGCTCTGGAGACGCTCTTACTGATCTCACTACCTATTACTGGAGAACTCGGGCGCGGGATGTGACGGGTTCAGGAGAATACGGAGATTGGTCTACTACCCAAAGTCTTACTGTTGACATGGCTGCGTCGGCACCTAGCTGGTTCCAGTCGTACAGTGGGCAATTTGAAGGAGACTCGCTTGTCGGAACTGTTTCCAGTGGCGCTGATCGTGTACAAGTTGATGCCACTGAAAGCTCTGAAGTCCTCATTGCATATGGCGAAGGCTCGGTGACAACTCCACGATACAGATTGTGGAACGGTGCAAACTGGGGACTTGAAGGTAGTGCGCAGGCAGTAAGCGGTACTATCAATTGGGTACGTACATCAGCGGCAGTCAGTCGTGATGAGTATGCAATGGTCACGCTTGATTCCGCAAACGATGCCTACGCTCAGATATACAGTGCTTCTACGAGCTCATGGGGAAATCTGACCCTCCTTTCTTCGGTTGTCACGAGCGCCGCTTATCGAGGTGTCGCAGTTGGATATGAAAGTCTTTCGGGTGACGCAATTGCTGTTTCTTGTAGTAATGGTCCAAATCCAGTATATCGAGTATGGAACGGTACAACTTGGTCTGCAACGAGTTCAATTACTGTTAGTTCAGCTAATAACTGTAACTTCCTTGAAATTGCTTCTGACCCTGCTTCAGATGAATTGATTTTGGTGGTCCGTGACACTGGTACTCAGTACGAAGCTTTGGTCTGGGATGGAAGTGCGTGGATAGAAAGTCGAGTTATCGGCTCATCTGCACTTGTAGCTAGAGAGGGTATGTCTGTAGTGTATGAATCTTCAGGAGATCAGGCGATTATCACTGTGAGTGACAACGCAAATCCAGCTATCTTTTATACTACTTGGAATGGGACTGAGTTTAGTGCTAATGCCACGCAAGCCATTGGTGACGACTTCGAATTTGGTCGACTGACCGCAGATCCGAGTTCAGACAAAATTGCCCTTTGTTATATTGATACCGACAACGATGTTGGGGTCTTACGCTGGGATGGGGGTGTATGGAGTACGTTTGTGGAGTTAGACATAGATGGCAATATAGACACCGCAAGACCTATCGAGTGTGCATTTGAAATTGCTCCAGGTCGCAGTGACTATTTGATGGCACCATATAGTGATACTGGAAATGTACGCTATCGTTCAGCTACCTCAAGTGCATACAGTACAGAAGCTACAATTGGCACCATGCAGGATTCGTTTTGGGTACAGACCGCACGAGCAGGCGATGGAACCATCATAATAGCAGCGCTTGATGATGTGACTGATGACCTCAATGCCTCAGCTTGGAATGGTTCGTCATGGTCTACAGAAGAGTTACTAGAAACAAGCCCTTCATCTGTTATTGCTACTCCGTATGAAATGTATGACATTGTTTCTAAGAAATTTGAATTTTCTGAGGGGGTAGTTGAAACTCCACCGATTGATTTTACAGCGGTACCAAATCAGCCAACTTGGGGTGATGTCTCGTTTTCAACTACTGAACCGTTTGGTACTGATGTAAAAGTACGTATCAAATACTCTAATGTTGGAACCTGTGATGCGTATATTTCTGATGGTGCACTCTCTGGTAATGGTGCAGGATTTGATGTGACTAACTCACCAATCGACCTTACTGGGCTTTCAACCACAACCTATGACCAAATATGTCTTGAGGCGACACTTACTACACTCGGAAGTGAGTCTGCTTCACTTGAAGAGTGGACCTTGGCGTGGGTTCGCGAGCCAAAACTTTCGCAGAACAATTATCGTTGGTATGTAAATGGAAGCTTCTTGACCCCAACAGATGTCTGGCCAGTCGGAGCGACTGATCTTGCAGAAAATGCACCACTTACTTCTGTGATGGCAATTAATGCAGATGATGTGATTCGTCTACGTATGTCACTTATGGGTGAAAATGTCGAGTTGCCGGCTTTTTCAGAAGCCTTTAAGCTGCAGTATGCTGAAGGTCTGACCTGCAGTAACTCCTTAGTTTGGTCTGATGTGGGCGACACGTCTTCCACTACTGCGCTATGGCGGGGATTTGAAAATCCCGCAGTCGGAGACGGTTGGTATAGTGGCAGTTGGGATAGGCGTGTAAAAGTGACAATAGATAGTGGTCTTGTCACCGGTGACCAAACAAATTTCCCAGTCTATCTAAACCTAGACGATTTTCCCGATGCTTTTTTCAGTAATGTGCAGGTCGACGGTGATGATATTCGAATCACTGAAAGTGATGGAGAAACAGAACTTCCTTATGAGCTCGTGGCAATAGATACCTCTGCAAAAACCGGAGAGTTACATTTTAAGGCTAATGTATCCTCAACAACTGATTCAGAGTTTTTTGTCTACTATGGTAATTCAGGCGCGTCGGGGTATTCAGTCTCAGCTACCTATGGTCGAAATAATGTGTGGACCAATGGTTTTTTGGCGGTATTTCACCTTGATCAAAGCCCAACTGCCAGTGCTCCACAGTTTATTGATAGTACCGGAAACAACGCTGGTACAGCTGTTAACCTCGAAGTAGGAGATAGGCTCGCTGGAGTGGTGGGGCGGGCAATTGATCACGATGGTGTTGATGAACATATCACTACCAACATGAATCAGAACATGCTTACCTCCACTTGGTCTATTTGGTTGAACGCGGATGGTGCCCAAGGAGCATATGATGGACTCTTGATGTCACGAGGAACCCTCACTAATGGTATGAATGTGGATAGTGCTGGAACAAGGCTTGGCTATCACTGGCGAGATGCCGTTAATACCTACAGCTGGGTTGGGGGTCCACTTTATCCAACCAATCAGTGGTTTATGGCCTCTTTGGTGGTTCAACCCACAACAGCAACTATGTATGCTCATACTGGAAGCGGTGTGGCTAGTGGAACAAATGCGGTAACGCACGCAACTGCAACTATCGACGCACTCACTATTGGTCGAGATCCATTTGGTGCCGCTCGCTCTTTTAATGGTTTGGTTGATGAAATTACTCTTTCTAACGTTGCACGAAGTGCAACTTGGCTCGCAACTACCTACAATAATAAATCAAATCCAACGGGTTTTTATGGAGTGTCTAGTGAAGAGCTCATAAGTGACGGAAGATTGCTCCCCACAACTCTTTTGTCTTCATCGGACAACCCTGAAACATACGAAACTGAAAACCCAACTCGCGAGAATCAAAATGATCTACCGGTAGGTGAAGAATCAGAGTGGGATTTTGTCATCCAAGATAATAATGCCGAGTCAAACACCAATTACTGTTTCCGTATGGTGTATGAAGACGGGTCTCTGTTTAATACATACTCAAATTATCCCCGCCTTATTACAAATGCACCGCCTGTAGCGCCTGAGCTATACGCTCCGTTTGATAATGAGCGCCTTGCATCTACAACACCGTGGTTTGAATTTGCAGCCACCGATGAAGTAGGGGACTTAATTGCGTACCAGATTCAAGTAGATACTGATGTCAATTTTGGCACACCAGATATTAGTACTGATTCAGTCAGTAATTTTGCTGCATTTACCAACCTGCTCCAACCGACTCAAAAAAGTGAATTCACAAGCGGACAAAGAATCCGCTTTGAGTCAGCCACCGCTCTGTCAAACGGCAATACCTACTGGTGGAGAGTGCGTGGACAAGATGTGTCGGGTTCAGGCGAGTACGGTGATTGGTCTACTCCTTATAGCGTAACCATTAACACCTCAAATACGATTACAACTTGGTTCCAGACCACTGGTAGTCAATTTGCTACTAATAATTTTGTTGATCTGGTCACTTCAACTAGCAGTAACGATGTTGGAATTGAATCAGGCTTTACTGCAGGTACAACTACGTCGTCAGTGATTGATTACGATGATAGAACAAGTGGTAATGCTTGGGGAGATTTCTCTTTTACCCATAATGTGAGCTCGGGAGCAATTCGCTACTACATTGAGTACTTAGTGGCAGGAGATACCTATGCGCTTGTTCCAGATGTAGCCTTGGCGGGAAACAGTAGTGGCTTTACAAGCTCACCTGTGTCTTTAGCTGATTTAAATACTACTACATACAATGAACTTCGCATTGTAGCTGGTTTTACTGGCAACGCGACTTTGCCACGACTGCTCGATTGGACGGTGGAGTGGTCTGAAACAATTGAAATTCCTTCACAAGTTCAGCCGTTTGATAATGCTAAAGTTGCTACCACTACACCAGCTCTAACATTTTTTTCAACTGACCCAGAAAATGATTCAATTGAGTATGAGGTTCAGCTATCTAGTAGCTACGCTTTTACCTCGTCTTCAACTTTTAACTCAGGTGCTGATGCTGGTTTTTCAAACACCATAACTGGTGGAGATACGACACCATTTAATTCAGGTGAAACAATTCGCTATACACTACAATCAGCACTTACAAACGGCAATACCTACTGGTGGAGAGTGCGAGCACGCGATCCGGGTGGTGCAAATAATTGGTCCGAGTATTCCGACCCGTATAGCTTTACGGTAGACACTGCTATTACGGTGTCTATGTGGCATCAAACAACTGGAGAACAGTTTGAGACTGGTGTCCTTGATAGTATCGAGACAGATGCTGGTAGTGCCCAAATTACTTCAATCGTGAATGAAGTGTTGATGGCCTATGGAGAAGGAACCGGACAAGCTCCGCGATATCGTTTGTGGAACGGAACGTCTTGGAGCGCCGCTGGAACTGCAGCTAGTGTTGGTGCACAGATACGTTGGACAGAGCTCAAGGCTTCACCAACTCGAGCTGAGTATGCATTAGGTACCGTTGGTACGGACAACGACATGAATGTGCAAATATACGATGCTAATAGCGATTCGTGGGGAGATGTGTATGAGCTTGAAGATGCTATACCAGACACATTACAACGTGGCTTTGATTTAAGTTACGAAACCACCTCAGGGGATTTGTTGGCGGTGTCGTGTAATGGGGTAGATGCCACCTACGCAATCTGGAATGGTACAACCTGGTCTGCTACAACAACAATTAACCTAGCTAATGCAAATAATTGTTTATATATTGAACTCGCTTCAGACCCAATATCAGACGAGATTGTGGCTGTGTTTAAGCATACCAATACTAGTGCTGTCGATTACCAAATTTTGGTATGGAGTGGTTCGGCTTGGGGGAATTCACTAGCACTTGGTGATATGGCGGAAAATGCTAATGCGGGAGCGGCAGTTGTATACGAAGAGTCGGGTAATCAGGCAATTGTCGCCTTGACTAACAATGCTGCCACCACTCTTCTTTATGCGCTTTGGAATGGTTCGGCATGGTCAACTTCTACTACTCCACTTGGTGACCATATTGAATGGGCTTCTCTAAAGCGTGACGAAGGCTCAGATGCTGTCTCATTATGTTATGTCGATAACGACACAAACGTTGGAGTGATTCAGTGGAGCGGAAGTGCTTGGGGCGCCTTTACAGAAATTGAACAGATAGCAAATGGAAAAGCCGGACAACCTGTAGACTGTACGTACGAAACCACGGCAGGGAGAGATGGTTATTTGATAGTGCCATACTCCGATGCAACAGCTGGTCGGTACCAGTTTTATGCCACCTCGTCTTTTAATGGTGAACTCTCACTTACTACCATGCAGGACTCTTGGCGGGTGTCATCTCTTAGAGCTGGCGACGGTCTTATCCATACGGTATTCTTTGATGATACAAATGATCGCTATGATGTAAGTCAGTGGGATGGTAGTACTTGGACAGTGCTCCAAACAATTAGCACGACTCCGTCAATCACAGGAACACCGTTTGACGGATCATACACAATGGCTGCTAGAACGTACCCTAACTTCACTGCCGGCTCGATCCGTTCTACAACAATTGATTTTAATGACGGTGCCGGACCTCGTTGGGAAGAGGTGACGTTCACCGACGTAACACCAGGAGCTAGTTATATTGAATATCATATATACTACGCAACATCTTCAGGGTATGAGCTTATTCCAGATAGTGCTTTACCAGGGAACAGTGCTGGCTTTACAGCGAGCCCTATCGATATTTCAGCTGTTGATAGAACTATTTATGAAATTCTGTCACTTGATGCAGAGTTTGTGTGTGTGTCTGGTTCGTGTCCAACTCTCAATGATTGGACAGTGGAATGGTCTGAAGGTATTACTGTCTCAGGTACCGCGTATGATTACAATGCCTCAACAACTCTTTCAAGTGGTACGGTGGGTGTAGCTGTAAATGGTGTTGTTCAGGCAGGTAAGACAGCAACAGTGCTTGGGGATGGGACATGGGCAATCAACAATGTCACTGCTTTTGAAGACGATGTTGTGACTACATTTATGGATGGGGCAGTGGATGCAGAGGAATCAGTTGCGGTCACTATATATAATGGTATCGGTGACGTGACAAACATGCAGCTGGCACGAAGACATTTATCGCTCGGCTCATCTGATAGTCCAACTCTCACCAACGCGTTTTTGGGTCAGTTTGATAATACTGACGACGAAGATATTTTCTTTAGTATTGATGGTAGTTCTGTATTGACACTCTGTGTTGAGTCAGGCTGTACAGATGCAAAGTTGCGAGTACTTGCAGGTACAACATATACCCCAAGTGCAAATACGTCACTGATTAATTTTGAAAACTACGGCACGTTCTCTCCTGCCACAAGTACAGTTAGGGTTCGTGGTTCTTGGACACAAAACGGCACGTTTAATATCGGTCAATCAACGGTCATTTTTACAGCCACAACCTCAAGCTCAACACTGAGTGCTTCAAGTTCACTTGGCTTCTACAATCTAACTTTTGGAGAAACGAGTGGTACTGCAACCTGGAATTCAAGCAAAAATCTGGATATCGATGGAGCGCTTGCTGTCAATTTTGGAACTTTAGCTCGCAGTACAACTTCAATAGCTGTAGCGGGGAACCTCTCATTAGCGGCAGGCGGTAGTATGTCTGGTCTTGGAACAACTACTTTTGATGGTTCGGGAAGTAATACATGGAGTGACGCAAAAGCAACCACTTCCAGTAGTAATATCGGTTACGTAGTAATTGATGGGACAACCAAAACAATTACTTTAGCTGGCAATGTTGGGGCAGAGTCCGTTACTATCGGGACAGACGATACCCTTAATGCGTCTGGTTCAGGCTACAACATTAACGTGTATCGAAGCTGGGTCAACAACAATGCCTTTATTCCACAATCTGGAACGGTCACTTTTGTTGGAACTACTACCGGCTCAATCAATAGAGGATCTTCCTCATTCAATAACCTATCATTTACCGGAGCTGGCGGTAATTGGTCGTTCTCTACTTCAACTCTCGCTTTAACCGGAAACTTGTCTATTGCGACAGGTACAGTCACACTTCCGACTGGAACCACTACCATTGCAGGTTCATTTAGTAACACTGGTGGTACTTTCCTGCACAATAATGGAGAGGTGAGAATGACAAGTACTGCTGGTGGGCGCACCATTACACAAAGTGGAACGGCCTTCCTCAATGCCTTTTATGACTTGGTCTTTTCGGGCTCTGGTGCTTGGAGCTTTAGTGAAGCAAATGCCAGTACCACACGCAATTTCCGTATTCAATCAGGTACGGTTACTTTCCCAGCCGGTCAGCTGACAATAGGCGGAGACTTCTTGACAACCGGTTCTGGTGCTTTTGCTCACAACAACGGTGAGGTGATACTACTCGTAAGTGATGCTGATGAGGTGCGAACAAATGGTTCTTCATTTAATAACCTCAGAGTAATGGGGGCGGCTGGTTCTTGGTATGACAATAGTTGGTCTGGTCGCGTGCCTGTGACAATAGATGCGGACTCGGTAGAAGAGAACCTCACTGATTTCCCTGTGTATGTAAATCTAGATGATCTTCCAGACGCTTTCTTTGCTGCTTTACAAGCAGACGGAGACGATATCCGTGTCACTACCGGAGATGGTTTTACCGAAGTACCATTTGAGCTTGTGACTATTGATACCGTTGCAAAGACTGGTGAAATCCATTTCCGTGCCGCTCTTGACTCAACTACCGATACAACTTTTTATGTGTATCATGGAAATCCGAGTGCTACAGCGTACGCTACCACAGCTACCTATGGTCGAAACAATGTGTGGTCAAATGGATACGTAGCGGTTTATCACATGGATCAAGATCCATCTCTCGGTGCTCCACAATATATCGACAGCACAGGTTCAACTACCGGTACTGCCTTTAACATGGAGACTGGAGACCAACAAGCTGCGCAAGTAGGTCGTGGTGCTGATCTCGATGGTACTAATGAGTACATCGGTACAAATATGAATCGTACACTTGCTACCTCAACTTGGTCGCTCTGGATGAGGACAGACGGCAATCAGGGGGCGTATGACGGAGTTCTCTTCTCTCGAGGCGGGCAAACTTCAGGTATTAATATCGATAATACGGCCAATCGTATCGGATATCATTGGAACGACGCGGCCGCTACCTACAACTGGAACGGTGGACCAGTCTATCCTCGCAATACATGGTTTATGGCGTCGTTGGTTGTGCTTCCTAACCAAGCCACTGCGTACGTACATGCAACAAGTGGTATTACTTCAGGAGTGAACGTCACTACTCATGGTAATTCACTCATTAACGCCCTCAACTTCGGTCAAGATAGTGCTGGCGGTCGCTTCTATAACGGCCTTTTAGACGAGGTGCGGATTTCAAATACAGCACGAACCCAAGGTTGGTTGACTACTTCGTTTAATAACATGGCTAGCACGACTCAGTTTTATGCAGTCAGTGCAAGCGAAGCCCAGTTCACTCGCACCTTTGCCGACACAAATGCGACGGTGTTAGGAAATCTTATTCTTGATACTGGTGGCGATAGTACATTTAATACTGGTACTTTGTCAGTAGGAGGCTCGTTTACAAACAACGCTCAGTTTAATGCTAATAATGGAACCGTTCGTTTCAACTCAACTGCTGGTTCTGAGACTATTGATGCTGGGGATTCTTCGTTTGCAACGGTGACATTTGATAGCGTAACAGGGGACTTTACTATCACTGAAAATGCTACGGCGACGGTGGCTGTTAATCTAACTAACGTTTCGCAGTTTACGCTCTCAAGCGGACGAGTTCTGGCGACACAAGGAACTTTCACTAATGCAGTGAGTGGTACCAACACCACTTGGACTGGATCAACCTTGAGACTCTTGAGTGCTACCACCACAAACATGAATGCTAAGACACATGGTGGAGATGTGTACGGAACACTTGAAGCAGCCAGTAGCACACTTGCAAAAATGTGGAACTCAAGTGCCACAAGTTACGTCACGAGCGGAGCGGCAGGAGCAATATATTCTCAGGACCACGCAGCTGTAGATGGAGACCTATACATTTTTGGTAACTATATTCGTTCAACAGGAACTGAGTATTGGAGTTATGGCACTGACTTCGATGGCACGGCCTTGATTGCTAGTACCAGCCGTCAAGTAGATGTTCGCATTGCCACTAGTAGTCAGATTGGTCTTACAAATGCTTCTTTGAATCTCGTAGGTATAGCGAGTGCATCAACGACCATCGACGCACTGTCGGGAACATTTAGTCTCAATGCGACAAATACCACCGTTACCGCCGAACACTTTAGAGTTGCGGGTACAAATGCTGAGGGTTTTGGCCTCAAAGCGTCCTCAACACTTTCAGTCTTCAGGGATGGACTATTCACTGTTGCTCCGTCACGAACTGGTATTACTGTAGATGCATCAACCATAGATACGAATCCAACCGTTCAGTATTATCGGGTTGGTTTTGCTACTACTAGTCCAGGGGCTGCCTCAAACATTACTCTCCAAGGATCGCCAAGTTCATTCATTTGGTTTCGTGAAGGAACTGGTGGTCTTTATGGCGAAGCATTTGATAATAATGACAGTAACCCAGGTTCGATCCGTTTCGACGATAGTTCGAACACCGTTACTATTTCGGGTGTTGTGTATGCTGATGCCGGACTAACTACGCTTGGCGGACCAACCTGTGATGGATCGACACAAAATGTGCGAGTGGTTGTAGATGGTGGAACTTACGCTTCTTCGACAAGTTGTAATGGTACGACAGGTGCCTACTCTTTCCCGGCTGTTGCATATACAGGTGATCCAAAAGTAGTCGTCTACCTTGATACTAATGGTGGTGTCCAAGGAAGCGTTATTACCAAGACTCCAACAGGGAATATTACCAACATGCACATTTATGCAAACCGGGTAATTACAAGACACCAAGACGTCTCCCCGCTAACAATTGCTGATTTGCAGTCATATGACTTTGATAATGATACTGATCTGCGTTTTGTGGCAGCTACTGGCACGCTTACAGTTCTTGCAAACACTGAACTCTTTGTATTTGCTAGTTCTACGTTCGCTCCAGGCGGAAATGTTACGCTTACAGGAAACGGAAATGCTAATAGTTACGAAGGGACGCTGCAGATTGGTGCGAACGCTACCTTCACTGCGTCAGGTACACAGACCCATACACTTGCAGGACGGTTTGTAATGGCAACTACGTCAACTTTCACATCTGCTTCATCAACCTTTATCTTTAACGCCACAACAACGGGAAAGAGCATTACTAGTCCAAATCTCGTAACCTTCAATCAACTGCAGTTTGCAGGAACTGGAGGCGGCTGGAATATCACTGCCCCAATCTCTGTTGTGGCTGATATGAACATCGCTTCAGGAACGGTCACTGGTACCAATAACATAACCATTCAAAACGGATCTCTGTATGGTAACGGTATACTTTCTCTTGGTTCTGGTACCACAACCATTAATCGTACCAATACTCTTGGCGGTACCTCTGCTTGGACGTTTAGTAACCTTATCTTAGGAAATGGTTCTGTGGTCGGGACAACGACCCCAGCTTCTGCTGCAACTACTACTGTCTCAGGAACCCTCACCATTGCAAACGCTCACTTCCTCGATGCAGGGAATGCTGTCTTTGATTTGTCAGGTACTGGTAACGTGCTTGTGCGAACTGGAACGTTCCTTGAGGACACCAGTACTCTGCGGTTTAGTGGCGCTACAGCTAATGTGCCGTCCATCAACTACTACAACCTTGTACTCAATGCTGGCGCTGGCTCCGCAACATACACTGGTACAGGCTCTGGAATTCTTGTGTACAACGACCTTATCATTGGTGGTAGTGCCACATCAACTTTTACCGCCAATACAAGCGATCCCGTGGTAGAAGTGCGTGGCGACGTAGTTATTCAGAATAATGGCACACTACAAGCAAGCAATAGTGCCAATCTAACTATTCTCGGAGATTACACCAATCTCGGTACTTTTGTTGGCAATAGTGGAACAGTTCGTTTTACCGGCTCAACCACTTCGCTCATAAATGCCGGTTCTTCAAGCTTTAGTAATGTAGTTATAGATGGAACAGGAACGTTTTCTCTCAACTCACATGCAACTGCGACCAACGCCTTTACACTCACAAATCATAGTGCGTTTAACGTAAACAATGGACAAACGCTTTCTGTTGGTGGACAATTCACCAACACACTTGGTGGAGCCGCAACAAACTGGGGAACTTCAACTCTTCTCCTCACTGGTTCGGGAACATACTCAATTAATGCTTCAACTACAAACGATGTCTATAACAACCTCGCTATTGCGGCCGGCACACAAATTCGAATGTGGAATTCTAGCGCTTCTTCTTATGCGGTAAACGCAACAGGTTCGCTCTACTCTCAAGACCATGCAGGAGTAAATGGTGACGCGTATATCTGGGGTCAGCTGGTACGAACCACCGGAAATGATTACTGGAGTTACTCCACAGACTTCGATGGTACTAACCTCACTGGCGGTAGTGAACGTCAGGCGGAAATATACTTCGCCAGCGGTGCTAGTGCTTTGTGGGCAGGCGGTTCAATTGTAGCTGTGGGGACACCTTCAGCTACCACAACGATTCAAAATCAAGGAAGTGGTACCTATGGAATCACTTTCGGTACAGGGTCGACAGTTCAGTTTGACACGGTTCAAGTTCGCGATACTAATAGTAACGGAGTTGTGTTTGCTGGTGCGCCAACAGTCACTGATTTTTCTCGAACTGATCATTTGGTTGGTATCAACAGTGGTAGCGCAATTACGGTAGGGGGCACTGTTATAAATGCAAACGAAGCAAAGAACTTCACTAACAACAAGTTTGAAGCTGGTGGCGGAGTAACGGGTGCTAAAAACGTAACTGCAACTGGTACAACAATAAGTTCATGGCGCTTTACAAACCACCTTGGAAACATAAGTGGAGAAGCCTTTGATGATGATCCAGCAGGCGACCCTGGCTATGTGGTATGGGACGACTCAGCTGCGCTTATTACCGTGGCAGGAAACGTATACAGTGATGAAGGAGTTACGGTATCAACCGTTTGTGACGGTTCTACCAATAATATTCGTCTGGTGGTGGCCGGTCTTACGACATACAACACAAGTTGTAACGCAGGTACAGGTGCCTACAGTATTAGTGGAGTTGCTTTTAGTCCACTTGATACACTGACACTCTTCATTAATGGTGAGACACCAAAAGCAACAACAGTGAGTGTGGCGCCAATTTCTTCAATCAGTAACATGCATCTGTATCACAATCGAGTGGTGGTGCGTCATGAAAACACTGATCCGATTACCATTGCAAATATGGCTGTGTGGGACTCTAGTTTTGATTCAGATATTAATTTCACTGCCACAACAACAGGTACCGACACCCTCACACTACCAGCTGACACGAAGCTTCTCATTTGGACAGGAAAAACATTTGAACCAAACGGAAACGTAACCCTTGCTGGTGCTGGTGCTGGAGCGGCGTATGATGGAACACTTGAAGCTCAGACAAACGCTCGATTTAGAGCAAAAACAACTGAAGCTCATAGCATCGGCGGTAGTGTCATCTTTGGTACAGGAGCGGAGTTTGTAGGTGCCAGTTCAACTCTAACCCTCACTACAACTGGTGCCAGTAGAACCTTTGATGTAAATAGTGCAGCATTACACAACCTTACTGTTTCTGGATCGGGCAGTTACGTGGTGACTGACGCTACGCTCACACTTGGTGGCTCTTACACACAATCAAATGGTGCAGTTACATTTGGGTCAGGTACGACAACCATTGGCGCATCATTTAATGTCACCTCTGGTTCATTTACCAATGGCGGTAGCCCATTTGTCTTCACAAGTACCTCTGGCGGTAATACTGTTCGTTTCAACAATTCAGTTGTGTCTTCCCTCCGATTCACAAACAGTGGCTCGTTCACAATGAGTGATACAAACGCCACCAGTACTGGTTCAGTTTTGATTACTGGTAGTACCGTGACGCTTCCAAGCGGAAACTTTGCTATTGGAGGCAGCTTCGAGAAACGTTCCGGTACCGTGACGCACAATACTTCCGACCTTATCATGACAGCAACCAGTACCGCTGTTTTGACCGCTAGTTCTTCAGATTTGTACGCAGTTCGATTTGTTGGACCAGCAGCTTTCACCATTACTGACGCAAACATTACGTTCTTGGATTCATTTACTATTGCCAGTGGCAGTGTCGCCCTTGGAGCAAGTACAACTGCAGTCGGAGGTTCATTTGTAGCAACAGGCGGTACATTTGCCAGTGCAAGTGGAACAGTCCTCCTCAATTCTGCTTCAGCCGGTCTTACAGTAAATCCTGGCACTAGCCCGTTCTATAACCTTCAGTTTGGTGCACCAAGTGGTGGGTATACACTCTTTAGTGCCACTACGACAAACAACCTCACTATTGCCAGTGCGAATATTCTTACCGTAAATCCTACAGCGGTCATCACGGTCGGAGGTGTGTTCACAAACTCAGTTGGTGGAGCGGGTACTACTTGGACAAACACAACTCTCAGACTAATCAGTCAGTCTGGTTACAGTATTAATACCCGCTCAAACAGTGGAGACGTGTACGGTACTATCAGTATCGATGCCAACACTGACATTCGAAGTTGGTACAGTAGTGCTGCTACTACAACCGTTGCGCTTTCTGGTTCGTTGTACTCACAAGACCACGCAAACACTAACGGGGCGCTATATGTGTACGGAGATCTACAAATCGCCACCACTACTGAGTACTGGAATTACAGTAACGACTTTGACGGAACGGTACTCAGTGGCAGTAATCAACGAAAAGTAACGGTCTCGTTTGCGCCAAATGCAACTACGACGGTCACTACTGGCTCGCTTCAGATTGTAGGAACATCTGGAAGTTCAACTATCATGCAAAATCAAGGTAGTGGAACATATAACTTTGCCGTGACCGGAGGAACTCTCAATGCCAATTATTATGAGTTTGGTGATATGAATGTGTTTGGTCTTCAGTTAAGTGGTCTGTCTACTATTGATGAACTATCGAACGGATACTTCGATATCGCCGTGGCTTCTGGTTCTGCGGTCACACTTTCTTCAACCACCCTCAACGCCAATCCTTCAAAAACATTTGACGCCGTAGGTTTTAATGCCACAGGGCCACTTACGGGCTATAACATAAATCTCACTGGCGAGACTGCAAACGCGTGGCGCTTTACCAACAACTATGGAAATATTGGCGGAGAAGGATTCGACATTGATGGCATTGATGCTTGTGGCTCAATCCGATTTGATAACAGCTCTTGTCTCCTCACCGAACAAACACACGTTCGCTGGCGAAATGATGATGGTGGAGAAGGTGCACCATCTACAGAGTGGTTTAATAGCAGCTTTGATTATCGGACACGAGTGCGAGTACTTAATAACGACAACCAAGCATATGCTTCAACCGCCGTTAAGGTGATTGTTCCGTACGATAGTTCAATGCAATCAGACTTTGAAGATATTCGCTTCACGAGCGATAACGGGCAAACACAAATTCCGTTCTGGATAGAAAGGTACACTGCCAGTACCGACGCACAGATTTGGGTGCGAGTCCCAACATTGCCAGCAAGCGATTATGCAACGGTGTTTATGTATTATGGAAGCTCTACAGCTGTGTCACAAAGTAGTGGAACAAGTACCATGAATGCATTTGATGATTATGAAGACGCTTCTATCTCTGAGTATTCAGGAGACACCAGTCTCTTTACCACTGTTACAACTCCAGTCTATGGCGGAGCGCGGTCGCTTGCACCTTCAAATCCAAGCGGAAAGACGACGGACGGTATTTTCCGCTTTGATGATCCGGTGACTCAAGGTGAAATAATTCGCTACATGCAATATGTAAACACTTCGGGTGGTAGTGGAGATGAACCTTGTACACTTTTTGGAGTGCAGTCGCCAGGAACAACAAACCAAAATTACGGCGTTTGTCTTGAGCAGTTCGGGGTAGATAGAATTTCTCTCGCTCGAGATGTAGACAATAATGATACTTCGGGAGTTGTACTTGCCACCACTACAGTCACATACACAACTGGTTGGTATGAAGTAGAAATTGACTGGCAGACAAGTGACTTAATGGAAGTATCACTCTTTAATAGTGCCGGCACCCTCATTGCGACTACTTCTGCCACTGACGCCAACTACACTTCTGGCGGATTTGGATATGCCTTCTGGTTCCAGAACGGAGCTTGGGACAGCTTTACCTCACGGGCCCGAATAGCTACTACTCCAACTGTTTTCCTTGGTGCAAAGCAGACCGATGGTGGTGCAAGTTGGGCCTCTAGTTTAGATGGAATTACAACAGCTATCCCAGGTGACATTGTTCGTCTAAGGTTGGCGGTTGAAAACTCAGGTCTCGATGTGACTGCTCAACAGTACCGACTTGAGTTTGCTGCTAAGGGAGCAGCCCCTACTTGTGAGTCTGTCAACAGTGCTTCATATGCTACTGTGCCAAACCAAGCATCTTGTGGCAGTTCTCCTGTTTGTATGCAAGCCTCTACTTTTGTCACAAATGGCGACCCTGCTACTGATTTACTCACTGGTACAGAAGGAACATTTAGTGAGGGTTCAATTGTTGAGAGTCCTTCGAGTCAAACAGCTGCGACTGACTTAGATCAAGACTTCTACACTGAACTCGAGTATGTACTGACCCCAACAAGTAATGCTTCAGATGACTACTGCTTCAGAGTCACAAACGATGGAACTCCACTGGACTTTTACGCTAAAATTGCTGAACTAGGACTTCAATTTGACCCAACCTTTGGTGCAGTTACACTTAATGGTGGAGGAGATATAAATCTTACTCCAGGTACAACTACGCCAGTTACTGTTTCGGGTATTGTCACTGACTTCAATGGTGCTTCTGACATCATTCATGCGACAGCTACTATTTACCGCAGTGGGGCTGGTCCTACTTGTACACCAGATAACAACAACTGTTACGTAGCTACAACTGAAAATGGTCAATGTACGCTCACTAACTGTGTTGGAAACAGTTGTGATCTGTCTTGTGAAGTTGATATCTTCTTCCATGCGGATGCAACAGACGAGGAGCCATATTTAGGACAAACTTGGGAAGCTTACGCTGAGGCAGAAGATTCTAGTGAAGGCTATGATTTTGCCTCCGCTATTGGAGTAGAACTCATTACTCTAAGAGCGATGGCAGTGGATTCTGTCATAAATTACGGCGCTCTCTCAGGAGACTCTGACACTGGTTCGTTTAACCCAACTACCACCATCACAAACCTCGGCAACACACCAATCAACGTTGATGTTGAAGGAACTGATCTAACTGACGGTGAATCTTCAGCTATTCCAGCTGATCAACAGAAAGTTGCTACCTCAACTTTCACCTACAACGCCTGTGTTACTTGCCAGCAGCTCTCATCAAGTAGTGCCGTTGTACTTGGACTTAACCTCAGCAAGCCAAGTGTTGTGACTCCTCCAGTAGAGACTGATGTGTATTGGGGTATCGCGGTTCCGTTTACAGCTAGTAACGCCGCACACACGGGTACCAACATCTTTACTGCTATCGGTATTGATTAGAGTGTTATGATAGAAATACTATGAGGAATGTTCTTACCTATAAAATACTCTCGCTACTCTTTACTGTCGGAGTAGTTATTGCTGCCCAGATAGCTTTTGCTCAATCAACAGACCCCCCTGAAATTAGTAATGTACAGATTGAAAACGTGACTGAAGATTCACTTACGGTGACATGGGAAACTGATAAAGATTCAGACTCAGTTGTAAACTATGGTCTACAGCCTGACTTAGGCATTGTTCGTATTCCTGTCCCTGACAAAACTGTGCACTCGATCACTCTCGAGAATCTCGAAGCTGGACGGGTCTATTACTTTCGGGTGATTTCTGCTGATGAAGATGGCAACCAAGGTATTTCTGCAGACTATAAGGTGCAAATGAGTGGTACTCCACAAACTGGCGATGGTCCTGGGCAAGGACAATCATCATCTGACTCAACTACTTCTCAATCGGCTACGCCGACGCCAACCGTAGAAGAAATTATTGAACAAATAAATCAAATCACCAGCCCCCAGCAACTGCAGGAAATCTTAACTGAAGTTGTGGAAGCGATTCAAGGTATTACTACCGATTTGACAATTATTGGTCCACCAACCGTTATACCAGAGACAACCACAGCGCTTGTGCGTTGGACGACTGACCGCGAAGCTTCCTCAGAGGTACAATTTTCACCCTCAGCCAGTTTTGATGGTACAAATTATGCCTATTCACAGGCTTCAACCGGTGGACCAACAACAGATCACGAAATTCGTATCATTGGACTTGAACCCTATACTGAGTATAGCTTCAAAGTCCTTTCAACTGATGGGTTAAATATTACTGGTGAAAGTAGAAACTTCACTTTCCTCACCAAAGCCTCTTTACCAGAAATCCGAAATCTACGGGTGCTCAAGGTGGAAGAAAATGCTGCTACGCTTGCTTGGGACACTACGGTACCAGCTAAGGCCTTGATTGAATTCCAAGACCAAACAACCGGTGCGCAAAACTCAGTTGGACGTCCAACGCTTGCTACTTCACACCAGATGCGTTTAGCTGACTTGACGCTTGGTACTAGGTACGTGGCCTTTGTAATTTCAGAAAACTCGGGCGGAGACCGCGTACGCAGTCAGCCAATTCAGTTTATTACTGTACGGGATATTGCTCCGCCAATTATTTCAAACGTAACTAATGAATCAACGCTATTCCCAGGAGGAGAATCAAGAATTCAAACTATTATTGAATGGGTCTCTGATGAACCAGCCTACTGTTTGATGACGTATCGCGAAGGTGTGGCCGGGGGAAGTGAACCAACAGTGCGTGAAAAAGAGCGAGTGGAGTACAATACTAAGCATGTAGAAGTGGTGGTCGACTTTGCGCCAGCAACGGTGTATCAGTTCTGGCTCAACTGTGAAGACGAAGCAGGGAATAAGACACAGTCGGAAAACTTTGTGCTCTTTACACCGATTCAAGAAAAAAACATTATTGACCTCATTCTTGAAAACTTCCAGAGTACCTTCGGTTGGGTTAAGAACATTGGAGTATAGATGTCTGCAGTGGGGATAGAAGAAGCCTAAAGATTGTAAGACTAATGGCATAATGTACACATGGCGAAACCACTCATTGTTTGTCGTGATCTTTCAATCATCTACAACAAAGGCAAATCTAATGAATTTAGAGCCCTTCAGGGTGTAAATACTGATATCTATGAAGGGGAGTACATCATTCTTTTCGGTGCTTCAGGTTCAGGAAAGTCTACTTTGATGTATTCAATTCAGGGCTCGCTTCCCCCAGGAGACGGCACTCTCCTTATTCGTGGAGACGATATCTATTCATATCCACCGAGTGAACGTGTTTATTTTCAACGGTACGTGATGGGTATTATTTTTCAGTCTTTCAACCTGATTGGCTCCCTTTCAGTACTCGACAACGTCGCGCTCCCAATGATTTTTTGTGATGCTGATAGAGTGACACGCGAACGTCGTGCGCAGTCACTGCTTGATCGCTTTGGGGTAGGGCATGTATCTCACAAAATCCCAGCCATGCTTTCTGGAGGACAGCAGCAGCGTGTGTCGGTGGCTCGTTCGATGGTGAACGACCCAAAAATTCTCTTGGCAGATGAACCAACCGGAAACCTCGACTCGGTTTCTACGCAGCAGGTAATGGACAAGATTGACGAAATTAACACGTTTGATAGACGAACCATTATTATGGTGTCTCATAACGCTGCGCACTTGAGCTATGCGCACCGCGTGTATTATCTCAAAGACGGCTTTGTGGTGCGAGAAGTGGTAAACCCACAGCGAAAACAAATTAAACCAGTCCGCGAAGGTGAGACTATTGTGACTGAGCTTGAACAACTTGCTCGTCTGTATCCCTACGACTCAGTTGATACGCTTCGCGTGAAGAGTATGGTTAACTTCCTGACCCAAGAGTACACCTATGACCAAATTATTCGCCTAGAGCATGCTATTGCCCTATTTATCAAAGGCAAAATAGACAAAGACACATTTATCCGTGCGCTTGTACTCAAGCTTGAGCAAGGTGGAGTAGAGATTGAAGAAAAAGAAGCCAAGCGGATGGCACACGTGGCCGAAAAACTTATGCATCAAGCAGATGATATTAGGCGTTTTAGAGCAAAAAAAGATAACGACGATATCTTTTTTAGCCAACATAAACTAGCTGAGCGGTTACGTGACCACCTAATGGGTTCTTACCATATGAAATTGAGTAAAGAACAAAATGACAACATGGTTGAAATGATTGCCGACCGTGTGACTGGCGTAGTGGAGGAAGCGCAGTTTAATGAACGTCTCATGCTTGGTATAAAAGGTGGTGGACTCGCACTAGATCCAAAAGAAGCGGATGATCTTACACGTTACTTCGAAAAAATCATCGCCCAAGGAGTGGATGTGAGTTACAAGAGTTAGTTACGGGGGAAACTTGTTTCTTTGAGAGTTTGAAGTGTTACAATTACATTTAATAGGGGCGTTGGGTCGTTCCAGTAATTTTCTCTAGTAATGGAGAAAATTAGGAACTAAATTCAATATAATCGCTACGCTCATTATTTCATTTAATGCGAATTCAAGATCTAGCCCAACTCTCAACTCGAATGTTTAAAACTAACCCACTTCGTACGTGGCTTACGATTTTAGGTATGGGTGTGGGAACTGGAGCGGTGGTGGTGCTGGTTGGACTCGGCTTTGGTCTACAAAAAATCATTCTTGAGCAGATTGTGTTTGGAGAGACACTTCTCTCACTTGGTGTTTCTGCCACAGGTGCACAAAACCTCAAACTCACAGTTGAAACAGTTGATACTTTTAAAAAGTATGAAGAGGTTCTTGATGCTGCACCATTGGCTCGCTTTCCTGCGCTCGTTACCTATAAAGGTTTAACCGGAAACGTCTTTATTCAAGGTGTTGAGCCTCCATACCTACGGTATGCAGGAGTAACAGCAACCGAAGGAACTGTTTTTACTGATGAAGATGCTGGTGATACAAACAGCATAATGCTTTCCCCTGCTGTTTTGAAGCTTTTCGGAATTGATGAAGCGGAGTCTTTTGTTGGCGAAAAAGTATCTTTCAGACTGCTTGTACCAGCTGAGGATGGGACTGACGCAGTGGTTGAGGTTCCAATTGATAAAGAGTACACCGTACGTGGTATTACAAAAGAAGAAGGTGTTCTTAATGCCATGATGATGCTTCCAGAGCTTCGCAATCACGTGGGTATTGAAGAATATGAGCGTATTCAAGTTCGTGTGAACTCAAACGAAAATCTACCGATTGTTGAAGCTCGCCTTATTGAAGCTGGCTATCGAGTAACCGCACTTTCAAAGACTGTGGAGCAGGCGTCAAAGATTTTCCAAGGCGTACAAGCGGTACTGGCTACCTTTGGCGGAATTGCACTTATTGTATCTGCTATTGGTATGTTTAATACCATGACAGTTACACTCCTTGAACGAACAAAAGAAATTGGAATTATGCGTACAATTGGCGCTTCACCAAAAGACGTAAAAAACCTCTTTATTTCTGAGTCTATTGTGGTGGGCTTTATGGGTGGGGTGAGTGGAATTGTGATGGGCGTTGCCTTAGGTCTTACTGTCAATCTATTTTTGAATATCGTGGCGGGTCAATTTGGTGGACAATCTGTCTCACTTTTCTCTTTCCCAATTGTATTTTTGGTCTTCATTGCTCTTTTCTCAGCTGGAGTGGGGTACTTAACAGGAGTTTTCCCAGCCAGACGTGCTTCAACCCTCAATCCACTTGATGCGATTAGATATGAATAACAGGTACATAACCTGTAGATAAAATGTGTATAACTAAAGAGAAGTGTTGCTTTACATTGGTTACAATAGTATATGAAGTAAAGTATTTATAAATAGTTCATTAGTATGTTGTACAACAAAGTAGAGAAATTTAATTACCTAGAAACTGCAGGCAAAATCACCATTGCGGCTGCTGTTTCTGGAGTGCTCATTTTTGCCTTCGTGTTCCTCTTTAACGCAGGAAAAACAGAGCTCCTAAAAGTAGAAGCACAGACCGCAACTACGACACTGACCGTACTCAACACTCCTCCGATTTGGATTGATTTTGCTGTAGAAGAGTTTGAATCTTCAACCAGCACACCGACTAACTCAGGAAGACAAGTCTCGTGGACAGCTCGGGCTGACAACTCTGGAAATGCGCCGTATTTCTTGATTATCTGTAGTGGCAGTGCTACACCGACGCCAAACGCTGCAGCCAGTCTCGGTACGCTCGGTACTGAGCCGCCAGAGTGTGTGGGTGGAGTGCAGTGGGGAGTCTCTACCGCCACAGCTGCTCTTGCGCAAGCCCGGGTCGCAACCACAACATCAGAAGTCGCACCGTTTGCTGAAAGCAACAACTGGTATGGTTGGGTATGTGACGACGATCCTGTGAACCCACGTTGTAATGACGTAAGTTCTCAAGGTACTAATGCAACTAACTCTTCTCCTTTCCATGTAAACTTCAGACCAAGCTTTACATCTTTCTACAACAACTCACCAGCTAACCCTGGAGCCGTTGTAACCTTCTTCTCAACTTCAACTGACCCTGACGTTGTTGGTGGAGAAGACGTGCTTACACTGCATGTCTGTAATGCAAACGACTACAGTACAACAACAGCAAGTTGTGGTATCGGCGGAACTATCGCTACCACTACTGTTCCAGTAACTGCAAACGCTACAGCGGCATTCACTCTTCCAAGCGTTATCCAAGATGATACTTTTGATGCTTACGGCTTCATTGTAGACAACCATGGACACACAGCAGTAGGTGGATCTCAAGGTGAAAATGATGGCTTTGTGGTAAGCAACGTAGCGCCAACAGTGGCTGCGGGAAGTATCTCAGTCAACGGAGGATTAAACATCTCACTCACGGTAGAAGCGGGAGAAACTCTAAACTTCCCACTCGCCTTTGAAACTTCCGATGCCAACAGTTGCGAAAATGCTCTTGGAGGTGACGAGATGGTCGGATATGTAGTCTCTCTTTACCGAAGTAGTATTGGAACATCAACTTGTTCTGGTCTTGCCGGCTCATACAATCCAAACAACTGTTATCCAAGTGGAGCCCCAAGCAACGTCTGGAACCTCTCATGTACAGCATCTACCACTAGTTGTGGTGGACCATCAGACCCAACTCAACTTTGGTCTTGCACATTCCCACTCTGGTTCGTTGCTGAACCAACAGACGTTATCTCTCCATTTGCTGCCGATGATTGGGTAGCAGCAATTGCTGGTATCGATGACAACAACGCTACTGGAACAAGAACAGTTGGCTCAAGTCCAGTGACTCTCCTTAGTTTCCCAGCCATTGACTTGATTACAGGAGAAATTCCATATGGATCACTCGAACCAGGAGACAACACCGGAACGCTCGACGCAACGACAACTGTTCTCTCGGTAGGTAACACCGGGCTCAACCAAGAACTTGAAGGTGAGGCGATGTGTCCAGGATTTGCGGTGGGAAGTCCATGTGCAAACAGTGCTTCTTCAACTATTCCAGATTACCAACAAGAGTTCGGAACAAGTTCTGTTGCGTACGGAAGTGGATACAATCTTTCTTCTACAACACAACAGCTCCTCGAGCTCAAAGTACCAAAGACCACAGCCACCTCATCACCTAACTCAGGTGTAACGTACTGGGGAATTGAAGTACCGATCGCGATTACTGTAGCTGGTGCCTACACAGGGCTAAACACCTTCTACGCCGTGACCTCAAGTAGTACAGACTGGTAGACTACATACCACAACACAGAATATCGACGCAACAGCCATTGTTATCCATACAGTGGCTGTTGCTTTTTATTGATTTATTTTCGATAATTGGAGAGTGCAAGAGATGTACTCGATATTGTTTATATGAAGAAGGTTATTTCCATCTGCCTGCTTTTTTTTGTGCTCTCAACTGAGATAGTGCGAGCGGGTTTTGGTATTACGCCACCATATGTACGCAATACGAGCCTGACTCGAAACTCCACTTACGAACAACAGATTTTGTTGGTGCGCGGTAATCCTGATGTGCCCCAGAAGGCCCAAATTAGCGTGGACGCTCCCGAAATCATGGACTGGATCCAGATTGTAGAAGGAGAGTCTGTGCCATTGCCACGAGGCGTACAGAAAGTACCAATGACTGTCCGAGTAACGGTTCCTGATGACGCTGAATTCAAAGACTATAAAGGTGTCATTAGAATCAAGACTGTACCTGATGATGATCAAGTAGCTGCTGGTGCGGTGAGTATTTCACTTGGTGCGCAGGTTGATATAGGTCTCACTGTTATTGATAGAGAAATAAAAGATTTTCGAGTACGTAAAATTGGACTTTCTGATTTGAATGAAGGAAAGAAACTTGGTTGGTTGTATTTCCCTGGAAAGATTAATTTCACTATGTTAATCGAAAACACTGGTAACGTAGATATTTCACCTTCACGTGTTGCATTTAGAATCTTTGACTTCGCTGGAAATGTTCTCCTTGAAGAAACAGATCATAAGGGACGTATAACTGAGATTGCTCCTTACGCAACTGAAGAAGTACTGGCTGAGATTCCAACTCGTCTTCCAGCCGGAAACTATATTGCGCGGTACAGTATTTATAATGGCGATGAAGTTAAGCAAGAAGGGGAAGTTAGTCTCAGTATTCTTCCGTACGGCACACTACAACAAGCAGGCTTTGGCTTTAGTGGACTCTCGGTCCCGCATAAGATCTCAATCTTGCTGCCAATCTTTGCACTTTTGATCCTCGTTCTGTATTTCATTTACAACAGACGTCTTTCTCGCCGACAGGTTGGATAGACTTATGAGATTTACTTTCTATTTACTTTCTTGCCTTGTACTCCTACTACTCCAAGGGGAGGTCGCTTTCGCACAAACTTTTTTTGCAGGTACAGCATCAACCACCCTTAGTTTAAGTATCTGCGGTAATGCACTTGTAGACGATGGTGAGCAGTGTGATGCTCCAGGTGAGACTGGTGTGTATAGTACAACTATAGTTGGACGACAGTGCAGCACTATTTGTAATTTTGGTCCGTATTGCGGGGACGGAATTTTACAGACACAATTCTCTGAAGAATGTGATGATGGTAATAATGACAATGGAGACTTTTGTTCAGCAATTTGTCAGGTTGAACCAGCTGGTTCGGGAGGAGGAGGAAGCTCGGGAGGAGGAAGTGGTGGTAGCGGAGGAAGTACCACTGAACTGGGAGATACTATCATAAGTGTCACGGGCCTCGCCTACCCTGGCCGTACTATCAATATAATTCTTGACTCAGAAACAGTCGGTAGTGTACGCGCCAATGGGGCAGGAAGATTTGATTTTACTACCGACGCTTCACCAGGCACCGCCTCACTTGGCTTTTGGGCCACAGACGTTGCAGGGACTCGCTCAATTACTCTCAACACTACCTTTGATGTGACGCAGGGTGCGGTTACAAATATTGCTGGTGTTATTTTGCCGCCGACTATTCGTGTTCCAAACCAAAACGTAAACCCGGGAGACATAGTGACTGTAAGTGGACAATCTATTCCTAGCGCAGGAATAGAAGTACATATAGATACAGGCTCAACTATAGAACGCACCACGGCAAACGCGGAGGGAAATTGGAGTCTTACTTTAAACACCGCCTCACTCTCAGTTGCTCCGCATACCCTTCGGGCTCGTTCGGTTACGGGGACCGGACAATTGACTACACAAAGTAGTTTTAGTTCCACCCTACAACTTTTTGTTGGCGTTGATGGACAGGTAACTACTCCTTCAGATCTCAATCGTGACGGACGAGTAAACCTAATCGACTTTTCTATTTTGATTTTCTGGTGGCAGACAGACGGAGGAAACTCTAATCCTCCTGCGGATATAAATGGTAACGGGAGGGTGAGTATTGAGGACTTTTCTATTTTGCTGTTTAATTGGAGCGGATAATTAATATTGATTTTACTAAGGGTTATAAAACCTTGCCAGCATGTGGTGAGGTTTTATTATTTCTTTGGCAGACTGCTATATTTGTCCGGCTTTATCTATTATTTGTCAGACCGTTTGACAGACCACTGCAATTGAATTCTCTCCCGAAGGTCGAATTCAATTAAGTGGCTGCAGTATCTCACTACCCTTTAAATATTTAAACGCAAATATTTGGCAGACCGCTGCAGCTGACTGCTCCCTTCGGGGTCGCAGCTCAGCTAAGCGGCTGCACAAACTCACAATAGTCACTACGTTCCTCTGTTCGTTTGTGTATAACGCAGCCTATAAAAAAATTCAACACGTTACAATGAAAGAGTACTTACTTAGGAGGTAAGAAATTAGTCTTACTGCAGGTGCAGCGTAGCTGTATCTGGACACTTCAGCCGAGTGTTTCAAAGTAGGTATGTTTTGCAGCGCACATATAGGCGAAAGGAGTGGAGACCCGACGCCCGCATGAGTATCTGCTCATTTAGTTTTTTCGGTCGCGACGTCAATCTAAGCTGAAAAACTAATACAACGTAGAGCAACATGATTAGAACGAATACAACGTTCACGTTGCTCCAAGCAATCACCGCAGTTGTTACCCTCGCAATCATTTTATGGTTCGTAGGTGTACCTTTATTCCGAGCGGAAGCTGCAAATGTCATCTCATTTAGTAACACACTCTCAGATTCTGCACCTGGGGTAGTATCCAACCACACACTATCCTTCGTTACACCAACTGGCCTCGCTGCTGGTGAGACAATCTCAATCAACTTCGGTACTGGCGTCTTTACAGATGTTGGAACCATCGTTGCTGCCGATGTTGACCTAAACGTCAACGGCGTTGAGCAAAGTCTTATCGACGGTGTTGCCAGTGGGGCGGACTGGAACGTTACTGCCGCTGGAGATGTCATTGACATTGAAAGTGGCACAAGTACTATCGGAGCAAATGCTACTGTCACCATTGAAATTGGTACCAACGCCACTACTGGTGGAGCTGGTTCAAACCAAATCACTAACCCTGCTGTAAACTCGTACGAAATTACGCTTACTGTTGGAAGTAGTGATACTGGTGCGACGCGAGTAGCAATTGTTGACGTTGTTACAGTTACTGCCTCTGTTGAAACAATTTTCGATTTCACTGTTACAGGTGTAAATGCGGGAGCTGCAATCAACGGAGACACAACGAGCGGTACAACAACTTCTACTGAAATTCCTTTTGGAGTTCTAGAAGCTGATACAGCAGTCACCGCTGCGCAGGACTTAGAAGTAAGTACCAACGCAGCTAACGGCTTTGTCGTTACAGTACATGCTGACCAACAACTCACATCAGCCACAGGTGCTGATATCGATGGTTATAGTAATGGAGCATATACAGACACACCGTTGTTTTATGAGAGTCCAACATCTGCCCTAGGTGACGAAGATACCTATGGACACTGGGGAATCACAACAAACGACGATACCATTTATCCTGACCTCGATAACTACTTTGATGTAGGGGGCGGCGGACGAATGTATGTATCTGCTTCTACTACACCAGTAGAAATCTTCCGACACGATGGACCAGCTGATTCGACAACGCAAGGAGTCGGTATCACACGTGTAGGATATACCGTTGAAGTAGGTCCGCTACAAGAAGCGGGCAGCGATTACACAGCTACGCTGACATACGTAGCAACGCCAGTATTCTAGGAATATTGGTTCCAAGCTTGGAGCTAAAACAAAAAACCCTATCTCCCACCACGAGACGGGTTTTTTGTTTGTCTGTGTACAGTGAAGATTAGAGAATGCTTGTTTTGCTATACTTACAACATGATTCACATTGTGCGTTTCGCTGCGTTCCTTTTCTTGTTGTATGCTCCTGTTTCGGAAGCAGCTACCATCTATATTGATCCTGGCGTTGGGACGCTGTATCGAGGCGACGCTTTGACAGCGGCGGTACGACTTATGCCCGACAGTCAGGCTGGGGAATGTATAAACGCCCTTGATGTAGTACTCACGTATACAGATAATATCCAACCAGTAGATATTTCAATTGGAAAGTCGATTCTTAATGTCTGGATAGAGCCACCTGTTATAAACAAAGAGGAAAAGACCATTACTTTTGCTGGCGGTATTCCAAATGGATACTGCGGCCGAGTTGAAGGGGATCCTCGCCTCACTAATGTTATTGCTGAAATTATATTCCGTTCGCCTGGTATGCAGATTGGAGGTTCTGACGATACTACCGCCAGGATTGATTTTGCTCCAGAGACCCAAGTTCTTCTAAACGATGGTCAAGGCACTCGAGCACCTTTGACTGCACTTGGAGGGACTTTTACGCTTGATAAAAACGCTGGTTCAGGAATCGTTGATGATTGGCGTGAAGCGGTGCGAGCGGATGATGTAGCACCAGAGGAGTTTAGTATCACTTTAGAGAAAGACTCAGAAGGAGTTTACTTCAATGGAAAGTATTTTATTGTCTTTAGTACTACTGACAAACAGACAGGTATCAGCCATTATGAGGTAATGGAGGAGCCGGTTTTAGAGTTTAGTAACTTCACTTGGGGAGGTGTCGGAAGCGCTTGGCTCCGAGGTGAAAGCCCATATGTACTCAATGATCAAAGTCTCAATAGTGTTATCCGCGTAAAAGCTATTGATAAGGCTGGTAATGAATATATTGCTACCTATATTCCAGATGAATCACAACAGACACTATCGCGAAACGAACTCTACTCATACATTGCCCTCGGTTCTCTCAGCGTGCTTTTCATCCTTCTTCTCTTGGGAACGTATTTCATTGTGCGACGAAGAAGAAAACTCTCTGCTACAACAAAGACGAAAGAAGACATGTCTGAAGATATTGTATAACCTATGTCACTTTCCCTCCGCAACACCTACGTATTTTTTGGAATCACCCTTCTAAGTTTGCTGCTGCCTGCAGTATCGTCTGCTGCCACGATGTCTATGTCGCCGGCCACTGGTGTGTATTCTGCCGGGGCAACCTTTACTGCCAGAGTAGTAGTAAACTCTGCTGGAAAATCTATCAATGCTGCTGAAGGAACCATAAAATTTAATCCACAAGAAGTCACAGTGGTGTCTGTTGATAGATCTAACTCCATTTTTAGTCTTTGGGTGACAGAACCTAGTTTTTCAAATTCTGCTGGCACGGTAACTTTCAGTGGAGGGCTTCCAACTGGCTACACCGGTTCATCGGGAACAGTTTTTAATATTACTTTCAGAACTACTAATGCCAGCACTGCTAGAGTTACTTTGACTGGAGGAGCAGTGCTGGCAAATGACGGAATGGGTACCAATGTGCTCTCTAGTATGAACGGTGGCACGTACACTATTCAAGCCCCTTCCACCTCTCCAACACCCGAGGTAGTTGAATATGTGGCTCCGGCAAATACTCCAGGAGCTCCGCAAATTGAATCAAGTACACACAGCGATAGAGAAGGTTGGTATAAAACAAAGAATGCTGTACTGTCATGGACGCTGCCTGCAGGAGTAACCTCAGTACGAACGCTGCTTGATGAGTCACCAAGTTCAGTTCCGACTCGCGTGTACGAGACACCAATTTCTACCATTACACTTAACGACTTACCAGAAGGAGAGTCATATTTTCACCTTCAGTTTCGAAATGAAGACGGGTGGGGTAGAGTGAGTCACTATCGGTTAGCGGTAGATACAGAAGCACCCTCTGAACTCGCCTTGAGCTTACCAGAAGGAGCTGATCTTTCAAATCCAAAACAGACTCTTTTGGTACAAGTGAAAGACAGTGCTTCTGGAGTGAACCGATATGCAATAAAAATTGATAATGAAGAAGCCTATGAATTTTTGGATGAAAAAAATGAGCAGAAAATTGAGCTGAAGGAACTTGATCCAGGCCTACATTCAGTTATCGTAGAGGCCTTCGATAGAGCTGGAAATAGTACCGTAAGTTCATTCTCACTGACACTTTCAGCGTTTGATAAGCCAACATTCACGGAATATCCAAATGAAATAAATGAAGAAGTGATTCCAGTAGTGCGCGGACTCACAAGACCACGGGCGCAGGTAGAAGTGAGTGTCCAAAAGATTGGAGCTGAGCCGACTCTCTACAATCTCACAGCTGACGACTCGGGAGTCTTTACTTTGATTCCTGAAGGCACCTTCACACAAGGTGTCTACGAACTTACGGCAAAAGCAATTGATGAGTTTGGTGCCCAATCAGAGACTTCTGAGACAATACGAATTGCTGTCCAGCAACCTGGATATGTCCAAATAGGAACGTTCCTCATAAACATTCTGTCAGTGGTAATTCCGCTTCTAGCAATGCTCGTACTACTTGTTTTATCTATGTGGTTCCTTGTTGCATACATGCGCCGGTTTAAAGGTAGAGTTTCTACCGAATCACAAGAAGCTCTTGTTATTTTGGCGCGTGAATTTGCTCACCTACATGAGGTCTTGGGTCAAGAACAAGAGCGTCTCACTCAAGCAAAAAAGACTAAAAAACTCTCAAAAGCAGAAGAGGATATGTTTGTCTCACTCAGCGGCGCTCTTAAAGGAGCGCAAACACGGGTTGAAAAGGAAGTTGATGACGTTGAACAGTTGGTATAAAAAGAGCTATTATAGACACATAGTCAGAACGGTTAATATTCAGTTAGTCACATATGAAAAACAAACAAACAGTGTACGGAGTTGCGGTAGGAATTCTTTTAGTCTTTATATGTTCGAGTTTGGTGGTTGAAAAAAGACTCCATGATATTCGGTCTGCGTACGATACTTTGATAATTGAAACTGAAGCAGCTGCTGTGGAAGTAGCTCGCGAGATCGGGCGTGGCGGTGTCCTTGCAAATGTAAAAGAAATCATCCACGAATGTCCAAGTGATAAAAATCTTCAATACGACGAACTCCTTGCCTCACTAGATAAAGGACTGACTACTGCAGAACTCCGTACTTTAACTGAGCTTTTCAACCAATGTGGATCAATTCCCGCAACACGAAGGGCTGTCATGAGTTTGCTTCTCGAGCAAAAAGTAACACTACTTGAAGAAGGGGTCTCACAAAGAAGTCTCCTTGGCAAAGAAAACTACGAAGATGCACGACTTGACTCATGGAAAAGTTTGGTAGCTAAGGAAAAAGAAATTAGTACACAATTTTATGCATTAGTTGCGCTTCAAAGCAATATTATAAATGCCCTTATGAACGGCGAAACGGCATCAAGTGAAACAATTACAACAATTCAGACTGAGGTGCAAGTAGTTCAACAAAAACTCGCAGCAGCAACCGCAGAAGCATCACAACTTCGCTCTGCTCTTGTTACGCCATGAACTATTTGAAAGCGCTTTTTAGGATATTTAGGCCTGAAAGACCAGTTCAGGATGGTTTGACAGTGAAGTACATGTTTCCACTGGTACTAGGTGTATTTGCAGTCCTGAGTGCGTCTGTCGTCTCTACTGACAAGTCCTATATTCGATTAGAGCCGTCCCAAACTGCAGTGATGGAAGGAGAGCGCTTTTCAATTGATATTTATGCCTCTGCACATGTTCCTGTAAACGCAATCGATATCACGATTGATTTTTCACCAGATAAAGTAGAGGTTGTTTCAGTGGACAAAGCACAGTCGGTGCTAACAGTTTGGACACAAGAACCCATTGTTGAAGGATCAACCATCACTCTCGGCGGAGGTACATTTAGACGAGGCTTTGTGGGAGAACATCTCATTGCCACCATTAAAGCTCAAGCGAAAGTGAGTGGCAACACAGAATTTTTTGTCCGCGAAGCCCAGCTCTTGGCTGGTGACGGAAGAGGAACCCCGGTTGCTGTTTCTGGTACTGGTAGCGCCTCAAAGCAAAGTTTTTACATATATGACCAAGATGAAGACCCAAGCGCTATTTCTGCCAACCTAGGAGTCAATATTACTGCAGACATAGATGGTGACGGTAAAGTAACCCTGAGAGACATCAGTGCTTTTATGGTTGCTTGGAATAGTAAAACCCTGACCCATGATTTCAATAGTGATGGAAAAATGAACTTTGTCGATTTCTCAATTATTCTGGCAAAATCGTTCTTCGGTGCTTAGTTTCTCCTCAAACTACTGTTGATAACAGTTAAAAAAAGATTGAAAAATATTGCTATTATTAGATAGTGATGGGATTTGCTTACTCTATCCTACGTATGGCTGCGACTGATGAGTAAAAAAATTCAAAAAAGTAATACAAAAGTTTACAGTACACCTGTGATAGGTGATTTTGCTAATTGTAAAAACAATTTATTTTTGTACCGTTTTGTATACTCAAGCACCTTTAGTCTCCTGATGTCCTTCTTGCTGGTAGTCTCATTCTTTGTGCAAGGAGTTGAAAAAGTCTATGCGAACGAGACAGTATCCGTAGAGGAAACGATTGAGGAAATCGAGACTATTTCCGAGATTCAACTCGAAGAAAATATTCCAGAGAACATTTCTCTCGAAGAAGATGTGATGACAGAGGCTCCGGTTGAGTCCTCCGAAGAAGCTGTTGATGTTGAGGAAGGAGATTCTGTATCGGAAGATGATGAGGCTAGCCAAGAACCGGAGTCAGAAGAAGATGCTTCAGCTGAAGATGATACAGATCCAATAAATACCGAGGAACCAGTTGAGACTGAAGAATCTTTGGAAGATGGCGACGTGGTAGTTGAAGAAATACCCGAAACAGAGGAGGTGCTTCTTGAGACAAATGTGACACACGAAATGGTGTCTGTTACCGAGAGTGATTCTGAGTTTTCTTTTAATAAAGACGAATGTACACAACTCGCTACCGGTTCTTTTTACTGTCATCAGCCACAAGAAAATGTTCTTGATGACGCCCTTTTTTCTGCTCCTGATGAGGAAGGTGACCTTGAGATATTTTTGGTTCGAGATGGAGTACAGACACAGGTTACCAGTAACTCTATGGACGACGCTTCTCCATACTTTGACCAAAACACCAATACGCTGGTGTGGCATCGTTTGATTGACGATCGCTACCAGATTATATCTTTTGATATTGAGGAAGAAGAAGAGACACAACTCACCAGAACAGGCGAAAACAACATGGAGCCAACCAGGCAAGGTTCGTACACGGTTTGGCAGCGTTGGATTGATGGAGGGTGGAACATCATTTTATTTGACGGTGAGACAGAATCTCAGATAACAAAAACCTCTAGCCATAATATCGCGCCGTATATTCACGGCTCACTCGTTGTATGGAATCGCTACACTGGTACAAGTGAAAAGACTATAGAAATGTATGACATTGAGAATGACACGTACGTTTCTGTTGACGATCCAGATGGTATGTCTGTCTCAAACCCACGCATGGTTTTTGTCTATGACTCACTTCACCCAAATGGAGATATTGTTACTAAGGGATATGACGTACTAGCTCGTAAGTTTATAGACCTAGACACGTTACCTCGGAACCTTCCCGATGAACTTCCTGCCAGTGACTCTACTGGCGAAACAAGGGCGCTTATTCAGAGTAAGCCAAGCCTCAAATCTGAGGTTGAAGAAGTAGTGGATGGCGTAGGTACCTCTACCGCAAACGCAAATGTGCCACCTGCAACCGCCACAACAACTGAAGCTCTTACTTTAGACTTAACCTCACTACTCGAATCAGAAGCAGTATTTGAAAATATAGAAACGAGTGCGTCAACCGAGTTTGACCTCATCATAGAGCCTTATAGAGCATCTTCATCGTCAATGGTTGTGCAAGAATAACCAATTTTTTGAACAGCTTCGTGTACAATAAAGCCATCGGGTATGAATTTCCGGGGTTTGTTTAATATTGGTAATAAAATAGTAGCACTCTTTTTAGTGCTGTCTTTTCTGGCTGAGGTGTCAAACACAACACTCTTAAATGTTTTGTTACTCTGGCCCAATGAAGCAGAGGCGGCTCAAGTAACTATTGAAGCAACTCCAAACACAACCGCTGCTGTGCACACTCAGTCCGGAGCATCTACTGTCTTTATTGACGACCAAGTCGGGTATAAATTTCACCGTTATGGAGCAGCCCCGAGTAGCGGAATGTGTGGTTACCGAAAGACAACTAATGGTGGCGGTACGTGGGGGAGCTTTGTGGTCGTAGACACACAGACTGACTGTATTGGTATAACGGTGTGGTACGACAAATGGACTCCAGGTGATACCGGTACCAATATTCATATCTCTACTATTGATACTGGTGATGACGACGTTTTTTACAACCGTCTTGATACTACGAGCGACACACTTCTTCTGGTTACAGCGGTGAACGTTTCAGCTGGTTCAGCCGCTGTGTATGCGGCTGGGACAAACGAAAATAGTATTACCAAAGGAACTGATGGCCGTATATATATTGTGGCTGATGATGGTAACGCCACCGTTATTCGTTCCTGTATCTCGTCTTGTAACTTAGCAGTCAACTGGGGGGCTGTTGGAACACCACCACAAGGAAACGCTGATAGCTGGAGCATTCTCATGCCGCTCTCGGCGGGAAACATACTTCTTATAAACCGCAGTACTGGTAGTCAGGTTCGCTCATCTACTTGGAATGGTTCTATTTGGTCTGGATTCACAATTGTAGATGCTTCAGCTATTCGTAACACAACCTACGACGTTGGAATGGCTGCGACTATCGATACTGATACGGGAGATATCTACATTGCGTACACTGCTGACAATGACACCTTCACTGTTGCTGACCACGACATCCGCACAAGACTTTATTCAAGCGGCTCGTGGTCAAGTACGGCTGATATTATTACTAACCATCCCACGAGAGGCCTCTTACAGGTGGCAATTGGGAGAGACCAAAACAATGGCAATATTTATGTAGCCTATACCGCAAGAACAACCATTGGAACAGCAGCGACAGCAAACGTATACTACCGAAGTTCTACTGACAGTATGACTAGTTGGGGTGCAGAACAAGGTCCGCTCAATAGTGCCGCAGGTGACTTCTATGGTGTTGATATGAACATCATGTCCTATGACCGTTTGTTTACTAGTTGGTACAACAACGTCGGCACTCAAGATATTTTTGGAGACACAAACGCTGATATAGGTCCTGAGATACGACTCACGACACTCGGAACACAAACAGCTCAGACCCGCACTGATGCAAATGCATTTTATGTCGGGGGCGCATTTATGCTTGAGTCGCTTTCAAGTCAAACGGTCAGCAATATCGTAATAACTGAGAGTGGAACCGTCCAAGCTCAAAATAATATAAAAAATGTTGAACTTTTTTACGAATTCGACACTTCAGCTCCTTATAACTGTGTAAGTGAATCTTATACAGGAGGTGAGGCGCAGTTTGGCTCGACCGTAAGTGGCGGCTTCTCAGGCGCCAATGGCGTAGCCGGTTTTACCAATGCGCCAGTCTCTATTTTGCCCACTCAAAGTATGTGTATTTACCCTGTGTTTGATGTCGAAGTAACGGCTGGAGACGGTGATACGATTGAAATTTCAGTAGCAGATCCAGAGACAGATATAACCGTATCGGGTGGCTTTCTTGTCTATCCAGATACTGACGTTGCTCTTGCCGGCACTACAACTATCGTGGATCCAAACCTTACACAGTTTGGATATCACTGGCGCACAGACAATGGTACTGAGGTGACCGCGTCTTCCGCGACGCTTGGAGTTCCCAATACCCCTTTGAATAGTTTATCAATTGGTGTACCGAGGCGTATTCGGGTTGGTGTGGCAAATCAGGGCTCAACCTCAACTCTTGCATCAACTTACCAACTAGAATACGGCCTCGCTGCGCCTGCTTGTACAGATACTTCATCATGGGAAGCGGTAGGGGCAGTTGATGCTGACTTTGTATTGTCTAACTCTGCCAATTTAACTGATGGAAACAACACTACCAATATTGCATCATCAAGTGGCGGAATAACTGATTTACCCGGAACCACTTTTTTGGCCTCCAATGGCGGTGTACGTGACACAACAAACACCACTGGCTCGGTAACACTAGCGATTGACGCCTTTATAGAGGCAGAGTTTTCTATTGTGGCGTCAACCAGTGCGACTGAGGGTCAAACATATTGTTTTAGAATGACACGAAGCGGTACTCCACTTAGTGTCTATAGTCACTACCCAGAAGCAACCATTGCGGCTGACGTGTCAGTCCAAAGTTTTGGCACACAGACAGCTACAGCCGACGTGCTGGAGGCAAATGTATACGCCGGCGGTGGCTTCGCGGTGATTGAGAATGCAACTACACGTGACGTAACCTCTGTAGAAATAAGCGAACTTGGGACAGTTGACGGTGCAACTGATATAGAGAATGTCCGTCTAGTCTATGAGTTTGATACTACACTTCCATATAATTGCTCCAGTGTGTCATATGGTGGTACTGAACTACAGTACGGAGCGACAAGCACAAATGGCTTTGATGGAGTGGGTGAGACGGCGGTGTTTACAGACACCGTGAGTATCTCCTCTATTTCAGCTCTTTGTTTGTATGTTGTATATGATGTTTCAAATGCTGCTCAAAATGGAGAGACAATAGATCTGGAAATTACCTCGCCGGCTGACGATGTGCTCGTGAGTGGCGGGGCAAGTGTGGGGCCTTCAAGCGCGGTTACTATAAGCGGTGAGACTACGGTACAGGGTCCGATAGTAACGCAATTGGGATACCACTGGCGCACTGACAACGGCACTGAAGTGACTGCTTCTTCCGCAACAGCAGGAACCGAAAATACACCTTTGACTGAATTTGCCCAAAATGAAGAGATTAGACTGCGACTTGGAATTACCAACACTGGCTCAGTTTCTAGTGTACCGACACGCTTTCGCGTCGAGTATGCACCAAAGATTACTACCTGTGATATGGCTACAGTATGGACAGACGTGAACGCATCTTTAGATGGCTGGGACATGTACAACTCAGCTTTCCTCACAAACGGTGAGACAACCACCAACATTTCAATTGCAAATGGTGGTGTAAGTAATGGTAGTGGAAGTTTTATTGCCGCCAACGGCGGAGTTCGTGATACTGAGTCGTTGACTTCCACTACTACAATACCGATTGGAGACTATCTTGATGTCGAGTTTAGTTTAACCTCAACCAGTTTTACCTCATTTGGTACTACGTACTGCTTTAGAGCCTCTTCAAACGGCACTGCATTTAACACTTATTCTCAGTACGCTGAAGTTACCACTGCTGCAAAACGTGATTTTAAAGTGCAGCGCGGATCGGTGCAGGTGAGTGGGACTTCAGCGACAGTCACTGCCGGAGTTGATTATGTGGCACCAGCCAGTAGCACGCGGGCATTTGTCAGAATCACAAATTCACATCAGACTGGAGCTGGAAACAACGTAGCCACCGCCGGGCAAAACGCTGATGATGTTACGGCTTACATCTCAAATCCAAGCAACATCAGCACAAGCTTTACCATTACCAGACCCCCCGCTGCTACTTCCAACACCCGGGTAGATTGGGAGATTGTTGAGTTTATAGGAAACGCTGGTACAGATAATGAAATGGTTGTTCGTGGAGTTGGGACACTTGCATTTAATACGACAGCGGTCGTGGCTACGGGCACAGTACTTTCAAATGTGAGCGATAACAGTAACGTGGTGGTGTTTGTAACTGGCTCAAGCAACCGTAATACAGCAAGAAATTTTTACGCGAGTCAGGTTACTTCTGAGTGGAATACCGCTCTTCAAGCACCTATCATACGGCGAGCTGCCAACGGTGCTAGTGCCATTGATGTGAGCTATGCGGTCGTAGAATTTGTTGGACCAAACTGGAATGTGCAAAGAGTATCACATACCTACAGTGCCTCAGGAGTCACAGAGACAGAACCTATTACTGCAGTAAATAGTTTAGCGCGTACATTTATCCATGCGCAAAGACGAGTTGGTGCTACCACTAACGTTGTCAACTTCGGAGACCAGGTGTGGCTTTCAAGTATTGGTGCAGTTTCGTTCCAGCTTGAATCAGGAGCGACGGTAGCGGTTGAGCAAACTTCTGTGGCGTGGGTAATAGAAAACATCGAATCAGGTGGGGGAGCGATGGTCGTACAACGTTCAAACGGACTTACTACCGGCGGTACTGCGCCACTCGCTCTTTCGGTAGTACTCTCTACGCCAATCGAAGCTCTTAATAATACCTCTATCTCCGCAAACTCAAGTGGTGCAGGAGCCAATACAACCTATCCGCGACCGATGGCGGGTTTTACTATTACCAGTACAACTACCTACCAAATTTGGAGAAGTAACACTGGTACAGCACTCCAGTACCGTGTTGAGCTGGTCGAGTGGCCGGTGGCAGATCTTTCAATTAGACAAAATTATTACCGATTCTACGCAGATAATAATGCCCTTACCCCAACTGATCCATGGCCACCTGGACCATCAAACCTAGGAGAAAATACTTCTATTACGATTGCTGATGAACCCCTTGGGACGAGTGATGTGGTGAGAATTCGGATGACTCTTCGTACCGCTAACGCCACAATGCCCGCAGGACTTCTCAATTATAAACTTCAGTACGCCACCCGTGTTTCAACGTGCTCTGCAGTAGATGGGGGAAGTTGGTCTGATGTTGGAGACGCTTCAAGCGGAACCGTCTGGCGAGGGTTTTCAGCAACTGGAACTGCTGACGGGACAGCGCTTTCAAACGACCCTCCAACCGGAGGAGAACTCCTTATCTCTATAGCTAATCGAGCTGGTGTCCTTGTTCATGAAAGCCCTTCAGCAGTAAACCCGTATCCTGTAAATGATGGGGACGATGTTGAATATGATTGGTATCTGCAACACAACGGTGCAACGCCACAAAGTACGTATTGTTTTAGAGCAGTCTATAGTGACGGCTCGCCACTTGATACCTATAGTAACTATCCGCAAATCAGGACGGCTGGCTTTAGTCCCGCTACACAAAACTGGCGATGGTACAATGACTCTGAAAATGAAACACCTTTGACAGCTCTCGCAAACGAGGACGTTGCCCCTATCAATATAGTGAATGGTAACGCCATTGCATTGCGGATTAATGTAAATGAGAGAAGAAACGTACAGGGTGAAGACATTAAATTTAAACTACAGTTTTCTGAAGACGTGGCGTTCACTAATCCGATAGACGTTGCTGCAACAACCACCTGTACAGACCTTTCTCTCTGGTGTTACGAAGATGCTGTAGTGACTGATAATCAAATAGTCAGTACTAAGGTTCTTACTGGAGGAGATGTTTGTGTGGCGGGGGTAGGTATTGGGTGCGGACGCCACAACACTGGCCCTAACGCAGCCACGGGGCACGTACACTTTGCAGAAACTACGCAAGAGTATTCATTTACTATTAGACATGCAGCAGCACGCGTAAACGCGGTCTACTATTTCCGTTTGTATGATGTCACAAATAACTCTCCAGTTACCTACGCAGCAAGTTATTCCTACCCATCTTTAGTCACTGAGGGTCCAGTACTTGAGCTCTCGTTATCGGGATTACCGTCAGGAACTTCGACGGCTGGAGTCATTACTGATGTGAGTACCACTCCTTCAGGAATTGGTTTTGGAACCATTGCTCTTAATACAGAGTATATTGCTGCACACCGAATCACTGTAGAGACAAATGCGACAGAAGGATATCAACTATTTAAGTTTGCCCGACAGCAGTTACAAAGTGCAAATGGAGTAAGTATTCCGGCGGTGGCTGGCACAAATCTTGTGCCAGGTAGTTGGATTGCTACCTGTAACGCTAGCTCAACTGGTTGTTTTGGCTACCATGCTAGCGATCCAACACTCAAAAATGGCTCTACCAGATTTGCGCCTGCTGATACCTATGCTGGTCTTCAAACCACTCCCGCAGAGGTTATGTATAGTTCAATTCCGACTACAGATACCCATGATATAGTGTATAGAATACGGGTAAATGAGTTGCAACCTGCTGGATTGTACGAAACTGAAGTAGTTTACTTAGCCGTTCCGTCATATTAAATATGTCTTTCCTCAAATCAAATAACTTTTTCTTAGGAATCGTTGTAGTTAGTTTTTTGATACCCTTTGTAACCTTTGCTGACTTTACGGTTTCACCGCTCTTGATAGATGTTTCGGCTGATGCTCGAGACAATTTTACTCGTACGATTACACTCTCAAATTTTGGAAGTGGTTATACTCGCCTCTATGCTTCGGTGCACGAAATTGAAGTTGGAGAAGGAGAAGAAATAAAAGCTTTTGTGCCGGCCTCAATGAGCGACATGACTACCAGCGTGACTAGTTGGATTGAGATTACTCGCGGAAGAATTGAGTTAACTGGGGATGAGGTTAAAGAGGTCCCTTTAACAATCCGTGTCAATCCAAATACACCAGCCGGTCTTTATCATGCCTATATCGGCTTTGCGTCTGGGTTTAATCGTGATGACGCTGAAGCGAAGATACTAGGCGGAAAAGCGAGTGGTGTTGTCCTTCGCATTTTGGTAGGAGGAAAGCAACAAGAATTTTTGCGCCTCATATCATTTACCACTGACCGCTTCAGTTATTCTGATGATAAGGGAACCTTCAGGTACACAATAGAAAATACTGGTGATGTGCCACTTTCTCCAAAAGGTGACGTGATTATTTATAATGCGCGTGGTAATGAACTAACCTCAATTCCCCTCAATGAAGACGGATCTGCCATAATTCAGCCGGGAGAAAAAGTAGAGTATACAAAAGAACTACCTTATATAAACAGAATTGGTAAAAATAAGGCTTTTTTGACCCTAGAATATGGTGTTGCAAACCGCGCAGCGCTCTACGATACCAATTTTTACTACTCGATTCCGATTCATTTCTTGATTCTAATCGTGGTATTATTGGCATTAGTTTTAACGGTTACCATCCTTATGCTTCGCCGTGGTGGGGCAGTTGAAGTGATAGAAAGTCACGAAGCGCATGATGTACCGCTTTTTGTTCGCACTGATCGAACGCACAATGAATACGAACATGATATCGATCTCAAAAAGAAGTCTGAATAACTGTGGAGCGGTACTGCTCGGGTTGTTTTTATTGCTTCAGCCATTAAGCCCCCTTCTTGCACAAGGCTCTCTTACGCTTAGTATTTCCCCTTCGCTTTTTGACATGTCTGCTGATCCTGGTCAGCAGTGGCAGAGTTCTCTTCGGGTTATAAACATTAATGATTTCGACCTCACGGTCTATGTGGACGTGGTCAATTTTTCACCGCAAGGTGAAGGAGGTGATGGACGTTTTCTCCCAGTCTCCGCTGAAGGTGGGAATGGATCAACGTTAGCTGAGTGGTTCACTATTAGCCGTGAAGCGATTTTAATTCCAAGAGAGCAGTCAGTTGAAGTGCCATTTTCTGTACTGGTACCTGAAGACGCAAGTCCAGGAGGGCACTTTGCCGCTATTTTAGTTGGTACCAAACCGCTTATCCCAGAAGAAGGTCAGGCGCGAGTGCAGACATCACAGATGGTGACATCACTCTTTTTTACCCGAGTCACCGGTGACGTAATTGAGTCTGGAGGTATTCGAGAATTCACCACTACAGAATCTTTCCTCAATAGTCCTGAAGCAACCTTTGAACTGCGTTTTGAAAACAAAGGAAATGTGCACCTGCAGCCACAAGGTGACATCCGTATCACCAACATGTGGGGAGAAGAAAGAGGGGTTGTCCCTATCAACCAAAACTCTAGTTTTGGTAATGTCCTACCAGAAAGCATTCGAAAGTTTGATTTTGCGTGGAAAGGAGAGTGGTCAATTGCTGACATGGGACGATATACCGCCATTGCCACGCTGGCCTATGGTTCAGACGACAGACAGTTTTCATCCGCAGTGGTCAATTTTTGGGTAATTCCATTCAAGCTCTTATTTGGATTACTGGTTGGGCTGGGAATATTTTTTGCTCTCACTACTTGGTTAGTTAAACTCTACGTTAGACACATGCTCACAATGGCTGGTATTGATGTCAATGAATACCAAAGAGTAAGCAAACAAAAAAATGCTGCCGGTGCGAGATTGGCATTACGCCAAAGAGTAAAAATGCAATCTCCAATGAGAGCGGGATTGAATGAGCTAAAGCAACGACTAGCGCTTGCTGGTACAAAGTTAGAAAAGGTAAGCGTGGTACTTTCATTCATAAACCAGTATCGGCTATTTTTTGGAGCAGTATTGCTCGGACTCGTTTTCGTGCTTGTAGTTATACTGTATGTAAGCAGCGCAAACACATCACAACGTGGCTATGAGGTGAGATATGTAAATTCTGACGCCAGCGTGACTTTAACTTCTGAAGAGATACTCTACAACAAATTACGTAGTGAACGAGCGGTTGAGTCAGTACCAAAACGTTCTGGCTTACCGCAACTAAAAATCATAAACCGTAGTGGTGTACCCGGGGCTGGTGCGGAGATACGTTTACAGCTTGAAGCTGAAGGGTATGAGGTGGTTTCGCTTGAAGCTGATCTCGAGTCTGTACAAGCTAAGACCGTCATCATTTATACCGCCGCCAACGAACGGGACGCCCTCAGGCTAAGTGCAAGACTCAACAACGCACTTGCTTCACTTTCCGAAGATAGTGACAGCGATGATGTCGTCACTATTTTTGTCGGCGGTGATATTGCAAAAAAATAGGTGTATACTTACAAGTAACGTTTACTAACCATAATTTATTTTATATGGATAAGCGAAGCATTATTCTTGTGGTCAGTTTGTTCATCCTCATAATTGCGGGGATGTTTACTTTTGCCTATATGAAACGAACTGAAATTGTTGAGACTCCTTCTCCTGTAGTTGAAGAGGTTGAGATACCCTATGCAGATATCTCTCGAATCGACGCAAAGCATTTCTACATCGATGGAACACACACCTTTGTTGGTGAGGTAGAGTTGCCGACCCCGTGCGACTTGCTTGAGGCCAATGCGGTAGTTATGGAATCTTTCCCAGAACAAATACGAATAGACTTCACTGTTATCAATAATGCTGAGATGTGTGCTCAGGTTATGACAACACAGCGTTTTATGGTGACAGTTAGCGCTTCAGAGGAGGCGTCTGTCTCAGCTCAATTTATGGGGCGTCCAGTTGAATTAAATCTTATTCCTGCCGCTGCTGGTGAAACACCAGAAGAGTTTGAATTATTTATTAAGGGTTAATTGGGTCTGATGAGCAAAAATCACAAAATAGTTATCGGTGTTCTAGTTGCGTTGCTTTTAGTAGGAGCTGTTGCAACGTACTTGATAATAAGAAGTGAGAAAAAAGAAGTACTAGATGAAACAGTGGCTTTGTTCTCAAATGAGTTTGGTACCTTACCGTACACTGACTTAAACGGGAATGAAGTTTTTCTTGATCAGTATCTCGGTAAAATACTTGTAGTAGCTACTTGGGCAAGTTGGTCTCCGTTTTCGCAGGCTGATCTACAGACATTGAGCGAACTATCTTCTGAGTACAGTTCTGAAGAAGTAATATTCCTAGCCATAAACCGTAAAGAAACGGTTGAACAGGCAGCCAGATACATGAATTCTATACCAAAAGTTGATGGAGTAGTGCTTGTCCTTGATCCAACTGATCGCTATTACGGAGCAGTTGGGGGCTACGCTATGCCAGAAGCGGTTATATATAACCAGCGCGGGGAAATTGTGAATCATCTGCGAGGGATGGCCGCAAAAGCTGATATTAAAGCTACGATCGATACTATCTTAAGTGTGGGGGAGTAAGTATTGAGCTCCTTTGCAAAACCAAAAAAGCGTGCTTTAATAATTACAGAAGGGCTCTTTAACACCCTTGGCGCCCCATCCAATTTTAGTTGGAGCTTTTTGAGAAAAAAGTTCTGGGTCGCAATACTTTTGTATGCGAAAAGCCATTGGGTTTGTGATCGTCCTTTGGGCTGTATCACAATTTTTACCACAATCATTTGTTGCCTTTAGTGACACACTTGAGCAAAGTTTCAAAACCGTTGAAACAGCCGCTCGTGTCGCTGAGATACAATTAATTGAGTTATGAGTTGCAATGGGGCTGGGTATATACCTAGTCCTTTTTTGTTTGGGCTGCTATAGTTAAAGTAATATTACATATGTCAATTAGCCGTGTTGTTGAATATGCATTTTTCTTTGTCATTCTCGCTGGAGCGGGTTATTTGGTCTGGCAGGTGCTTTCTCCATTTGTTACTGCGCTCGCACTCTCGGTGATTATTGTCACTATCTGTTATCCTCTGTACGAACGGATCCAAGCTCGCGTTTATAAACGAAATAAATCACTAGCTGCTGGACTAACAACACTCATCGTTGTTCTTATTGTGGTATTGCCGCTCGTACTTATTTCATCATTGTTTGTTAAAGAGCTAGTAAGCTTCTACCAAACGCTTGGAGCTGGACAAGAACTCACTATTGAAAAATACGTACTGTCGCTTGAGAGCGGAATCCAGATGTATTTGCCTGGCTTTGAGCTGAATTTGACAGAGCAAATCCGCCAAAGTGCTGAGTGGCTCGCTCGTAATATCGGAGCCATTTTTGCTGGAACTGTATCAACCATTTTTATGGTGCTCATATCCCTCATTGGTTCTTTTTACTTCTTTAGAGATGGTAGAGAGTTCTTAAAAATTGCCATCAAAATAAGTCCGTTGCCGGATAATGATGACGAAATTATATTTTCAAGGCTAGCAAAGGCCGTTCGTTCCGTTGCAACGGGGACGGTGCTCGTGTCTCTCATCCAAGGAGTGCTTGCTGCGGTTGGTTTCGCTATTTTTGGTATCGACAGAGCTGTGCTTTGGGGAGCTGTGGGAGCTATATTGGCGATGATACCTGGTTTTGGTACTTTAGCTGTCATGGTGCCAGGAATTATTTTCCTCTCTCTCACCGGCACACCAACTGCTGCAATTGGTCTCACTATTTGGGCTGTGGTGACAGTAATTGTCGTTGACAACATTCTTGGTCCGCAGCTGATGAGTCGTGGCAATAATCTTCACCCGTTTATTATGCTCACTTCAGTACTCGGTGGTATCTCCACCTTTGGACCAATTGGATTTATTGTTGGACCGGTCATCGTCACCCTCTTTATTGTGCTGCTTGAGGTGTACAACCAGTACATTGCAAAGGATAAAAAGAAAAGTAAGTAGTACGTATGTTGCAAAAGAAAGACATTGAGACAATTTTAAAAATTAATGGTGTGAGCGTAGGAGCTCCTGACGAAGAAATTCGTTCTGTTTTATTGAGTGCGCGGTACAACGATGATGATATCGATACTGCCATCATGGTGCTGCGAGAAAATACCAAGACCCACCAAACTAGAGTTGATGGTCTCCATAAAATATTCAGAAGTGATGAGGGCCTTAAGCCGTCAGAGATATCTGCCCTTTTAGGAATCGAAGTTGAGGTGAATGAGGTGACAGTTGACCGAAATAAAAATCGTGAGATGTCCTATTTCCAAACTACCATCGTCACCTTCTTGGCCGTTGGTCTGGCACTCGCTGGGGTATTTGGAGCCATGTATGTGTACAAAGTGGGTGTGTTTCATCCGACCGCTTCTGCGTTTGGCGGTAGGTAAGTAGGATATGACAAAAATTTCAAGAACATCTATAGCGGCAACGCTCATCACCGTTGTTGTATGTGTTCTCGCCGTAAGTCAGTACGGTGGTTTTTTCTATGGACTCATTGCGAGTGGTGGTTATGGCGAAGTCACTTCTCTGATTGAGGAATCACTATCTGACTCTAATACCCAGAATATATTTTTTGTAGGTGATGTTATGCTGGCTCGTGACGTTGAGCAAAAACTTAATGTTCAGGGTTTTTCTTATCCATACCAAAACCTCTCTTTCAGGAATGAGCAAAACTATGTGGTAGCAAACTTTGAGTCAGCGGTGCCAAAGAATCACAGCCAAACACCAAACAACACCTTCAGGTTTTCTGTAAACAAAAACGCGCTGCCAGCGCTCAAAGAAGCGGGATTTACACATCTCTCGCTGGCCAACAATCACACCTTTGATTATGGACTCGGAGGATATAACGAAACGGTAACCACACTTTGGGATGAGGGTTTTGTTCCGTTTGGTCACCCGACACTTTTTTCGACTTCTTCCGTGACATTTATAGAACTCGGTGATAAGAAAGTAGCTCTCATGGGACTGCATGTGTTATTTACAACGCCAAGCAACGAGACAATAGCTGCAGTAACCACTTACGCACGGGAACATAGTGACCTGCAGATTGTGTTTGTGCACTGGGGTGAAGAATATAGTTTGACTCACGGAAACTCTCAACGCGAGCTAGCAAAGACACTTGCGGCAAACAGTGTTGATATTATTGTCGGACACCACCCGCATGTAGTGCAGGACATTGAACTCATTGATAATACACTCGTGTTCTATTCGCTTGGAAACTTCATTTTTGATCAGTATTTTTCTGCCCCAGTACAGCAAGGGCTAATGCTAGCATTAGACAAAAATCTCCAAATAAACCTCCAGCCAGTCTCAAGTGAAAATATCCGAACGCAGCCAGCCTTTATGGAGGGTGAAGTAGAGACAATATTTCTCAGTAATCTAGCAAAGCGGAGTGATGAGCGACTCTCTAGCTCCATAGTAAACGGCAAAATCGACTATTCATTTATACTTGCATCTTCTCCAGAAGTCGCTATTATGGCGGAATAACCCAAATAATATGTTGAGTAAATTTGAATTAATCGGAATCGGCACTAGTGTGCTTTTTATGGCTCTAGCCTTGTATTTTGTGCGTGTTGAGACATCGTTTTTATCGATGGCAGAAGCTCCAGATCAAGCAGCTTCTGTAGCAAAAAGTGGCATCGTAGTGGTAGGAAATGGGGATAATGTTACTAGTGAACGGACTGAGGCACTGCTTGATGCAGCTGATTCTCGGGGTAATCTAACAAAGCTTGTGATTGATGATATCTTGGTAGGTACAGGAGCTGAAGTAAAAAATGGTGATGAAGTAGTAGTGCATTATATTGGCACATTACAAAACGGCGAAGAATTTGATAGCTCAAAGAAACGGGGCGTCCCATTTGAATTTACAGTTGGCGAAGGTCGCGTAATCCGTGGTTGGGAAGAGGGACTTATTGGTATGAAAGTAGGCGGACAGCGAATCCTCGTGGTTCCACCAGAAATGGGATATGGAGATGCTGAAGTTGGCCCAATTCCACCAAATTCAACTCTTGTTTTTGCTATTGAACTTCTAGAAGTAAAGTAGTAAGTACGATACAATTCACGCACTAAATGCCGGTTATTATAACCGGCATTGCTGTATATCATGAACACACCAATATCATTTAAAATACTTAAACGGCAGCCAGGTACTCTGGCGCGGGTTGGTATTATTAGTACTCCCCATGGCGACATTGAGACACCAGCCTTTGTGGTTGTTGGTACCAAGGCCACCATAAAAGGTGTGACACCAGAGGAGATGAAAGAATATGTTGGCAATCAAGTAGCATTAGCAAATACCTACCATTTGTTCTTGCAGCCCGGTCACGAAGTCATCAAGGCGGCAGGCGGTCTCCATACCTTTGCTAATTGGCAACTGCCAACAATCACCGACTCGGGCGGTTTCCAAGTGTTTTCACTAGGTGCGGCGTTTGGAAAGGGTGTGACAAAATTTGCTAAGGGAGAAGCACCTGAATCTGAGTCAGTTAATAAAAAAGGAATTAACGTCTACTCGCGTGAAGCAGCTACACAGCACGGAAAGCTTTGTATTATTGATGAAGAAGGAGTGACGTTTACTTCACATATCGACGGCTCCATGCACCGTTTTACTGCTGAGCGTTCAATTGAAATACAACAAGCCATCGGAGCAGATATTATTATTGCTTTTGATGAATGCACGAGCCCAAGTGCAGATTATGAATACCAAAAGGAAGCAATGGACAGAACACATCGCTGGGCAAAGCGCAGTCTCATGGCGCACAAACAAAACTACGAAGCTCTAAAAAAACAAGGACTCTATGGTGTAGTGCAAGGAGGACGATTCACTAACTTGCGGCAAGAGAGTGCTCGTGTACTCGGTGACATGGGATTTGATGGTTTTGGTATTGGTGGTTCGTTTAGCAAAGAAGATCTCAAAGACTCACTGAAAGTAGTAAACGAAATTTTGCCTGAAGATAAACCACGACATTTGCTTGGAATTGGTGAGCCAGAAGATATTGTAGAAGGAGTGCTTAAAGGGTGTGATACTTTTGACTGTGTAGCCCCAACTCGGATTGGTCGCACTGGAACTATCTATGCGTATACTGGCAAAATGAAGACCTCAAGTTGCGGTACACTTGAATACCCAGAAACAGTAAAGCTCAATCTTCGAAATGAGAAGTTTATAACTGACTACACAACACTTGACCCACTTTCAGACGGCTATGTAGCCAAGACGTACACAAAAGCCTACCTCGCTCATCTTTTTAGGGCAGGGGAGATGCTCGGACCGCAATTGGCTTCAATTCATAACCTCCATTTTATCGTTAGCTTTACGAAGAAACTACGAGAACAATTACTTCAAATGTAAATTCTTGCAAACTAAGCCAATATTGACAATATGAACTTTTGCGTGTCATAATCATAACAACCTTGAACCACGCATAGAAAGGAGGACCAAATGCTGGAAAAAGTCAGGCGTGTTATTTTGAAACATCGTGCGAAGAGGCAATTCTTCCAGCTTGTGGCCCGTCACTTCGGCGACGGCAGTCCTGAGTACAAACTCATCGAGAAGGCATACAAACTTGCCCGAAAAGAGTTTTTTCAAGTCAGGCGTCATGATGGTGATCGCTATTTCTATCACAAAGTAGCAGTGGCGGTCATTATTCTGGAGTATCTCCAGATAACAGATGATGCAAACTTGATTGCGGCAGCTCTGCTCCATGACCTTGTTGAAGACATTCCGCGCTGGACAAGGGAACGTTTGGCTCTGGTGTTTAATGCCGATGTGGCTCATTTGGTTGCTTCGGTTACAAAGCCAGACCAAAAACCATACGGTTCAAACTTTCACAAGTTCGAAAAAGCAACTTTTGCTCAAGTGCGAGCAGGTGGCTTTCGAGCCATTAAGCTCAAATTGGCTGATCGTCTCCACAACATGATCACTCTCTGGGGTACACCTGAGAAAAAACTGCAAAAGACGCTCGAGACTTTGCGGTATGTCCTTCCACTCGCAGTGGAAATCAACGTTTTGTGGCAAGAACTCACAATGGCGTGTTCATTACAGTTGGGCGAGAACAATGCATGCCTCATCGAGGAAGGCTGATATACGAAAGTATGTCAGCTTTTTTTCTTTTTAATATCAAGCTATACTCAAACCATGAAATTTACCCTAGCAACAGACAAAACCCCAGCTGGGGACCAACCGCAAGCCATTGAAAAACTGGTGGCAGGTATTCGTGCCGGAGAAACTCACCAGACGCTTCTTGGTGTGACTGGTTCAGGAAAAACTTACACCGCCGCCAACGTCATACAACAGATTCAAAAACCGGCGCTTGTGATTGCTCACAATAAGACGTTGGCTGCTCAGCTAGCGCAAGAGTATCGAGACTTTTTTCCAAACAATGCTGTGCACTTCTTCGTATCATATTATGACTACTATCAACCTGAGGCCTACATGCCAACTTCTGATACCTATATTGAAAAAGAGGCTCAAATCAACGAAGAAATAGACCGACTACGACATGCTTCAACCCAAGCTCTACTGACGCGTGAAGACGTAATAATTGTGGCGTCAGTATCGTGTATCTATGGACTTGGAGCACCAGCTGAGTATCTCAAGAAGCACATGAAGATTGAGCGCGGTTACCAAACTACTCGTACCGATATGCTCCGTACACTCATTGGGATGTATTTTGAGCGTACAAATGCGGACTTAACACCAGGAAATTTTCGTGCTATTGGAAACACCATTGAAGTCATGCCCACCAACGAACGGGTCATCTTTAGGATTGGGTTTACCGGCAATACCGTTTCAAATATTACTAAAATTGACGCTATCACTCGCTCGATCATTAGTGAGCCAGAATCTTTTTTCTTGTTTCCAGCTAAGCACTTCGTAACCCCAGAAGATGAAAAGAAAGTTGCAGCAGAAGATATTCAGCTTGAACTTGATGAACAGCTTAAGAAGTTTAAAAAAGAAGGGAAGTTGCTTGAAGCAGAACGTTTGCGTAGACGAACGCAACACGATCTCGCATTGATTCGAGAAGTTGGTTACTGTAACGGGATTGAAAACTACTCACGGCACTTTGACAGACGTAAACCTGGTGAAGCACCGTATACACTCTTATCTTACTTCCCGCATACCCCAGACGGAAAACCGGACTTCCTAACTATCATTGATGAGTCACACGTAAGTATTCCGCAAATTAACGGCATGTATGCAGGTGACAGGTCACGTAAAGACACACTTGTTGAACATGGATTTAGATTACCAAGCGCTGTCGATAATCGCCCACTGAAGTTTGCTGAATTTGAAGAACGAATTGGTCAACGTATCTATACTTCAGCTACACCTGGTAAGTACGAGTATCAAAAAGCGGAAGAGTCTGGTCTTCCGATGATTGAGCAAATCATCCGTCCAACTGGCCTTGTTGACCCAATTATTGATATTAGAAAAATTACTCAAGTAGGCACCTATCCTGGTCAAATCAAAGATTTTATTGATGAAGCAGAACGGGTCATAAAAGGCGGAGCACGAGTACTTACAACCACACTTACCAAGAAAATGGCTGAGGACCTCTCAGAGTTTTTAACGGAGCGTGGTATTAATACCAAATATATTCATAGCGATGTTGATACTATCGAACGAATTGAAATCTTGACCGACTTCAGACGTGGAAAATTTGACTGTCTCGTAGGGGTAAACCTACTCCGTGAAGGTCTCGACTTGCCTGAAGTTGAGCTCGTTGCCATTTTAGATGCTGACAAACAAGGTTTCCTTCGGAGTGAGACTGCTCTGATACAAACTATTGGTCGCGCTGCGCGAAATGTAAACGGGCGGGTAATTCTGTATGCAGACGAAATGACACCAGCTCTTGATAAAGCTATTGGCGAGACAAATAGGCGCCGTGACAAGCAACTCGTGTACAATGCCGCTCATGGTATTACGCCCAAAACAATCGCCAAAGAAATCAAGTCTATTACTGATCAGATGCGTACCGAACACGACGAAACTGTCGATACTCTCCTCAAGGTGGACATGCAACTGTTTGAAAAGAATCCAAAGGGAGTACTTAAAGATAAAAAGCGACAAATGGATGAAGCGGTCGCCATTCTTGATTTTGAGACAGCTGCCATCATACGTGACGAAATTCGAATCCTCGAAGCTAGTGTTGTAAAAAAGAATAAGAAACAAGCAAAAGAAAAGAAAGCAAAAGAGACTGGTATACTATAGATACAAATATAGTATGAATAATTTTCAAAAAGTGCACGGGAAAGACTTTATAGTCTTTGGTGGAAATGTGCAGATAATAAACGCTCTTGAGCGCATGCTCTTGTTCGCAGGTTCAAATGTGCATGCTTATTCCAGTGGCCTAAAAGGACTATCTGCCACAGAGACACTTCGTCCAGACATTATTATCTTTGAAGACTCTGTGTTAGATGTTTCTGCTGCTGAAGTAATTTCAACATTGCAAGCCAACCTTAGTACACGCGATGTGCCACTGCTTATTATCGGCGACACGGAGGCTTTTGAAGGATACCGCATGCTCTGTACGCATGGAGTACAAGAATACGTGAGTAGAATAGACTTCGATGTTATGCAGATTATTCTTCTGATTGAAGCCATCTTACTAAAGGCACCAAGCTCTTCAGACTCTGAAGAGCTCTTTGACTTCAGTGAATCAGATACAAATGTGGTAAAAACAAACTCAGAACATCTCCTCAAACTGCTTGTCGTTGAGGATGATCCACTACTACGCAACCTTCTTTCCATTCGACTTGAAAAAAGTAATATCCAGTACCATTTTTGCCACTCCGGACTTGATGCCGTAAAAATAATGGTTGAATACAAACCAACCGTGGTCCTGCTCGATTTGATGCTTCCAGGCAAAAACGGGATGGAAGTTTTAACTGAGATTCGTCAAAATCCCCAAATTCAATCTACCCCAGTAATTATTTTTTCAAACAAAGATGATGACGCTGAACGGGCGAGAGCCAGTGCTCTTGGTGTCTCTGATTTCCTTGTAAAAGCAACAACGGACTTGAGTACCCTTATTAGTCTTATAATTAGCAAAGGTAAGCAAGGCTACTAGCGTTAATAACATGCATTTTCTGCGAAAAAGGCGTGTATAATTCAGCTAATGAGAGCGGTTTTAAAGCAGGAGGTCGTGCCTAAAAAGCTAACTCGCAAGACAAGTGTGCGTGCTAGTAAAGCTGTATCCACAAAAACAATAGCCAAGAAAGTACCAACCAAAAAACTCAGGACTCCTGTCTTGAAAAAGCGGCCAGCTAAATCTATTGCAACAGAACAAGAACAAACTTCCACCAGAGAAGATGAAGCTGTCTTTGTACCTGGAGCGGCTAGTCTGCGTTTACTTGAAAAAGCTGAATTGTATCGCGTCTGGTACAAAAATAACTTCCCACTCGAAGTAGCTAAGCTCGCGTTTGTTTCAGGCTACGCATTTGTTTTTTTAGGCACGGTACTCGCTACAGCTGCGTATCTCACCAACAAAGAAACCTCAGATTTTAAAGCCGCTATTGTTTGTAGTGAGGCAGTTTGTAGTGAGGTAGCCAATGCAGACTTACCACCGACAGCCCCTCTCGTAACATTTAAAAATTCACTTCCGGAAAATCTAAAGTCCGACACAGACATAGTAATTAAAGTAGAGAATACCAATGACTTTAAAGTATTCCTTAAAAATCTAGCTACTGGCGAACTGACTTTACTCACGTATCTTGAGTCACTGCCAGAAGGAGAATATCGATATCTTATATCTCCGCAAGGCTTATCCGTAGAAACGTACCAACTGATTGCTGAAGTGGTGGCAACCGACGCTCTATATAAATTTATCGGGCCGCAATTTACTGTAGAAAAAAGGGAAGCTGCCTTGGTTGATGAAGTTGAAGAGTTATCTTCTGTTGAGCCAGCAAAAACACTCTCAACAAATATTTTTGAGAGTGAGTCTGATGTCTTAGACGAGGTGTCAGAGGACACCGTGATTGAAGATGAGGAACCTGTTCCGGCAGAAGGTGTTCCTCTAGCCAGCCCTGAAGAAGCTGAAGACCTTGAAGCGATAGAACAATCTCTGGCGCAAGCTGAAGAACCTGAAGAGGAGGAACAAACACCTACTTTGACACCAATCATGGCTTCTGTTGAAGGTAAAGACGGTTCCCAATACTTAAAAATTCAAACAGGGCAGCTGTTGCCTGAAGAGGTGGCAGTATACAGTGAACTAGCCACTTCTGGACAGTCTTTATATCTAGGTCTCGCTACACTTGTGCAAGGTGAGTGGGTTTTTAGTTTATCGGCACTTCAACTACCTGCACTCAACCACCTCCTCTACGCATCGTTTGTTGTCGACGGAATACCATACCGCTCTTCAGGTGTTTCTTTTTCACCTAAGTACACAGATGCAGCAGTGGCTGATAGTGAAATTTCGCTCTTGGTACAGAAAGTCGAGCTGGCTCTTTTGGAAAAGGGAACTTCACAAAACCGAACTCGATACTTCTCAGACCTGAATGGTACTTCAAGTTCATTATTTGATCGCAGTTCTGAACTACAATTTGCTACTGATGAACTGTTGACTACCCTTGATGAGTATCTAGTATTTGAAGCGGAGACTTTAGACAATCTTTTTGCAAAGTATGCCCAAGTAACCCAAGTGGGTAAGAAGTACCTAATTGCCTTAGCTGACAGGTCACTCACAAGACAAGCTAGTAGTCTTTCAAGACAAATTGCTGCTGATATTTCTGATCGAACCACAGTTCCAACTCTACAAACCGTTCTTTCTTTGCGGTACCAAATCATAAAAGAATTGGTAGCAGAACATGAAAGCGCACTCAACCAAGAAACAAGCAGCCTTACAAGCCGTGATAGTGATAGTGATGGTTTGTCAGATTACGATGAGCTTACGGTATATACCAGTAGTTCTGTAAATCCAGACAGTGATCAAGATGGAGTTATTGATTCCGTCGAGATACTTACTGGAAGCGATCCTCTTGTGTCAGATGTACTTACTGTTGTGTCACTTGGACACATTTCTGAAGATATAACTTTCGATGAGGTAGTTTCTATTTCCGAGATTGAACCACTAGTAGTGCGGAGTTTGGAATCGTCCACAGACACCCTGTACGCACTTGTGCATGGCAAAAGTATTCCAAACTCGTACGTGCATATCGTATCTTCATCTATGGGCACTGTAGGGGTAATAAAGACAAATGCCAACGGAGACTTCTCATACACTCTTGAGCAGGCACTGCCTGACCAACGTCATGAAGTGGTTGCGGTCCTTTCGGATACTGCAGGGAACATTGTCGCTAGCAGCCGACCGCATGTTTTTACTAAGACTCAGAGTACTTTTGTGGCTGCCGCGGCAGGTAGCCAAAATATCTTTTTTGGCACAGACGAAGCAAGGGTGGCGCTGCAGTTTAGTACCATCACAACTGCAATAGCGGTAGTTGCACTAGGTCTTGTTCTCCTTCTTCTCAGCCATACCCTCCGAGCTCGAAAAGTACTAGCGGCAAAAACAAAATAGTCAGTTTCTGACGATTTTGCATGTTTGTGTAAAATAGATATACTAACGCTGTTACACCTTCACCCGCATGTGAAGGCGCTATGCTATGGCAAAAAAAATAACAAAAACAAAAACAAATTGGGAACCTGAAAACGACGGAGGAAAATCTAACAAGATTATAATTCGTGGCGCACGTACTCATAACCTAAAAAATATTAGTGTGGAGATGCCGCGGGGAAAAATGATTGCTATTACCGGACCTTCAGGTTCTGGGAAGTCGTCTCTGGCTTTTGATACTATTTTTGCTGAAGGACAACGGCGCTATGTTGAATCACTTTCACCTTACGCTCGACAATTTTTAAATAAGCTCCAAAAACCTGACGTTGATGAGATTAGTGGACTTTCTCCTGCTATTTCAATTGACCAGAAATCAGCTTCTCGTAACCCTCGTTCAACTGTTGCAACTATCACAGAAATTTATGATTACCTACGTATCCTCTACGCGCGTGTGGGCCAACCATATTGTCTTGATGTTGATGTACCAATTCAGCGTCTTTCACAAGATGAGATTTTAGGTATCATCCTCAAATCAATTGAAGGAAAAGAGGTTTTGGCGGCTACAAAAAGCCAATCACAAAAGGTGATGGGTATTGAGGTCTCAAAAGGTCGGGTATCCATCTTTTCCCCAGTAGTGGTAGGAAGAAAAGGTGAATACTACCAGCTACTCTATGACCTCCTAGGTAAAGGTTATGAGGCGGTAAAAATTGATGGGGTTATTAAGCAACTCCGCGAAAAGATCGAACTTACAAAGACTAAACGACACGATATAGATGTACTGGTTGACGAAATCTACGTTAGTGAATTTACCGATGATCCTAAAGGTTCAAGGGAGCGACTTTCTGAAGCAGTGGAGCGCGCCCTTCATGAATCAAACGGCCTAGTTAAAATTGAGAGTCCTGATGGCAGTGTACGCACTCTTTCCGCTAAGTTTATTTGCCCGATTGACGGCTCTTCTTTCCCAGAAGTAGAACCGCGACTCTTTTCTTTTAATTCACCATATGGTGCTTGTCCCGAATGTAATGGTCTTGGAGTGGTGGGCATCTTTCAGTCAGACGTTTGCCCAATGTGTGAAGGAGCTCGCCTTCGTAAAGAAGCCCTGCGTGTCTATCTTGGTGGTGATGGAAAAAAGAACCTTGGTATCAATATTGTGGCTTTTACCCAAATGACAGTAAAAGAAGCAGCTGATTTTATAGACCAACTTTCTCTTACTAAAAAACAGCAAGATATTGCTTGGCCAGCGCTTCGCGAGATAATCGAGCGCCTCCAGTTTATGAATAACGTCGGAATTGAATACCTGACACTCGATAGACGCGCGAACACTCTCTCAGGCGGCGAAGGTCAGCGCATTCGTTTAGCTTCGCAACTCGGCTCTGGTCTTGTAGGTGCACTATATGTACTTGATGAACCAACTATTGGTCTGCATCAGCGCGATAATGATCGTCTTATTAAGACCCTAACTGAGCTCCGCGACTTAGGCAACACCATTATTGTGGTTGAACACGACGAAGACACTATTTACGCCGCTGACTACCTCATTGATATCGGACCAGGAGCAGGAATACACGGCGGAGAGGTTATTGTGGCGGACTATCTGCAACCACTTTTGTCTGCTCCTACCAATCCTTCAAAATCAATTACCCTCGATTATCTTCGGGGCGACAAAAAAATCGCTATTCCTGAGAGACGTGAAGGTGAAAAGGGTTCTATCAAAATTAAAGGCGGAAAAGCCTTCAATATAAAAAACCTTAATGTTGATATCCCACTTGGTCGACTCATTTGTGTCACTGGTGTGTCTGGTTCTGGGAAGTCAACCTTCATGTATGAGATTGTCGACAAAAATCTGAAATCACGACTTGAAAAAAAGCACCGTACGCCACACACCTATAACTGTAAGACCTTTACAGGCACAGAATATCTCGGACGGTCTATTTTGATTGACCAGTCACCAATCGGACGCACGCCACGTAGTAACCCAGCCACCTATACTGGCGCATTTACTCATATTCGCGATATGTTTGCTGCTTCAGGTGAAGCCAAAGCTCGTGGTTGGAAACCCGGTCGCTTTAGCTTCAACGTAAAAGGCGGACGCTGTGAAGCTTGTCAGGGTAACGGCGAAATTGCCGTTGAGATGCACTTCTTGCCAACGGTGTATGTCACTTGCGACATCTGTGAGGGAAAGCGCTTCACTAAAGAGACACTCGAAGTGACCTATCGAAAGAAAAACATTCATGAAGTACTGCACCTTACTATTGAAGAAGCACACGTTTTCTTTAGCGATATACCAGCCATTGAAGAGAGACTTCGCTCACTTCTTGATGTTGGGCTCGGGTACCTTGAGCTTGGTCAAAGCGCCACAACTCTTTCTGGAGGGGAAGCACAACGTGTGAAGATTGCTGCTGAGCTTTTTAAACCACATACTCAAAAAACTATCTACCTACTCGACGAACCAACTATTGGACTTCATTACGAAGACGTCAAGAAGCTTATTGAAATCTTGCAGCAACTCGTAAATACTGGAAACACTGTGATGGTAATCGAGCACAATCTTGATCTCATTAAGTGTGCTGACTACATCATTGACATCGGTCCTGAAGGAGGAAAGAAGGGAGGTGACATCGTGGCGAAAGGAACACCAGAACAGGTGGCAGAGAATCCAAACTCATACACCGGACAGTATCTCAAAAAAGTTCTATAGAAAAAGCGCCCCTAAGGCGCTTTTTGCTTGAAGAATGACAACTTTCGAAGGGTTTCAAAGTGTCGCAGTTGTTGGCGGTTCACGAGTACCTCATCCCAGAGTGGATCATCCTTGTTCATAGGTGACCGGTAGAGCATAAACTCGCAGATGTCTTCCCACAACTCAGTTGAGAGTGAGACGGTATCGTTGAGTTCTGTTTGTGCTTGTTTTACCGCCAGAAACCAACTTGGGTTTATTTTAAAAAACCAAACCAGAGGTAGTAATTCCTCATACGATTTCATTTGTAACCTTTCTTCAAAATAATGGAGCTTTCTAAAAATTTAGTGTAGCATATTTTTAATCATGACTAAAGATGTCCTCAAAAAACTTACTCTTCCAGAAGCACCAGGGGTGTATTTCTTTTTGAGTGCCCAAAAAAAGATTATGTACATTGGTAAGGCTACTTCGCTCAAACAGCGCGTCGGTAGCTACTTTGCTGCAGATATTAAGGACAAGCGCTCTCAGCTGATTGAAAACATGGTGCTTGAGGCTGCTACGGTTGAATATACAGAGACAGATAGTGTACTTGAGGCTCTCATTCTAGAAACTAACCTTATTCGCACCCATAAGCCACGGTACAATACCAAAAGTAAAGATGACAAAAGCTACAATCACCTCATCATCACTAATGAAGAGTGGCCGCGAGTGCTAGTAGTGCGAGGACGAGATATTGCTGAAAAATTTCTCAAAGAAGAAATCAAATATGAATTCGGACCATTTCCAAGTGGAATACTTTTTCGTGACGCATTAAAAATTGTGCGAAAGCTCTTCAGATTCTACGACACTAAAAATCCAGTGGGCACTGAACGTACCAAAATGGCGCGGGGGAAGATGGATTTCAATCGTCAAATTGGCTTATACCCTGATCCAGAACACAAAGATGAGTATCTAAAAACCATTCGTCACCTCAAACTATTTTTTGAGGGCAAAAAGCAGACCATTATCAAAGAGCTTGAGAGTGAGATGATGAAAGCAGCCAAAGCAGAAGCCTTTGAACAAGCTCACAAATTAAAGAAACAAATATTTTCCCTAAAGCACATTGAAGACATTGCTTTAGTAAAGAGTGATTACCAGCTCCCTGACGGTGTAGGGAACATGCGCGTTGAAGCGTACGACATTGCTCACATGGCGGGTAAGGATATGGTTGGCGTGATGGTAGTGGTACAAAATAATGAACCACAAAAATCAGAGTATCGAAAGTTTAAGATTAAAACCCTTAAACAGGCCAATGACCCAGCAGCACTCACAGAAGTGTTAAAACGCCGCTTCACTCACCCTGAATGGCCAAACCCAAGCCTCATCGTGGTAGATGGTAATAATATCCAAAAAAATGCTGCAGAGGCCGTTTTGGCAACATTAGGCTTAACTATTACAGTGGTGGCAGTGGTTAAAGACGAACGTCACCGAGCTTCAAAAATACTTGCTTCGGCAGATATTCTCCGCAAACATAAATTTGATATCTTGCTTGCCAATGCTGAGTCACATCGTTTTGCAATTGGCTTTTATCGAAAAACCGCTCGCAAACGAATGACAGAATAATTTTCTCTCAGATTTTAAAGTGTGGTAAAATCTTTGGTATGAATCATCTGCAAGTAGCAGTATTACGGGGTGGCCCGAGTGAGGAATACCACGTCTCTATGAAGACTGGCTTAGCTGTGCTTGAAGCTCTTGCGCAAAACGGCTACAGGACAAAAGACATCATTATCTCCAAACAAGGTGAGTGGCTAGAGCGGGGCCTAGTACGTGCGCCAGAGGCGACCCTAGAAGCTGTAGATGTGGTGTTTATCGCACTCCACGGTACGTATGGCGAAGATGGTGAGGTGCAAAAAATAATTCAGCGTCTCGGTATTCCGTTTACCGGCAGTCGTTCGTTTGCCTCAGCTCTAGCCTTTAATAAAAGTATGACCAAACAAGCCCTTAAGGCACATGACGTACTACTGCCGGAAGATGTGCTAATAACGATTGATGATGTAGATGAATTAGTAAGTATCGCCGCAAACATCCAAAACACGTTTGGGCCTGAATACATTATCAAGCCTATTGCCAGCGGGTCTTCGTACGGAATTAATCACGTGCGCGCTGGTCAGTCACTAGAAGACTCGCTGCGACAATCTTTAGAAAAGTATGACCGCATTCTAGTAGAAGAGTTTATTCGTGGTAAAGAGGCCACCAGTGCTGTGCTTGAGCAATTTCGTGATGATGAGTTGTACGTCTTCCCGGCAGTTGAAATTATTCCTTCTAGAGATCACCAGTACTTCACCACCGAAGCAAAGTATGATGGAAGTACCTTAGAGGTCTGCCCAGGTAGGTTCTCATACGGAGAACGTGCCACAATAAACGAGGTATCTGCGCTTGTGCACGATGTTCTCAATCTCTCACAATATTCAAGAAGCGATTTTATTCTTGGCGAAAAAGGTGTGTATTTCCTTGAAGTAAATACGCTACCTGGTCTAACAGAAGAATCCCTTTACCCAAAAGCTGCTGCCTCAGTCGGCTTAGACCTAAAACAGCTTGTAGACCACCTAGTGACCACAGCCAGCTGTTAAGAACTAGCGACAACCATTATTTAATCAGGTATAATTAGTACATTATGGAAGGAACACGACATGAAAGAGCAGCTATTGTTATAGCATCGTATATTATCGGATTTATAACCGCCTTTTTGTTTGCTGCAGGGACTACAGACTTGCAGGCAGATCCTTTTACTAGTTTGCCAAGCACTAACCCAGCTTCGGTAGCAGCCGCTGTACCGAGTGAAGTAGTTGAGCCAGCAGCTGAAGAATTGGTTGGAGCAGAGGGTGAGCTCACCTACAAAGACGGACAGCTTGTATACACTGCCTCAGACGGAGATCATCTTTTGTCTTTCAATCCTGAAACATCAGGCCTACTTGTAGATACAGAAGAGCTTACACAAGGCTACCATGTTGGATCTTTAAACTACACAGCTTCAAAAGACAATCAATTTATTTTCTTCTGCGAGCAACAAACTGCCGCAAGCGATACCTGCCTCGGCTATGTCTACGACACAAATGCAGACCGTATCTTTCAAATCTCAAGTGACGGAGAAACTCTTTCTATCACTAGCGAAGAAGCCTCAGAAGCTCTTTGGACAGCAGTTGGACTCAAGATTGGCTCATACTACTCAGTCAATACCAGTGCTCCATGGGTAATGGCAAACGGGGAAGGTTCGCTTGACTTACGCTAGATAAATTCGTATCATAGTGCGGAATTGAGGAGGTAACTCCTTGATTTCTTGGGCCAGTAGCTCACTTGGTAGAGCGCCTCATTTGCACTGAGGAGGCAGGGAGTTCGAATCTTCTCTGGTCCACAAAAGGCAGTCCGCAACACGAAAGTGTTGCGGACTTTGCCGTTGTGAGACCAGAGAAGATTCGAAGGACGATTTCGGGGCCCCTTTGGGCCGAAATCGTCGGGGTCGAGCGAATGAGTTACTTTAAGAACGAAGTGAATTAAAGAAACCATGAGAGTGATCGAATCTTCTCTGTCCCTGATCAAGCTTGGTGACTGTCAGGACGAACTTCTCTGGTTACCGACAACTGTGCTTGCGGTAATGTCACTTAATGTATCATCATTAAACTTTCACTACTTATAAATGGTATACTAATCCTTCGCCTGTGCTTTACCCTTATTTCTAACGGTACAGGATTTAAAATAATGCAAAAAAACCTAATTATATTTTCTGGTGGAATCCTCTTACTAGTCCTTGTCGCTACAGCTTGGTTCTTTTTGAAAGACAATGTTGGCATAGGTACTAGCGAGCAGGCTACACAAACCATCCCGACAGAGGATGCTATTGACGTGACGCTAGACTTTTACAACAGTTGGTTAGATGCTCTACAAAGCACTACTACTGATCCTTATCAACTAGGGCTCTTAGGCCTACCTATCTTGAGCACTGAAGTGCGTGCTGATATTGATAAAAAGCATACTGAACGTCAGGACGGAGATCTTGAGCCAGTGGTTTGCCAGCTTACAACACCAAAGCGCGTGGGTGGCAAAGCTATCTACGCAAAAGAAACCGAAGCGCAAATTATGGTACTAGCGCGAGGTGAGGAAGTAAAATCACCATACATGGCCATTGTGACCCTTGAGGCAGTAAGCGGCGCTTGGCAGATCAAAGATATTGCTTGTACGCAAGGTGAAGTTGGTCCAGAGGCAGAATTCGATTTTGAACACAGTGGATTTTTACTCAAGCAAAGTGTACCCGCACCGCTAGATTCACAATACTGGCACTTAGTATATGAAGAAACAGATGGTCAAACTGGATACACTGCTCGATTGTATTTTAATCCAGAAAGTATTTGTATTTCTAAAGAAGGAGTTGAGTCCGTATGTACACCAGACACTCTTACTGAGGCAACTAAAGTATTCGTGTCTGCCGACATGACTGAAGAAGGAGGAGTGGTGAAAAAGATGCGTTTCGAGTAAACATTGTTTGACACTACTCTTCTCATGCGGCATTATCTGTGCAGCTAAACACCACAGGAGTTCTTCATGAGCAATCTGAGCACCAAAGTACTGAGCCAGAGCGAGTACCTCGACCTCTTCAAGCAAGCGGTGGCCTTCTATGACCATGGTCTGAAAGCGGATGCAGGGAAAGATGTGTACGTACTCGTTGCCAAAGCGGTTGAGCAAGCACAGCTGCCCACCTACGGCTATATATCAGACTTCTACGAGATAATTATCTCGTACCACAAAAGCTCATCTGCTTTCGCTGAAAACCTGCTCCGTTACGTTTGGGCAGGTTATCTCGAAGCACAAAGATAGACACTCCTCGGAGTAATAACGAGTCCTTACGGGCTCGTTTGTTTATTAGAGTCTACTAACTAAGACAGAATAGTTTTATTCTGCCTTGATAAATGGCAAATTTATGCTATAATCATAAAATGAATAACTTTAAACCAGGTGGCATTCGACACCGAAAGGACGATTTAGGTGGACGACCACGCAGTGATGCAGATTATGGTACTAAGGGACGATTTGATAAGAAGCCAAGACATGACGCGCGAGGCGGGGGAAATCGTTACGAGGATCGAGGTCAGAAAGAGATGCAACTATTCCCAGCTACCTGTACTACCTGTGGCAAGTCATGTGAGGTACCATTTCGGCCAGATGGCACAAAGCCAGTACTTTGTCGTGATTGTTTTGCAAAGAAAAATTCTTCACCATATCAAGAACATGGTCGTGAAGAACGCCCACGTTTTGATCGCAACACATTAACAAATGACAATAGATCAGAACGAAACGCAGCACCGAGTCGACATGTAGCACCTACAATCGACCTCTCAGTAATCATTAAACAAATTGCGGCTCTAGAAATAAAGGTGAACAAAATCCTTGAAATCATTGCCAACAAGCCAGAGGTGTCAACTCCAGTTGCTCCAGTAGTAAAAGTTGAAAAGAAAGAAACCATCAAGAAGGAAAAGGCGGCTCCAGTTGCAGCAAAAGTTCCTGCTAAGAAAGTGGCAGCAAAGAAGGTGGTGAAGAAAACAGCAAAGAAGGTATCGAAGAAATAACAAAAATTCACAAAAACCCCTAGGAAACCCTAGGGGTTTTTGTATTACCAATGCAGAACGACTTTCACGCAAAATCGAGTAAACACCTCAGTTAGTTGAAAAAATATACAGGAGGTATATAGTTTTGGTATATGCATAAGAAACGAACACTCGTTATCTTTTGCCTCCTCGGCATCATTGTTTTGGTTTGTGTCCTCCAGAGAACTGATATTTTTAGTACAGTACATGCGCCTTCAATAAGCGAGTCGGCTTTTATAGCTGAAGATGATATCTCAGGAATCGCAACCTCAACTGAAGAATTCCCAGAACCGGTGGAAGAACCAATTACACCAAATCCAAAACCTCTACCAGTAGCAGAAGCACCAGCTAAGCGTTGCTATGTCGGTGGCTGTAGCAGTCAACTTTGTACCAGTGAGCCTGATATGGCAAGTACATGCGAATACAGAGAAGAATATGCTTGCTATCAAACTGCTACCTGCGAAATACAAGCGACAGGTGACTGCGGCTGGACTGAAACTGAAGAACTCAAAAGCTGTCGCATGAATGCAGAAATGGAATCAAGCGCTGCTTTAGAACTAGGTATCTAGTTGTTAGCGTTGAAAGAGAACTCGAAGTTTTTCGTATGTGTCGTGGTGATCAGCTACAAGTACCGTCTCAATGACACCAATAACATCTTCGTCGTTTCCTCCAGGGAAGAGTCCGTCTCCAAAATAAATACAAGCCTCCTTATCCCACCCGAGCTGGTTGATGAGCTTCTCTACGTTTGTGCCTTTGTGGCGTTTTTTGTGAATATAATCAAAGCTTGTTGATCCACCAAACTTAACTACCAGCTCTTCTGATTCGAAGGGGATTTGTTCAAGTAAATGTGCACGCTTCTTTCTGTCTGGGTCGTAGACGTGTTTGATTTCACTAGGCGCAATATTTCCAATTGGACTAAAGGTAATTTGTGCTCCGCGATCCTCGATTGGTTTCCAGTCATGATTTAAGTCATGATCAAGAATACCGACAATCTTCTCTATGTGCGCCAATATCTCTTCTTTGTGGTGCTGATCAAGAGGAATGTTCCAGAGTTCGTTATTGTCGACATCAGTAGCATGATTACCGTTTTGGCCAAGAGTATATGAAGGAAGGTTTTTACTCTGAATGCCAATTTTACTCACTTCTTGTCCAGATACGATAACGATATCGTGAGGGAGACCAAGGAGGAGCTCATGCATGTGGTCAAGCATTGGCTGTCGTGCTGGCGCGATGGTTTGATCCATGTCGAAGAAAAGATGTTTATACATGGAAAAAGAGTAGCTTATTTTCTCCAAAAAGTGAATCCACAGCCCTTGAATGCACACCCTACACCTAGGCGCTTTGCTTGGATTTGCTATCATCTAGGTATATGGAACTTCTTATTTTAGTTTTTAGTGTTCTTTTGTCCGCTGGTATATCGCTGGGTGTTGGTGCCTCTACCCTTGCTATACTGAACTTTTTTCATGCTATCGCTGACGGAAAAATCGACCTCACCGAGCGGAGTTTTATGGGGATCACATACACGACACTTCGAGTGGCTATGGGAATTATTCTTACTAGCGCGATTGCGCTGGCAATCCTTGGGCTAAACATCAAAGGAGAAGCCTTCTTTACGGGATATGTAGCAGCACAAGCGCTCCTCATTGCAATTTTGTTCCTAAACTCATTTCTAATGACGGTGCGACTTATGCCAAGTACTTTTGGTCCTGCAATTCAAGCCTCGAGCTGGTACTCTCTTGGTGTACTCTCAGCGCTTGTACCGTTTGGTATTACTCACTTCAATTTTTTTCTTTTTTTGTTTATCTACGGCACCTTCCTCTTCTTTGCAATTTCACTCATAAACAGCATCATGGCCTACCTTAAAGAGAAGTTAGAAAAAAACACACAATCTGGAAGCGTCTAAGTAGCGCATAATAAAACACCCAGAGCCATATGCTCTGGGTGTTTTATTATATGTCTAGCGCATCTTCTCTAAGATATTAGAACACTCGACGGTACAACCTAACAAAGATGGATGGTTTACCAACATTTTGCTCAGCTCTGAGTGAACGAAGTGGAACGTATATCAGTGTGAGGATTGTGCCATACAGAAGACCTCCCATGATGGTATATGCAAGTGGTGCCCAGGTGGCATTGACGAGGGTGAGAGGAACCATACCAGCTGAAGTGGCAATGGTAGTAAGGATAATCGGACGCAGACGACTGGTGGCAGCTTCAAGAATAAGAGTCTCTGCATCAGCATATTCCGCTCGCTTCTTTCGAACATTGATACCGTCAATGAGTAGGATTCCGTGATTAATGAGTACACCAGCTAAGGCAATGATACCAAGAAAGGCGGTAAACGACAGTGGCTGCCCCATGAAGAAGAGCATCCAGAGCACACCAGCTAGTGAGAGTGGTACAATCGCGAGAAGTCGACCAGATTGAACAATAGCGTCAAATTCAAGCACAATTATCGCAAACATAAGCACTATGCCAGAAATAAGCGCTACACCCATTTCAGTGAACGTCTTTTGAATTTGTTCTGAGTCACCACCATAAGTGAGTGACACTCCCTCAGGAAGATTTAGTGTGGCCTCATTCGCCGCAAAGGCGGTTGTGATTTCGATTGCGTTACCGTCTGGGGTAAGTTGAGCGTTGACAGTACTCACTCGCATGCCATCCTCATGGTTAATAACAGATGAGTTACGGTTGGCGGTAGTGGTAAGAAATGTACCTAAGGGGACATTTCCACGCATAGTTGCGATAGGAATTTGAGCAATACTATCTGCTGTAGCGATAATGGTATCTTCTGGCTGCACATAGTCTTCATTGAGTGCAACTCGTACTCGTACATCAATGTCGTCGCCGTCAATACGGACTTTAGTTGCTTCAATTCCAGCAATAGCCGAGCGAAGTGTTTGTGCTACATCTACAGTGGAGAGACCATAATCTCTTGCCCGGTCTCTGTCTATGCGAATAGCAAGTTCGGTACCATCGTTCGAGAGACTGGAAGTCACGTCGCGGGTATTATCGGCCGACTTCAGTGCGTTCTCAACAATCTCAGTGGCTTCAGCTAGTTTGGCGCTATCATTGCTCCATACTTTAATGACAACCGGTGCGTCACTTGGTGGCCCAGCAACAACATCAGCAATACGAACCGTAGCGCTATTCGGCCATGTCTTGGTGGCAAGCTTGGCACGTAGTGCTTTAGTGATTTCTTCACTAGTTGTCTCGCGCTCTTTTGTATCTACCAGGTTCACGGTGAAGGAAGCGTACTTACCACCACTTTGTGGATTTTGTGAGAGGGCAGAGGTGCCGCCGACCGTTGTTTGGATTGAAGTAAGAAACGGCGTTTCCTTTTGGATAAACTCTTCAACTTCGTGAGCAACTTCGTCAGTAGCAGAGAGGGTACTAGCTTGTGGCAGTTCGACGTCAACAGTGAAGAAATTCACGTCGTCATTAGCAAATAGAATGGCTGGGAGTGTACCGGTACCGACAAGTGCAAATCCACCTCCGAGGGCAACTGTTAGAAACAGATAGAAAGCAACTCTCAATTTCTTTACATGAAATACTTGCTTAAGCATTCCTGCGTACCACTCCTCAAGTGAATGCCAGAGTTTTTCACGGTACACCGAAAATGCGCTTTCCTGATGCTTAAGAAGGTAGAGTGCAATAAGTGGCACAAAACCAAGAGCGACGACAATAGAGGCAAGGAGAACCATTACAATCGTGAATGGAATACCCTTAACATACTGGCCAAGGATGCCCGAGAGGAAGAAGAGCGGAAGAAAGACGGCAACAGTGGTCATGGTGCCAGCGATAAGTGGCCAGCTGAAGTCGCGAATAGCTTTTTGTGCAGCTGCGACTTTATCCATGCCCTTTTCGCGGTTGGTGTGAATACCTTCAACTACCACAATGCCCGAGTCCACCAGTACACCAATCGCAATAATGAGGGCAAAAAGAGAGATGAAGTTTATGGTATTGCCAGTCATCCACATACCAATAAAGGCAATCACAAATGATAGCGGGATCGAGAGTACTGCCACAATGGATTCACGCAACCCAATCGTGACGAGAAGAAGAATGCCAACAAGTAGTATGGTTTCAATACCAGCCCTTGTGAGTTCATTGATACTCTTTCGCACATCGTCAGAACTATCAAAGGTAACTACGTATTCAGAACCTGAGAGGAGGGTACTTTCAAGCTCCTTAAGACGGTTTTTGGCATTATCAGCAGCTGACAGGATATTACCACCAGAGCTCTTATAAATGTTAAGCGTCAAAGCGAATTGCGTTTCTTTACCGTCAACATACAGTCGCGAGATAGAGGTCTCTTCATCAAAGCCATCAACCACATTAGCCACGTCTGTTACCTTGATGGTACCTCCTGCTGTTTGTATAGGCGCATTTCTTATATCTTCTATAGAAGTAATGTCTCCCTTAAACTGAATAGGGTACGAGACATTATCAATTGTAAGTGAGCCAACTGGTACACTCGCGTTAGCAGCACTAATAGCGCTAACAATCTGTAGTGGTGATATACCATACTGCAACAGCGCATCTTTGTTTGTAATCAAGGCAATTTCTCGATCACGTGTTCCAGTGACTTCAACTTTTGAAATGCCAGAGACGCTAAGTAGATCATCCTTCAAATCTTCACCGAGTTTGGTGAGAGCGGCTGGGTGGAGATCGCTACCAATCGCGACCATTAAGACTGGTTGATTTGAGAAGTCTATTTTGGTGACCGTAGGACTCTCAGCATCAGTTGGAAGGTCACGCTTTGCTCCTTCAACGGCATTACGTAGATCTTGAATTGATGTTTCGATGTCGGCAGAGGCTGTAAATTCAGCGGTAATAACCGATACGCCAGCCCGTGACTGGGAGGTCACTTTATCTATATTTGAAACGTTGCGTACGGCTGGTTCAAGCTCGTCAGTAATGAGTCGTTCAACATCTGCTGCAGTTGCGCCAGGAAGAACTGTGGTCACGATACCAATAGGTACTTTAATTTCCGGTGTTGATTCCTTCGGCATCGCTATGAGTGCATAGACACCCGAAATAACGAGGGCAACAATGAGTAGTTTTGTGAAAGCTGATCGTGTCAGCAAGAAATTCCAGAGGGAGTACATACTTATTTAGTCAAAACAGCATCCCCCTCTTTTAATCCTCGAACATCACTGACGATTTCAGTTATATTTTCAGCTCCAGCAATAGTAATACTATTGCTGGTTACGAGACCTGTTACTACTTCATGAGCCACCAACTTACCTTCGACTACGGTGAAGACAAAGGCCTTGGTAGGAGTGAACTTAACGGCAGTAAGTGGTACCACAATTGAGCTTCCTGCTGCTACAGTACTATCACTGCTGGCAACAAAAACGACATCATTACCTACATTTATAATGTCTCCTACAGAAATACTGGCAGCTGTGACCAAACCTGCGACCGGGGTTTTGATAACGGTCTTGCTAAGAGCGGCACGGGCACTCTCAAGGACACCTAGAGCTTGTTTGACTTGAGCATTTGATAGGGCGGCATTTGAACCCGAGCTATTCATGATTGCTGTCAGAGCGTTGTCTACTTTACGTTGCGATTCACTGATTTGAGCGCGTGCAGCGGCCAAGCGGTCAGTGTCTGCATTGCGCTGTTCTTCAGTATATTTTTCATTGATACGCTGACGTGGTACCAAAGACGCTAAATCATCAATAAATGTTCCTATGACTGAAAGATCGTTCTGAAGTGAACTGAGCATCTCTGCGGCGTTTCCTTCATTTACTTGTGCAGTTTTACGGTCCCATGCTCCCAGTATCTCTTCAATAGCTGCTCGACGCTCACTCAAAGTTACAGCGGCCCCAAAAGAGTCTAGTTCGCGGAAACCAGTGACTGAACCACTGATAGCAGGGGAGAAGTACGTATCAATTGATGTATAGACAACTTGTTCACTACTTACAGTTTCATTATTCCAAGTACGCACCGCATCTTGCTTAGCAGTCTCTTGCGAGGTTGTGTTACCACCAGCTGCTGCCACAGCCGCATCATATGAGCCCTCAGCTTGAATATACGCAGCTCTTTGCGCACTGTTTTCTAGTTGCGCTACCGTAGCTCCAGCAGCAACTGTGTCACCGACCTTGGCAACACTGTCGACACGTCCACCAGACTGGGCTCTTACGATAAAAGCACTGCCGTCTGCGGTGCGTACCGCTGTGCCATTGTCTGCAGAAATTGTGTACATTGAAATCGTACGCGGTAAAGCTGTAGTGACAACTTCTTCTACTTCAACCACCTCGTCTCCTCTAAAGCCAATAAAGACAACGATTGTAAGGAAAGCTGCGTACACAACACGCACTGCAGTACGTCTAATCTTGAACTGAATAACATCTTTAAATAGCTGCACTGCGTACGTAAGGTTAAACATATTGATATAAATTAAATTGTTGAGCGAATAATAACACTTTTTTAGTGTTTTGTCTATAGAGCCAAAAGTACACTTAAAATATAGTACGTTTTAAAAACAGCTTTATTTCATAGACCAAATTTTGGAAAATATGCTACAATCGTGACGTTATGTTTGGAAAATTAAAACAATTCGCACTAAAAAAAGTGTTGCAGTCACAAATGAAGGATGCTCCGCCCGAGCAACAAAAAATGATTCTCGAAATGCTAGAGAAAGATCCAGCCTTGTTTGAAAAAATCGCCAAAGAAATGCAAGCTGAGCTTAAGCGGAACGGAAACAACCAAATGGCCGCAGCTATGAAGGTATTACCAAAGTTCCAAAAAGAAATTATGGGAGCAATGAGTCCTGAGATGAAAGAACAGTTGGTAAAAATGCAAATGGGAGCGCAAGGAAAGTTTAATCCTAACGGTTCAATACGTCGCTAAGCAAAAAGTAATCAACACACCGCAAGCAAAGCTTGCGGTGTGTCTTGTTATACTTTCCTTATATGCAAAATCCTAAAAACGTCCTTGTTCTTTGTGGTCATCCAGATAAAGATTCTTTTTGTGGTAATGTCGCTGACCATTATCAAGCAGGTGCACAAGACGCTGGACATACTGTCGAGCGCGTAAACATCGGCGAGCTCAACTTTGACCCAATTCTTCACAAGGGCTACAAAGAAATCCAACACCTTGAGCCAGACCTCATTGCGCTTCAAGATAAGTTCCGAAACGCTGACCATATTGTCATTGTCTATCCGAACTGGTGGTGTACTATGCCAGCCATCCTAAAAGGACTCTTCGACCGTTTTTGGCTGCCTGGCTTTGCTTTCAACTTCAACAAACAGACCAAGAAGATTGAAAAACACTTAAAAGGGAAGACCGGACGCGTGATCATTCTTTCTGGAACCCACTCACCGTTTATGACTTGGTGGCAGTTTGGTGACTACACCAACGAAATCCAGTACGGCATTCTTGAATTTGCTGGTATTCGCACCAATGTCAGCTCGTTTGGACCATGTGAAAAGGTGGATCAGCCAATACGTGAAAAATGGCTAAAAGAGGTTGAAATCCTTGGAAAAAAAGCTCTCTAGCCATTGACTTTTGGGTCAAAATATGCTATTATATAGACAGTAAGCACTTCATCCCGAAGTGTTTTTCTGTTCTTTTACAGGAGTTTCACCATGAAATCGTTTTTCTCTTTTGCTGTCGTCTCGCTGGCAGTGCTTTTGCAAGGTTGCACGACCACTATCGGGGTCGACAATAGCTTTGGCGCTCGCGCTGCGCGTGATGTCAAACAAGCAATGGCACACGACATGTGCCCTTGGGGTGCCAAAAAAAGTGATATCAAGGTTCAGTCGCGCATTGAGATCGAGAGCAACAGCCGCGCTCGTTACCGCGGTGATGTCGTGAGCGCACGCGAAGAGTACTCAGGTCGCAATCGCACCGAGTGCAACGAAGCTCCGACGGCTGCTCCAGTGGTGAAGCCGGCTACGAAGTAAGGGGTAGAGATGAAAAAACTTCTCCTCTTGCTTCCGCTGGTACTTCTCTACGGTTGCACGACCACTGGCTTCTACGCAAAAACCGACTTCCAGTTCATGTCTGGTGTTGTTCTCAGCACCACCTGCAACTCAAAGTACGTCACGGTTGAAGTTGCTCAGTCGACCAAACTGGTCAACGGCAAAAAGAAAGAGGACTTCAACCTCGTGAAGGAGTGCAAATGAGACTCCAACCTGATGAAGACCCTGCTTATAACATAAGCAGGGTCTTTTTTATTGCGCTATACTCAGAGGTATGGAACAAACAAATTGGTACGCTACTTTGATTAAACCGTCTTTTGCTCCGCCCGCATATTTATTTGGGCCAGTCTGGTCGGTGCTTTACGTAATTATTGCACTTAGTTTTACCTACGTGTTTTATAAAGTTTGGCAGGGTGAAATACCAAAAATTATAGCTGTGCCTTTTATTCTGAATCTTATTTTTAATGTGGCCTTTACTCCAATTCAGTTTGGACTACAAAATAACTTGCTAGCGGCAATTGATATTACACTTGTCCTTACCTCACTTATCTTTGCCATGTGGTTTATTTATCCTTACGCCGCTATAGTGGCATATGCAAACATTCCGTACTTACTTTGGGTTGTGTTCGCTACTATTCTTCAGTACAACATCACCTACCTTAATTGGTAAGAACTAGCTTCCTTGTCCGTATATTTCTTTGAGTTTTGCCACATGCTCTTCGTAGGTAGTAGTGCAGTAGAACTTACCTTTTTGATCATGAAAGTAGAACATACAATCTGTAATGCGAGGATTAAGAGCAGCGACCACCGCTTCAGTAGATGGGTTTGAGATTGGCGCAGGTGGGAGGCCAGGATTTTGATACGTATTAAAAGGTGAGTCGATAAACTTATCGTCTGGAACTACCCTAGGCCACCAATCTGGCTCATATGTCTTGCTGCCTCGTGCATACTGAAGCGTTGCATCTAGCTGTAGTGGCATACCTACAAACAAGCGGTTCCAGATAATACCTGAAATATAGCGCATGTCGGTAAAGTCGTACGCCTCTCGTTCCAAAAGGGAGGCGATAGAAAGCGCGTCAGCTAGTGGTACAAATTCTTCTACTTCATCGTTGTAGCGAGAGAGAATTTCTTTGGCAAACTGATTGTATAGAACATCAGCTACAAGCTCGGGGGTAGCGTCGCTTGGTACCACATAACGCCCTGGAAAAAATTTCCCTTCTTCTAAATAAGGCTCAGCTTCTGCTATGTAGGTATAAAATAAATCACGCTCTTCTTTAGACCAGTTTAGAATTTCGCCAATATTTGTAACAATTTCCTCATGTCGTTCCCCAGGGTAGATGACCAAGATACGACTGACTGAAGAAGCAAGGTTTTGGTACCAGTCCCAAGTTGCTACTTGAGCTAACACTTTATCAAGAATCCGATTACGTCTTGTGGTGTTGGTATCTATAGAGAGGTGGGTTTCCATATACCAATCAACCAGTGGATCTTCGGTAATTTCTTTATTGGTACTATTTACGCCCACGGGGAAGCTTTCTAGCTCTAAGGTTTCGATACCAGCGCTGCTTTCAACTATGACGGGGTTTTGTAGTAGTTGTTTTGTCCAAGCAAAAAAAGCGACCGCTGACATAAGAGTACCGACAGCAGAAAGTCCTATGATGAGGAAAACGTATTTCATCAGTCGGCGCGGGGCTGGTTTCATAACAGAGTTGCCTTATTGTACATGAATAAACGTGCTTACCAAAACAAAAAAGCTTGTCTTTTGTTTAAAAAAACTGCACTATTTATATAGTTCATAGTTCACTTAGGAGGGCACATTCATGGCAAACACACAGCAGAGTAGGTTGACATCATTTGACCTTGCCGTCTTGTTGGTATTTGAAACGGGAAAGCTTTACACTATTCACGAAGTAAAAGCTCGGTTCCGTCTTATTTACCCGCCGTCTATGATTGCATTTTTCACAAGACTTTTTGGGATGTCTCCTGGAAGCGTCGTACGGTCAGTAGGAAACCTCTATAACAACAATTGTCTTCGAGCGTTGTCACACAAACCTGGAAGCATGAAATATCAAATAACTGCCATGGGTGAAGCGTTAAGAAATGAGTAGAAAACAGCAGTCTTGCGACTGCTGTTTCTTATTCATCTCCGAGACTATCAATAGTCTCCACCAGAGTAATTTTTTTCATGAGTTCCTTATGCAATAGTAGCTGCTCATCAATACTGTAAAGAAGCTCTTTTTGCTCTGCGAGTTTACCACTTGCCAAGCTCACCACTTCGTCGACATAAGCTTTGTCACTTTTGGTAAGTCTTTTTTTATCTTCGATAGTCAAGATAAACTCCAGCAACTCAACTAAAAATACATGTGTAGAAGTAATACTGTCACACAAGTCGGCTTTCATTTCTTCAGCTTGAACAACCCATTCGTCCCAATAACCGGCAAAAGGACCATACTGTTTGTGAGAGTCGTAGCCTACATCTTGAATTGCATGAGCGCAGTAAATAGCTCGGGCGCGGAGCTTGCCGAGGTGACTTTGATTTTGAACCAATAGTGACCGTAAGCGTTCCATACCCTTAATAATAGCACCAACGAAGCTGGGAATAGGGGATTTTGGTCTAGCATGTGTATAGGCACAGCTCTAAGTCATCTATTGTTAAATAATAGTTTTGTTGTATAGTTTCTAGGTTCTGGAACGTCCAGACTGTTCTCTCAACCAACAAACAAGGAGTCTTCCATGCCACCCGTCTCAAAGAAAGTAACGCCTGTAGCGCTCGAGTTGTTCTGGGAAATCAGGAGTCATTTCGACTTGAAGCCCGTGATTGCGTATGCCTTCAAGGAGGGTTACGTCGCAAAGCGTGAGGCTGCGTACGAGCCTCTCATCGCTGCGCTGCAATGGCTGGCGTGTCAGGTGCAAGCAATGGACGAAGGGCGTCCGTTTGCCATGATGAATGGCGAAGTGAACGAGCTCTACAACGCATTGCGTCAATACGACGCCAATGCCCTGGACAAGCTCGCGCTTTCACACCCAGACCATGGAATGGTGTATTTCAAGCAACAGATGCTCTCCGGCGCTGAATCAGCTCGCGCTGATTACGACGGAATTGTCGACTACACACTTCTGAAGCTTGAAGAAGCCTTCGGAAGCGAGCTCGCTCCCGCTTTGTTGCAGTGGATTTCCAAGCGCGACAAGGGAGAGCTGCGCGCCTGCTGCTTGTCGACCATCCATGCCGACAGACGCACGGTAGCAATCCGAAAATTTGGCTGAATGCAGCCAATCCAAAAAACGCCGACTGACAATCGGCGTTTTTTTATTTCTAAAATTGCGCAATCAATAGGTTTGTTGTAGTGTCTTTGTGTTCTGGGCGCCAGAATCTTGTTCCTTTCAACTCAACCGGAGAAATTTATGCCGTTCGTCAACGATAACACCGCCGCCCTCTTGAAGTATTGGGAAATCAAGAATGATTTCAACCATTCATCATTGCTGGCACACGTAAAGAAGCGCTTCACCACCGAAAAAGAAGCCCATGAAGCACTTGACGGTCTGCTGCAATGGCTGGCGTGTCATCTGCAGCCAAGCGAAGCAAAGACGCCCATGGTGATGTTGCGCGGACCCGTGGCACTCATGTTTGACATCATGGTCGAATACGGGCAATACGAGGGTTTTTGCTGTCGTTACTTTGGCACGCAGATCAAGCGCAACAACTTGAACACCGAGCTCCACTCTGACCTCGTCAATGAGGACGCGGTGCACTTTATGCTCGTGCGCATCCAAAGCGCATTTGGCAAAAACTGCGTTTCTGCGCTCAGTGAGTGGATTGCCGAGAGTCAACCACAAATTTTGTTTTTCACGACCAACGACAAACCCTTCGAGGAAGTGACCTATCTGCTTCCAAGAGAAGAAACCAATCGCACAGGCATCAGTGCCTGAAACAAACCGCTGTCCTTTTCAAGGACAGCGGTTTTAATGCTTACTCGGCCATTTTTACAAAAAACATTATCCCCCCACCGTCATTCAAAGATAATAAGAGCATATTGTTAAGAATGGCATGTTCGTGAACGGCTTGCAGTTGAGCACCGTATTCCATTTCTTGTGAATCTTCACAAAACATCTTGGTTGAAGCGAGTTGTCCAAAAGTAAGCGCTATATCGTCATGCGTGAATGAACCAGTCATTGTGTTGCAGTCAGTCTGACTACCCATCGAGTCATGGTCAGCAAAGCGCAAGATAAAAGGCTTGTTGCTTCGCGGTTGTGAAATGACTGTGCCTGTAGCACTTTCAGTACGAAGCCACCGCCACGAGGTAGAAGCTAAGTCATTCTTGCCAGGGATAGGGTGAACTACTTCAGCTGGCTCTACTACCTCAACTTCCTTGACGGCTTCGGTGACAATTTCTTCTGTCTCAGGAGCTTTAACCAAACTGGTATAGAGATACCCTAAAATAATCATTACAACTACGGCACCAACATACATAAGTGACTGAGTTTTTGTCATAGTGTGACTTGTTTGGGTAAATAAATAAATTACCTTTGTGCTTTAAATATTTTACCACACATCTTTAATTTGTAGATACACCAGCATGAGTGCTTTATATAATTGCGCCAATCTGCTACTGTAGCGCCTATATGTCATTATCTGTTGGAATTGTTGGATTGCCAAACGTAGGGAAGTCGACCCTCTTTACCGCCCTCACTAAAAATGAGGTCTTAATTGCCAATTATCCTTTTGCTACCATCGATCCGTCAGTCGGGGTAGTACCGGTACCAGATGGACGACTCGCGTCACTGTCAGCTATTTCTGGTTCTGAAAAGATTATTCCCGCAGTCGTTGAGTTTGTGGATATTGCTGGTCTAGTAGCAGGCGCGGCTTCTGGTGAAGGGCTGGGGAACAAGTTCTTGGCCAACATTCGCGAAACAGACATGATTGCGCAGGTGGTACGCATTTTTGAAGATGGCGATATTCACCATGTATCAGCGGAGATTGACCCACTCTCGGATATTGAGGTTATTAACCTTGAGCTCGTGCTCGCAGATAGTGAGACCGTAATCAAACGCCTTAACAACGTAGAGAAAGACGCTAAGCGCGGAGACAAAGATGCTGTGGCTGAAAAAACTATTCTTGAGCGACTCTCCCCACACCTGAAGTCTGGTCTTCTGGCCAATGCACTGCCAATGACTGATGATGAGGTGAAGATTGTTAAAGGACTACATCTCCTGACACTCAAGCCATTCTTGTATGTTTGTAATAAGAAGACAGATGCGTACAACCTTGATGAGCAAAATGACGACCGTTGGCTTCGCTTGGTAGAATTTTTTGAAAACACTAACGCTGAATATGTGGTAGTAGATGCTGGAATGGAACATGAACTGCGCGATCTTTCTGACGATGAGAAGAACGACTTCCGCCGCGAATATGGTGCACAAGGAAGTGGTGTGGAGAGTCTCATCCGTGCTTGCTACAACCGTCTTGGTCTTATGAGCTACTTCACCACTGGTGAGAAGGAAACACGCGCTTGGACAGTACCAATTGGTTCAGTTGGACCAAAAGCGGCTGCGGCTATTCATACTGATTTTGAAAAGAAATATATCCGTGCCCAAGTAGTGACCTTTGATGATCTGGTGGAGTGCGGTTCACTTAAAGCAGCCAAAGAAGAAGGGAAGCTGCGCACTGAAGGTAAGGACTATGTAGTGAAGGATGGAGATGTGATTGAATTTATGATTTAGAGAGATAAACCCCGACACTTAAAGGTGTCGGGGTTTATTGACAGCTTTGGTTCTGGTGGTACGCTCAACACAGGTAAGTACATTCACACTTAGGAGGTTATATGCAAAACACATCTAGTGATGTCGCTACACTCAAGAAACAGTGCCGGAAACGGATAGCTGTGCTAAAAAAGCTTAACCAAGCTCACGCGCTACTGAACTGTGAGCCAACAGACATCAAGCCAAGGTCGGACTCAAAGAAAATTATCTGGGTCACTTTTCTGCAGATATTTGAGCCCAAAGCAAAAAACTTTGATACCCCAACAACCAAAGAACTCATATCTGCCTTTGCGATGTACCTCGCCAGGATTGAACTGTCCATTGCCAAAGAAAGAGCTAAGATTTCCAAATCATTTGCACAACTGTCCTTAAAGAGGTAAATAGTGAGCACGCAGTACAATGATCTGATGCAGCTGATGCAAGAGTGTCGCAAAATTGCACATAGACTTCACGACAAAAACAGACACCATGAGGTCTTCAGCTTCATTGCAATAGAGAGAGTCCCTACTGAACCAGAGGAGGAGATTCTCAAACGTTTTCTGCTGCGATTCTTTCCGGCTGTGCGCGATCCAGTAAGACCAAGCCTTACGGAATTGTTCATAGCCCATGAGCGTTTCCACGAGGAACTTGTGGATGCTCTCGACGAATACCCGCCAGTCACAGACTGAGGGAGCCCGCACCTAGGTGCGGGCTTTAATATATTTATTGACGAGCCCCGCTTTTCTAGTATTATCCAAACCAGTTTTGTTCCCTCACCTCATCATCAATGTAAAAGGAGAAAGTCATGGCAATTCCTAGAAAAGGGGATGTACTCATTTGCGGTGAAGTAGTCCGAGAAGGTAGTGTCCCAGTGCTACGGTATTTGGCGGAGTCGTCAACACCGGTCGCGGTCCCAGAAATTGGCGACGCTCTTCAAGAGCCCCACTCCGATGCTGAGCTGTACTCGATTCTTGATCGACTGATGCGGAGACCGAGCCTTCTCATTCGTATCGAAACAGACGTTCTCGTGCGAGGTAAAAATGTACGTCGCGTACTGTGGGAGACAACCCCTGCAGTCAAACAGTTCTTCTTGGAGAACTCTTCAAAATAAAGACCGCCGCACTGATTCAGTGCGGCGGTTTGATATTTGACACTTCTAATACTTCAAGTATTGTTTTTATAACTTGTTCTTTAGGAGTAGGTGATGAAAACCCTGTCGCATCTTGATGCCCTGTACGTCGTTTGTAGCGCTTTGGGCGAAATTCTGAGGTACTACAACAAAAAGCATGGGCTTTTGCGCTATGACTTTGACAATATAACCTCGAAAGAGGAGAAAGAAAGTCTCACCGATGAGTTCTACGAGCGATTTGCTCCTGACGGAATAGATATCAGACAACCTTCAGAGGATGAACATATCATTGCTCTTTACACATTCTACTTCGCATTATATGGGGCAATCGAATGTGAGAAGGCAAGGCAAGGACTGTATTTTCCTTTTGAAAAAATCTAAAGCACCAACTCATTTCGGGTTGGTGCTTTTGTTGCCATTGATGGTATATACTTATAAAGGAATTACCCTAACTCAAGGAGACAACATGTCAACTTCAGCAGAAGCAGTCCTTGAGTTACTCAGGGAATGTGAGAATATCAGCGAAGCTCTTTACCAGCTCAACAAAAAACACCCTTTGATGAAACTCAGTGGCAGAGAACTATCTCACGAGAATCACTTAGAGCGCAATTTGATTGTGGTGCGTGAGTACATATCTACTCTTAAGAACACACAACGTATCCCGACCATTGAGCAGCTCTTCATTGCGTTTGGCAAGTACCACATCGATCTTGTGACCGCGCTTACCATTGAGCGCGCCAAGCAGCCGGCGCAAAGTAGTCACTAAAGTAAATCCCGCACGTTTGTGCGGGATTTTTCTTAACTCAATTCTGTTGGAGGATTGGCGCGCTGTACCGGACTTACTATGTTTGGATTCCAGTTGGCTTTGATTTCACCATGTTCCTTTTCGTATTCACTTACCTGATGAGACAGATATTGCTGCAAACGCTTAAGGTGCTGTGGAGTCAAGGTATAGATAGTACCTTGTGTGCCTGAGCTCAGACCCATTACAAAATACTCTGGGGTAAACGCTACATTAATGCTTTCACAAAACAACTTTGGGGCTTTTTTCAAGTCTTCTGATTTCATAGGCACGTAGTATACTACAAATATGGGTCATAGTTTAAGAACCGCAAAAACAAATACTGACTACACAAAGTGGCGTAACACTAACACAAGCTCCGATGGCTGTGTTCTTTGTCAGAAAATTTCCCTCAGGGAGTTTACTCATTGGCGACTCATTGCAAACGATTTTCCCTATGACCGGATTGTAGACAAGCACGATATGCTGGTGACAAAAATACACAAAACAGAGGCTGAGCTTTCAAAAGAGGAGCAAATAGAGCTTTTTAATTTAAAACAACACGAACTCAATGATACCTATGAGTATATTATTGAGCCTTTGCTAAGCATAAAATCTATTCCAGACCATTTCCATCTACATCTCGCTACAGTCAAGAAAGAATTCTAGTTTGTTACCTTTTACCTACAAAAAGCGTATACTATAGATATGGAAAACAACACAGCCAAGCACTTCGTGCTTCAATTGGGATCAATTATTACTTTATACCTCTCAGTTTCGTTTTTACTCGTCTTACTCTTTAGTGTTATTAACCTCAGCGTCCCAGATGCGACAGAGGGCTACTGGGCTATCGAAAGCAACAGCAGTAGTGTTCGTCTCGGTATTGCGATGCTTCTCGTATTCTTTCCAACCTATATCATCCTTACCCGTCGCGTAAATGTAATGCGCCGCAAAGAAACAAACGCTACGTACCTTGGACTTACAAAGTGGCTTATGTACCTCTCACTTCTAGTTGGAGGTGGAGTTATTCTAGGCGACCTCGTAGCAATTATTCTCGCGTTTCTTGAAGGTGATCTTACAACGCGGTTTATCCTTAAGGCCCTCGTACTCCTCGCAGTAGTTGGTGCGGCCTTTTACTACTACCTGCAAGATGCACGTGGTTATTGGCTCACTCGAGAAAGTGCCTCAAAGATGTTTGGCGCTGGTATGTCAGCATTGGTACTAGCCTCATTGCTCACTGGTTTCTTCTATACCGAAACACCATCTGAAGTGCGCGAAATGAAGCTGGATGAAACCCAAATTCAAGACCTCCAATCAATCCAATGGCGAGTAGAGGAGGCCTTGCGAATTAGTAGTACCACTATCCCAGCCACACTCGAAGACGTATACGGTGAATTTGATGTACCACAGGCTCCAGAGGACCGTCCTGCCTACTCATATGAAGTGACTGCGGAAGGGTTTGACCTCTGCGCTACCTTCTCACGTGACTCAGCTGAAGATTCAGAGATGATGTTCCGTCCAACCTTCGATGAAGCAATGCCAATCAAAAATGCCGACAACTGGCAATACAAAGAGGGAAGATACTGTTTTGAACGAGTAGTGCGCTAATAACAAAGTAATATACTTAAAACAAAAGTCGTACTCCTCTGGGTACGACTTTTGTTTTAGACATCTCCCTAAACCCGTGGCATACTGATAGTTCGTTAACGGTTAGGCGATTTGTTAGTTATGCATAAAAAGTTCGATTCGGCTGAGATAGAAAAGAAGTGGCAGGCAATCTGGGAAGAGGAGGGTACCTACCATGTAGGTGAACGCGATACGAGTAAAGAAAAAGAGTATGTGCTCGTAGAGTGGCCCTACCCATCTGGGAATCTCCATATCGGACACTGGTACGCTTTTGCCGTGCCTGACATATATGTGCGCTATAAGCGCATGCTTGGTAAACAAGTCTTGTACCCAATGGGCTTCGATGCTTTTGGTCTACCAGCCGAAAATGCTGCTATCAAGCGTAATCTCAACCCAAAAGACTGGACGAACGACAATATTGCCTTCATGAAGACCCAACTCGCCAGCATGGGTAATGCCTTTTCGTGGGACAAAACCACGAGCTCTACCGACCCTGAATACTACAAGTGGACACAGTGGATGTTCACAAAGTTTTTTGAAAATGATATTGCTTACCGTGGAAAAGGAATTGTGAATTGGTGTCCAGGCTGTAATACCGTAATTGCAAATGAACAAGTACTCAGTGATGACACTTGCGAACGAAGTGGTGATGTAATAGAAAAGCGAGAGATGCCACAGTGGATGCTTCGTATCACGAAGTACGCTGATAAACTTACTGACGACCTTGAGGCACTTAATTGGCCAGAGCACATCAAAGAAGCGCAGCGCCAATGGATTGGTCGCTCTAAAGGAGCAGAAGTAGATTTTAGACTTTCAACTGATGACACAGTCACGGTCTTTACCACTCGTCCGGATACACTTTTTGGTGCTACGTACTTGGTACTCGCTCCTGAGCACACACTAGTCGCGCAGAATGAGGCTAAAATAAGCAATTATGATGAGGTTGCTGCTTATGTAGCCGCAGCTAAACAAAAAGATGAGCAAGATCGACTTGATAACACAAAAGAAAAGACTGGAGTTAAACTTGAAGGCATCACCGCTAAAAACCCAGCCTCGGGAGAAGAGATTCCGGTATATATCTCCGACTATGTGCTTGCTACCTACGGCACTGGTGCAATTATGGCTGTACCCGCGCACGATGAACGAGACTTTGCCTTTGCTACTAAGTTTGAGCTACCAATTCGCCAAGTAATTGCAAAGTATTACGAACCAACTGGTGAAAATAAGGTACGACCTGAAGTGGAAACAATCCCCTATGATTGTGTCGATTTGATTATTGAGCATCCAAACAACGGTACCTTCTTGTTACAAAGAGAAATGGCTGGGGACTATACCCACGTTCACTTTGTTGGTGGTGGTACTGATGGTGAAGCTGATGAAGCAGCTATCAAACGAGAGCTCTTAGAAGAAACTGGGTACACAGATTTTGAAATTGTTGGTTCAAGTGTAGTCACAGGTTCATACTACTCCTTCAGGCATACCAAAAATAAAAACATTCGCGGCATGTCGCGTTTTTACCATATCAAATTAACTACCCTCAATCAGGTTCCATCTGAAGTAGAGGAGGGAAAGCATACTATTGAATGGACTGATTCAGACGATGTTGCTGATCTGATTACTTGGGAAGCACACAAAGGGGCATGGATGACGTTCCTCGGCGGCATGCACCACACTGGTTCAGGAATACTCATCAACTCGGGAGAGTTTGAGGGGATGGACTCAGAGGAAGCAAAAGAAAAGATTGTTGGGAAAGTAAAAGGCAAGCTTACTAGCACGTATCGTCTCCGCGACTGGTCTATTGGCCGACAACGATACTGGGGTGTACCAATTCCTATTGTGTATGACCCGCAAGGTGTGGCTCATCCTATTCCCAAAGAACACTTGCCATGGACCTTGCCTGAAGACGTAGATTTCAAACCAACCGGCGTAGCACCACTAGCAAAAAGTGAGGAGCTAAAGAAGCGCACCGAGAGCATCTTTGGAGCTGGCTGGACTCCAGAAGTAGAGACCATGGACACCTTTGTGGATTCTTCATGGTACTTCTTGCGGTATATCGATAACAAAAATACAGATGAACTCTCGTCTCTCTCAGCCCAAAAAGACTGGATGCAAGTAGACATGTATTTTGGTGGAGCAGAGCATACCACCATGCACTTACTGTATTCGCGCTTTTGGCAAAAGGCGCTCTTTGACCTTGGACTGGTTACGGAAAACGAACCATACAAGCGTCGACTCAACCGTGGACTTATTCTTGGTCCTGACGGCAACAAAATGAGTAAGAGTAAGGGAAATGTTATTGATCCGGACGAACAAGTAAAGCGTGTGGGTGCTGACACCGTAAAAATGTATCTTGCATTTATGGGACCATATGAGGGTGCTAACTATCCATTTGACCTAGGGGGCATTGCTGGAGTACGGCGCTTTTTGGAGCGAGTAAATGGTATGCGTGAGCACATTGTGCCACAGTCACTAACTAGCCAAAGGCAGCTTCACAAAACTATTAAAAAAGTGTCAGAAGATGTGGCAAACTTTAAATTTAATACTGCCATTAGTGCCATGATGATGTTTGTAAATCAGGTGGAGAAAGAGGGAATTGCCCTTGAGGATTATGAACAATTCCTAAAACTTCTCGCTCCATTCGCACCACATCTCACCTCAGAACTCTGGGTAGAAGTAGGGAAGACGAGCTCAATTCACAGTGAAGATTACCCGGTTGCAGACGAGAGCCTCGCGGTAGATGACTTAGTCACTATTGGTGTGCAGATTAATGGTAAAATGCGCGGCACCATAACTGTTACCCCAACCGCTACAGAAGCAGAGGTATTAGAGGAAATAACAGGAAATGATGAGTTGCAAAGGAAGCTTCTAGGGAGCGAAATTACAAAAGTAATCTACGTTGCCGGTAAAATCCTTAACCTCATAGTAAAGGAGGTAAAGAGTGATTAAAGAGCTGGGGATGGAGGGTTGTTGACCTAATGCAGGACTTATGTTATAAATGGTCATCGCATTGAGGTAGCTATCGGGCAATATTTATAGTTTTATGATTTCATTCAAACCAAAACAAATCACTAAATCACTTCTCGGCGTCTTGCCTGAGCGCGCACGTGATGTTCTCACAAAGCGCTACGGACTCGGCCCAACAGGTGAAACTTCAACCCTAGAATCAATTGGCCAAGCTTACGGTATTACTCGTGAGCGGGTTCGTCAGATTGAAAACTACGGTATCCAATCTATCCAAAAATCTGAAGAATATAAGAAGAATTATGACCTTTTTATTGAGATTCAGAGTCTTATCGACCAGCTAGGCGGCGGCGTTATCGCTGAACACGTTTTCCTCGATGAGCTTACCTCAGATCCAATTGTAAAGAATCACCTCTATTTTTTGCTCGTAGTTGGTGATCCTTTCTACCGTGGAAAAGAAAACCCTACCTACACACATCGTTGGTTTACTGAGCGAAAGACTGCTGACAGTGTTGAAAAGGCACTTAAGCAAGTACATGCGTCTTTAAGTACCGACGAACTTGTTTCTGAACAAGAGATTCTCAATCGCTTCCGAACTCACCTCATGGAGGTAGCTGATAAGCATGACGAAAGTGTGCTCAAACGTTGGCTCATGATTTCAAAGCAAATTGGCAAGAATCCACTAGGAGACTGGGGCCCGGCTGAGAGTCCAAATATTAAAGTAAAGGGGATCCGTGACTATGCGTACCTAGCAGTAAAACGACACGGTTCACCAATGCACTTTAGAGAAGTAGCTGAAGCTATCGACGGACTTTTTAAACACAAGGCTCACATTGCTACCACTCACAACGAACTCATTAAAGATGCTCGTTTTGTCCTCGTCGGGCGTGGACTCTATGCACTCACTGAATGGGGATACACAGCTGGAGTAGTTAAGGATGTCCTCCGTGAGATTCTCGCAAAGGAGGGCCCTCTCTCACGAGAAGAGCTTATCGACAAGGTTCGCAAGGAACGATACGTGAAGGACAACACCATCATAGTAAACCTCCAAGATGCCAACCTTTTCCGAAGACTCAGTAACGGAACCTACACACTTTCAGAATAAGCCAACACAAAAACACACCCACAGGACACTACGTCTTGTGGGTGTGTTTTGTAGTACAATAACTAGATAAATGGGCGATATATTTAAAGCAATTTTTGGCTCAATCGCTGGACCACTTTTGTTGGTACTAGGTTTTCTTGTTTTTGCGTACATTCTCAATATTTTAAATGTTGACGCTGGGCCAATATTCTCAGTCATGGTCTCCCTCACTCCTATTTGGCTACCGATAGGGCTTTTCTATATTACATTTGATAGATGGATGTACTATATTCAGAATAATTTTGCAGCCAACCAAGGCCGCAGCACACTTCGCATCAACCTTCCCCAAGAAGTCTTCAAATCTCCTGAAGCAATGGAAGCAGTGTTGGCTCAAATCCATAACGTCAACAGTCCAGACAACCTGATGCAAACCTATATCGATGGTAAACATCCTCTTACCTACAGCTTCGAACTTGTTTCAATTGGTGGTGAAGTACGTTTTTACATGAACGTTCCAACTAAAAAAACTAAGAACGCGCTTGAAGCACAGCTCTACGCACAGTACCCAGGAATCGAGGTGATTGAAGAAGACCTAGACTATACCGATGAAATTCGTTGGGACCCTGATAAGTATGAATACATGTCATTCCATATGGGTAAAAAGGAAGACGATGTTCTTCCTATAAAGACGTACATTGATTTTGGTTTGGATAAAATGCCAAAAGAAGAAGAGAAAGTGGAACCAATGGCGCCGATGCTAGAGCAGCTTGGAAAGCTAAAACCTCATGAACGATTATGGATCCAGATTTTAGCTGTGCCTCATGTAAAGAAGACTTTCAAAAATGGTAACCTTATTGCGGAGCCAACCTGGGACAAAATGGGTATTGCGAAAATAAATGAAATGCTAAAGCGAGATCTACGTCCTGACCCAGCAGCTGAGACGTATGAGCGAGCCCCGATGCTTACTATGGGCGAGCGTGATGTAATTGCTGCGATCGAAAGAAATATTGGAAAGTATGCCTATGAAGTTGGTATTCGCTGGACGTATATAACTGAGAAAGGGAAATTTGACGGTGACGTAATTTCACCAATGATTCGGGCTTTCTCAAACTACGACATTATCGGGAGAAACGGTATTAGCGTTCGATGGCGGACTGACTTTGACTACAACTTCCTCTCAGACCGATCTGGCAAAAGAAGGAAGTATTTAAAAAAGATGGAGCTTGCGTACCATAAGTCTCGGTACTATTACCACCGAGACAGAAAAACCAAAGTAGACGCCACAAAAGTAATGTCTGTTGAAGAGCTTGCCACCATGTTCCATATTCCTGGCAGTACTGTTCTCACACCATCTCTTGCTCGCATTACTTCAGCTCGCAAGGAAGCTCCTAGTAATTTACCAACCGGTCTTTCAACACCAATCTAGTTTAATCCCGCATGCAAGAACCAACCCTTACCGACTATTCAGAATTCACGCCGTTTAACAATGAGCTTCAACCTAATTTTGCAGAAGATCCAAAGAGGGACCGCAAGCGCATTTTCTCAATAGTGCTTTTGTTTGTTGCTGTTTGTTCTGGTGCTTGTTTTTATGCTTGGCAGTATCTAGTCAGTACCCCAAATGACTTCCCAGTAAACACTCCGATTGAAATTGAGCTAGGCACCAGCACAAAAGCAGCCGCCCACATACTCAAAGAGGCAGGGGCTATTCGTTCAGAATACGCTCTTTTGGCGGTGCTTAGGCTTAATCACAAAGAAGACTCCGTGAAAGCTAGTACATACACTTTTGACACCCCACTGTCGCTGCACGAACTAGCGGCCGCACTTACAAAAGGTGATAATACTTCAAACCTGCTTCGAATAACCCACAAAGAGGGTGAGACCGTAGCAGAACTCGCTACCATAGCAGATGAAATACTGGTTGATTTTGACGAGAGCGCTTTTCTTGCACTAGCCACAAATGAGGAAGGAAAACTATTTCCAGAAACATACTTCGTACCGAAAAACTACACAGCACTCGATCTCTTTACCCTTATGCGCAGTACCTTTGATACCAAAATTGAACCTTTGAGTGCTGAGATTCAAAACCATTCACTCACTCTCGATGAAATTATCATCCTAGCCTCTATTTTGGAGCGAGAGGCGAATAGTTTGGATAGTAAGCGGATTGTGTCTGGCATACTACAGACACGTTTAGACATCGGTATGGCGCTGCAGGTGGATGCTTCTATGGAGTACGTACTTAAAAAACCTCTATCAGAACTCACGGCTGAAGATTTGGACATGGACTCTCCGTACAACACCTATCTCTATCCTGATTTGCCCCCAACCCCAATCGGAAACCCTGGACTTGAAGCGATTAAAGCGGTGCTAAATCCAGAACCTTCTGACTATCTTTTCTATATTACTGGAGACGATGGAAACTTTTATTACGCACGAGACTTTGAAGAACACAAGATTAATATCGCGCGCCACTTGCGTTAAGAAATCGACGTGGTAGCGTACTACTATCTATGAAGAAAAAGAAAGTATTTGTGGGAATGTCAGGCGGTGTAGACTCATCTGTTGCCGCACTTAGACTTAAACAACAAGGATACGAAGTAGTCGGTGTTTTTATAAAGGTTTGGCACCCTGACTTTTTAGTTTGCAATTGGGAACAAGAGCGACTTGATGCTATGCGGGTAGCTGCCCATCTTGAAATACCATTTCTAACCTGTAATGCTGAGAAGGCATACAAAGATGACGTAGCTAATTATTTTATTTCTGAATATAGCGCTGGACGCACTCCAAACCCCGATGTCATGTGTAACCGGTACGTAAAATTCGGTGCTTTTTTGGATTTTGCGCGCGATAATGGTGCAGACTATATCGCCACTGGGCACTACGCTCAAAAAGTGATTGGTACTACCCAAGAAGAGCTGCATCGGGGAGTAGACACCAATAAAGATCAATCCTATTTTGTATATTCACTCTCTAAGGAGCAGCTTGCATTTACTCTTCTACCGGTCGGAGACACAACCAAAGACATAATTCGGGCCGAAGCAGCAAAAGCTAAGATTCCAACTGCCACTAAAAAAGATAGCCAGGGCGTTTGTTTCCTAGGTCATATTGATATCAAGGAATTTCTTTCTCACTACGTAGACCTAGAGCCAGGATGTGTCTTAAATACTGCCGGTGATGTGATTGGTACTCATGAAGGTTCACTTATCTATACCGTAGGGCAACGACATGGTTTTACTGTCACTACCCACACTGAAAAACGTGATGCGTATTATGTTGTAAGTAAAGACACTGAAAACAACACGATTACAGTCAGCGAGACAAAACCTCTCCTTGAGGCCACAAAACATTTAATCCTCTCTAATCTCCAGCTGCGAGAGAAGCCTGTTGTTGGAATGGAGCTCGAAGCTCAGACCAGATACCGACAACAACCGTTTTTGGTACGCGTAGTAAGCGTGGAGTCATATAGGTTAGAACTAGAGGTTTTAACTGAAACGGATGCGGCCGCCAGTGGTCAATCCTGTGTACTATACCAAGGCTCTCTCTGTCTTGGTGGTGGTATCATTGTGTAATGCACTTGCACATTACTAAGGCTGACGGCTCCACTGAGTTCTTTAAGATAGAAAAGCTACGCCGCTCACTCAGGCGTGCCGGAGCCTCGCCCGATGAAGTAAACCATATTGTCGCGGAAATTATGGCCGAAGTGTACGATGGTATACAGACGCAAGAGATTTACCGACGCGCTTTTGCTTTACTTCGAGAAAGCGAGCTCCCGACTGCAGCCCGCTATTCACTCAGGCGCGCACTTTTTGGACTTGGGCCAACCGGTTTCCCGTTTGAACGATTTATCGCCCGTCTGTTTGAGACCGAAAACTACCAAACTCGCACTGGTATCATCATTCAAGGGCACTGTGCACCACATGAGATAGACATTGCCGCCTTCACGAGTAGCCATAGCTTTGTCGGTGAAGCAAAATTTCATGCCCGTCCTGGCATAAAGACTGACTTGCAAGTAGCGATGTATTCGTATGCCCGCTTGCTTGATCTTAAGGGTACCGCTATTTGCCACGAAGACATTTGTAATATTCAAGAATTTTGGCTTATCACCAATACCAAGTTCACTTCTACCGCGGAGCAGTATGGTGAATGTGTCGGCCTCAAGATGCTCAGCTGGGATTACCCAAAACAAAACAACCTGCATGACCGTATTCAACGAGCGCAAGTGTATCCAGTGACGGTTCTCCAGAGTCTAAATGCTAGTCAAATAGCCACCTTGATTGGTCGTGATGCAATTATTTGCCAAGATATCATTGATAATCCAAGCGTTTTAAGACACTTGCACCTCTCAACCAGTAAGTACGAGCGAGTGATGCAGGAGGCCACCACCATTTGTAGCGGGTCAATATAACCGCTCGAAAGCTGATTCTTGTCAATATCGACGCTATTTTCCCTGTGATATAATTGGGTTATTACTATATTCAGAAATTCATACAAGCAAATATGTCAGAAGATAAGCAAGAAGGACAAAAGACAATAGTCTCATTTATCGTCGGGTTACTCATTGGTGGACTCCTCGTGTGGGCATTCTCTGGTCCTGAAGTTAGCGCTCCAAACAAAGACAAGGATAGCAGCAAGGCAGACGAAACAATGGAAACTGAATCGGAAGAAGAAGTCGAGACTGAAGAAGAAGCTACCGAAGAGGTTGTTGTGACTCCAGTACTTGAAGTTGGCGAAGGGAAGGTAGATGTTGCCAATCAAGCAGCCGGCACAAGTGTTGCACTTAACGCCGCTACGTATCCAGTGAGTGAGGGATGGATTGGTGTACGAGATTACACCGATGGTCGCCTCGGTGGACTACTTGGTGTTGTTCGCTTCAGCGAGTCACAAGGACTCGTGCCGAGTGCAGTAGCGCTTCAACGAGCAACTGTGGCTGGGAAAGAATATGCAGTGGTGGTGTACACAGAAAGTGGAGACCGACAATTCAATCTTGCCAACGATGTGCAAATTGACTCAGTATTTGCAACCTTTACTGCGCAATAACTCTTCAATTTGACCTTATAAAAGCCCTTCGGGGCTTTTATAATGCCTGTTAAAGTTGGGGGTGATATACTAAAGAAATCATGGCTGAATATAAATCAAAATATAACCCCAACCGAAGCAGTGAATGGAACTATGGCGGAGCAAAATGGCGTTTATCTCGTTCAAAAATAGATTTTTTCTTTGAGTGTCCTCGCTGTTTTTATCTCGATAACAAACTCGGCACCAAGCGACCTGGCTTTCCATCTTTCAACCTCAACATTGCGGTTGATGAACTGTTCAAAAAAGAATTTGATATTCACCGAAAAGCAAAGACAAGCCATCCAATTATGCAGAAGTATAAAATTGACGCTGTACCATTTGCGCACAAAAACATGGATAGTTGGCGCGACCCGTTTGTGGGTATCGAATACAAAGAACCAGAAACTGGCTTAACCGTATCTGGTGGAGTAGACGATATTTGGGTAAAACCTGACGGTACGTTGATTATTGTTGATTACAAATCGACTTCTAAGGACGGAAGTATCACTGAACTCTCGGACAGCCCGTGGGACCTACAATACACACGGCAACTTGGCGTGTATCGTTGGCTTCTAGAACAAAACGGTTTTGCTGTTGATTCACTAGGCTACTTAGTGTATGCCAATGCCAGCAAAGAAGTTGACGCTTTTGATGATAAGCTTATTTTTGAGACTACCCTTGTGTCAGTACCAACCGACATTGACTGGATACTCCCAACTCTACAAGAGATTAAAACTTGTCTCGACAGTAAGGAATTACCAAAGTCCGGTCCTAACTGTGAGTTTTGCCCATACCGCGAAGCTTCTGGTAAAAAACTCCAAGCCATTCACTATGCCAGTAAAAAAGAAACAAAATAACGATTTTTCTGAGCTCGTAAAGAGCATTGTACGAAAAATCCCTCGTGGGGAAACCATGACTTACAAAGAAGTGGCAATAAAAGCCAAACGTCCCTTGGCTGCACGTGCAGTTGCAAACGTCATGGCAAAAAACTATGACGAGACAGTGCCTTGTCATAGAGTTATTCGTAGTGACGGTGGGCTTGGCGGTTATAATCGTGGTGGTGAAGAAGTTAAACGTGCTATATTAGCTAGTGAATTAACATAATATATATGTCATACGAATCTGACCTACAAAGACTAAAGCGTGATATTGAAGACGCTCGAAAAGAGGAAGCGGCGATTGTAGCTAATAATCGTGAACTCCTTACACAGCATCAAAATGACATGAAGAGATTGCAAGATGATTTTGAAAGAAAGACCAGAGAAAACGATTCAAAAAGTGATCGTGTTGCCCAAAAAATAGAAAATCTCACTCGAGAGATTGTTCGCACCGAAGAAAGAATTGCAGAAGAGCAAGAAAAGGAAAGACGACGCGCAGAAGATGAAAAAAGACGAGCTGAAGAACGTGAGAACGCTAAAAAATAAGCCATGTATTCTTATCGTGTCGAACAGGCCATTCGCGCCGCAGCTGTACTCCACAAGAACCAACTTCGAAAAGGCTCTATGCCTTTTCCTTACATTACTCACTTAGTGGCAACAGCCTTCACTCTCCTTGATTACACTGAAGATGAAGACGTCATCATTTCTGCCTTACTACACGACACACTTGAAGACACCGATTACACCATAGACGAACTTCAAGAAGACTTTGGTGGCAAGGTACGCGAAATAGTTGAAGCGGTAACTGAACCGAAAAGCACACCTGAGAATCGAGTCTCTTTTAAAGAACGAAAGCGAGTTTACGCTGAACAACTGAAAAAGGGACCAAAAGAAGCAGTGCTCGTGGCGGCCGCAGATAAAATTCACAATTTCCGGACACTAGTAGAAGACTACACCGATGCTCACGACCGTTTTATGCAGGACTTTGGAAAAAACTTCGATGAGCGGCTGGAGGCCTATCAAGTGATAGCCAACGTCATTAACAATCGTCTTGATGGAAGAATTCTCGCTGAATTTAATCACGTTTTCGAGGAATATAAACAATTTTTACACAATGTCAAAGCCACCGAAGACAGTAAGTACACTATTTAAGAAGTTCAAGCACCTAAAGACTGTTGCTGATATTGAAGAATACGAACTCGTTTCAAACGGACTGCGTGTCTTATATAAATACATTCCTGATACCAAGGTAGTAACAACTAATATCACCTACTTGGTGGGAGCACGAGACGAAGCCCCCGGTGAGACTGGTATTGCTCATATGCTCGAGCATATGCTTTTTAAGCCTACAAAAACAGACCTCAAAAACAAACACGATTCTGGTGCAATGAAATTTGAACGTGAGGTGGGAGTGGTTCTTAATGCCAACACATGGAAAGACAGAACTACGTATTATTTTTCGTACGGAAGTGAGCACCTTTCTCGTGCACTGAAGATAGAGGCAGAGCGGATGCGTGAAGTAATACTCTCAGACAAAGAATTTCTACCAGAGCGCACCAATGTGCTCAGCGAATTTGATATGTATAACGGCGACCCACATTTTGCTCTCTCGGTAGATCTTTGTGCCACTGCATTTCATTCGCACCCATATGGACATGAGACCATAGGCTTTAGAAATGACATCAGTGCCTATACAACAGAAAAACTAGAACGTTTTTATAATCACTTCTATCGACCAAACAACGCTACACTGATGGTTGTTGGCGATGTTAAAAGAGAAGAGGCGTTGCTGCAAATTGAAACTTTTTTTGGACCACTACAACCTGAACCTGGTGTAAATATTCGTCCAGTTATTGTCGAACCAGCACAAGAGGGAATTAGACGAGTTGAGATTGTCAGACCAGGAACTGTAAATGTTGTTGCTTTTGCAATGAAGCATCCTGGTTTCCCATCTCAAGGCTGGTACGAGACAATGGCTACTTTGAAACTTCTTACGGACGGACCAGACAGTCTGCTTCAAACTAAATTGGTAGACACTGGTCTGGCATCAGCAGTAACTACTAGCCAAGAACCAACTAAAGATACAAATATCGCGACTATTTTTGTCACCCTAACAACAAAGTCTACTCACGCCAACATAGAAGCTTTGGTGCGAAAAATTATTTCTGAAGTCTCAGATGATTATCTCAAAAAGCATCTACCCACGATAAAAACTCGTATTATTAGTGACGAACTCTTTAGTCGAGACAGTAGCCTAGATATTGCTGCAGAACTGACTGAGTATGTGGCTGCTGGAGACTGGTCTGACTATTTCAAGACTGAGGAAAAACTCAAGGCGCTTACCGTAAAGCAAACTAAGTCACGACTTGGTGAGCTTTTTAAGGACTCATCACTTACTATTGGCAACTATAAAAGCGTTTAGTATATGCATATCGAAACTACAGATCACAAGAACTACCGTCTAGCAAAGATTGAAAAACCAAAAGCAGGAACGGTCTCACTACTCATAACGGTCGATTGCTTCATATCGAACAGCGCAAAGAATTCTATCCTTCAGCATGTGTATTCAGACATGCTTATGTCGGGAGCTGGTGCATATACTCGAAGTGAATTTCTGCACGCACTAAATGCTCTTGGAGCTACTATCGAAGTTTCTTCAACTAGCTACAAAACTACAATTACTGTTGCTACTCCAAAGCCAAAACTTGCGCCAACATTGTCCCTTTTGGCAGTGATGCTACAAAAGCCTACTTTTGCTCAAAAAGAACTCAAGCGTGCTGTTTCGACAATTGAAAACATCCTTGAACTTGCAAAAGAAGACGCTCGGGGGATAGCCCAATCTAACCTCAAAAATAATTTTTATAAAAAGACCGACCGTCACCACACCTTTACTCCAGACGAACTAAAAAGTGCTCTGAAAGAAATATCTTTAGTCGACATCAAAAGTTTACACCTGACCGTTATTTCAGGTGTCTTCACTGTCTCTATCGGGGGCAGTAAAGAGTCTATCGCTGTAGCGATGAAGACAATTCAAAAGATTAAGACCGCAAGTTTCCCTCGCAAAGAGATATATTGCGGTACGCAGCCGTTCCCTAAACCACTAGTCACGCTCCATGAAGTAAAAAGTAAACAAAATATTGAAATATCAATCGGTGCAGCGCTGCCATTTACCTTAGAACACAAAGACGCACCTGCCTTTATTTTTGGTCTATCAGTTCTTGGGAAGTGGGGTGGTTTCGCGGGCAGATTGATGAGTACCGTACGAGAAAAAGAGGGTCTGACCTATGGTATTTATGCACGGACTGAAAACATTGGTATGCAGAATACAGGCTACTGGCGTATTATGTCTTTCTTTGCCCCTAAAGATGTCCTTAAAGGCATTACTTCTACCAAGCGTGAGGTAGCACTCATTGCTGAAAAAGGGATCACGCAATCTGAATTCGAACGCTTTAAAACAATACTCAAGACGGGGGAAGTTTTAGTGTTTGATTCTCTTTCTGGTACAACAAGTCTCGTCCATAACAATTTAGTATCTGGCCTTCTCTGGAATGACTACCTCATCTATAAAGAGCGCTTTCATAACTGCACAAAAGCAGAAATAAACACAGCACTTAAAAAGTACCTCCATCCTAATAACCTTGTTATTAGCGCAGCTGGCCCAATTGCAAGTGTAAAAAAGGAGCTACTCGCTCTCAATAAATGAAGTAGGGTCCTTAAGCGTTCTGCTATACTAGTAATAACATGAGCATACTTTTTTGGGGACTAACGGTAGGAACAATCGGAAAAATTCTGGTCGCCCTCTGCATCTTGCGGGTTCACGACATAATGGCGCAAGAGCAGAAAATTGACGATCGAGTCCTTCGTTCCTTCCGTACCGAAAAGGCATTTACTGCTCTTGGGGTCATTCTTATTTTGATTGGATACTTACTGGAGGTTTACTTTTACGGTCTTACGCCACTTCTTTCTTGTCACGGCGACGAGTGTGCACAGGCGGCGGCCGCGCTCATCCTCTCGCAATAATAGAGATTTTTGGTATAGTGCTTACTTACTAACAGATTAACGTTTTTTGCTATGAGCGGAAATGAAATACGAGAAAAATACCTGAAGTTTATGGAAAAAAACGGCCACGCCGTCATTCCTTCTTCTGCGCTCGTACCAGAAAACGACCCAACTACACTTTTTACCGGTAGTGGTATGCAACCCTTAATCCCATACCTTATGGGTGAAAAGCATCCAAAAGGGGTACGTCTAGCTGACTCACAAAAATGCTTCAGGGCAAATGACATTGAAGAGGTGGGTGACAATCGTCACACTACTTTCTTTGAAATGCTTGGTAACTGGTCTTTAGGTGACTATTTTAAGAAGGAACAACTCAGATGGATATTTACCTACCTGATTGATGAAGTAGGTCTGGATCCAGCTCGTATCTACGTCTCTGTTTTTGCAGGCGACGAATCACTTGGTATTCCAAAAGATGAGGAGGCGGTAGCGATGTGGAAAGAGCTGTTTTTGGAGAGGGGATTTGAAGCTAAAGATGTGTTTATTGGTTCTGAAGAGAACGGTTATAAAGTTGGTATGCAAGGTGGTCGCATCTTCTACTACGACGCAGCCAAAAACTGGTGGAGTCGTTCTGGTAAACCAGAAAATATGCCAGCCGGAGAAATTGGCGGACCTGATAGTGAGATATTCTATGACTTCGGTCCGGAACATGCTACTCATCCAATATTTGGTAAACAAGAAGCGCACCCAAACAGTGACTCTGGTCAATTCTTGGAAATCGGAAACTCGGTTTTTATTGAGTACATAAAACAAGCAGACGGTTCTTTTACTAAGTTGCCACAACGAAATGTTGACTTCGGTGGAGGACTCGAGCGTATTGCGGCTGCAAAAGTAGGGAGCCCAGATGTATTTAAGGTTGATCTACTTTTAAATGTTGTTACTCATATCGAAAAACTTTCAGGAAAGAAGTACGAAGATGACCTGATTGCGTTCCGTATTATCACTGACCACATTCGTGGCGCAGTGTTCTTGATTGCTGACGGAGTACTCCCTGGGAACACTGATCAAGACTATTTTGTGCGCCGACTACTTAGACGAGCTGTACGATTTGCTGACAGATTATCCGTGCCAGCAGGGCGATTTGCTGAGCTCGCCGAAGCTGTAATCACAACCTATAGCGCCCATTATCCAACCCTTGAAGATAAGAGGGCAATAATTACTGAAGCAATTGCCCGCGAAGAAGAACAGTTCCGTAAGACACTTGAAAGTGGGCTCAAGCAGTTCAATAAAATATCGCTACAAATACATGTCGAATCTAAAGAAGTAGATGGGAAACGTGTCATCAATAAGGAGATTGCTCCAGTAACCAAGAAGGCAATTAGTGCTCAAAATGCATTTGATCTATACACCACCTACGGATTTCCTATTGAACTCACAGAGGAAATTGCGACCGAGAAGGGACTCATTGTAGAACGAGCTGGTTTTGACAAACTTATGGAGGAACACAAGGCAACGAGTAGGGCTGGCGCAGAGCAAAAATTCAAAGGTGGCTTGGCGGATAGCTCTGAAAAGGTAATTGAACTACATACTGCTACTCACCTTATGCTCGCTGGACTCCAAAAGGAACTAGGTGGACACATCCACCAAGCTGGTTCAAACATTACCGCCGAAAGACTCCGGTATGACTTTACGCACGGCGAAAAGGTTGAGCGAGATATCCTTGATAGGGTAGAGACATATGTAAACAGTGCAATCAAATTGGGTGGGCCAATTACCATCGAAATGATGTCAAAGGATAGCGCTCAAGCCGACAGCACAATTGAAGCTAGTTTCTGGGACAGATACCCCGATGAAGTAAAGGTGTACACAATGACCGGAACAGACGGGAAGGTCTACTCGCGAGAGCTTTGTGGTGGTCCACACACTTCCGACATGGGAGACATTAAAGGGACTTTCAAAATTATTAAAGAAGAATCTTCTTCGGCTGGTGTACGGCGCATTAAAGCTATTTTGGAATAGAATCAATCTCATACTATCCACGAGGACAGAAAAAATACCGAGTAGTTGAAGAGAGACCCATGTATAATTAAAAGATATGGGTCTTTTTTCGTTGAGTAAGTCCAAAACAAAGTATGGTGTCATGGTTGATATCGGTTCAGGGAGTGTTCTTTGTGCTATCGTTGCCTCAGATCAAGAAAAAAAACACCCAGAGATTATTTGGTCGAAGCGAGAACACAGTCCACTACGGAAAATTGACTCTCTGAGCGACAGTGCAAAAAGTGTTATGACATCACTCATCAATGCACTCATGGCACTTGATTCTGAAGGGAGAAAAGTCCTTAAGGAGAAGACGGGGCAGAGTAAACTGCCGTTTATTCAAGTTACTATTGCAGCACCGTGGTCATACACCGCGACCAAAATTATTTCTTATCAGCACAGTGATGACTTTGAAGTCACTGATGAGCTAGTGGAAGAATTACTTCGTACCGCCGGACAGAAGGTGCAAGAGGAGATGCTTGAAAACGAGCGTATACATGAGCTTGGCCTCAGCATTGTAGCTCGAACGACCATGCAAATTGTGGCCAATGGCTACCCAATCATCGTGACCGGCAAACAAAAAGCTCAGACGTTGAAGGTAATTCAAGCGAGTGCCGTAGCGCAAGAGTATCTGATTGACGCTATTGCGGACGCACAGGAAAAAATGCTGCCGGGCACAGACTTAGCGCAGTATTCCTTCATGCTGCCGTTTTTCTACACACTACGCGACCTGGCTGAGGGCGTAACCGAGTATTGCTTAGTCGATATCACCTATGAAGCCACTGAGATAGGTCTCATTCGTGACGGAGTACTCAACTACTGCACTCATACCCCTTACGGCTCCTTTTCTCTTGCGCGCGATATATCTGAAGCTCTGTCTGTTCCTTTAGAAGAAGCGTTCGGGTATTTAAATACCGAAGACTTCGAAAGTCTACTAGAACAATATACAGCTGAACAAAAAACAAAAATTAAAGAGATTATTTCCAAATATCAAACAAGACTGGCAGAACTCTTTAAAGAAACAGGTGACAGTCTTGCAATTCCAAAACGTATTTACTTGCACAGCAACCTCAAAACTGAGACTTTTTTCAATAAGCAGATTATTGCGGCTGCAAGTCAGGCCACCAGCATGCAACATGCGGCCTATAATGTAACCAAAGAACTCTTAACAAAAAACTACACTTCTGAAGAAATACAAGCTTTTGGTGACTCTGGACAGGACACTGCACTCCTTATTTCCGCTCAGTTTTTCCACACTCACGGAAAGAGTGACAATTTTGAGTATTTATAAACCGATATACTGTACAATATAGCTATGACACAAAAATGGAATCTTCAAGACATCAGGCCTGCCGAGCCAAGGCGCCGTCAGCCAATGCAACAAACAGCGACCCCAGCGGCTGCACAGCCACAGCGTTACACCACGCGACTAGAAGACTCTGAAGATGATATCTCTACTATCGTCATAAAAGACGGAAATAAGGAGGGTAAGAAAAAGTATATCCTCCTATCTGCAGTAGTAGGTGTTTTGATTGTGTCAGTATTTTCACTCAGTGCCTTTCTTTCAAAAACTACTCTTACGGTCTACCCAGAATATAGAGAACCAACAGTCAATGCTGAGTTTACTGCCTACCCAGACAGACGGGAAGGTGCTTTGACCTACGAAATCATCACCCTTGACGCCACTGGCGAAAAGCAGGTAGCTGCTTCAGGAGAAGAGTATGTGGAGTCACAAGCGAAAGGCATGCTTGAGATTGTGAAGACAACAGCTGGATCTGAACGTCTCATCAAAAACACCCGCTTCCGATCAGCAGATGGTAAGGTCTTCCGTATTCAAGAGTCAGTTGTAGTGCCAGGTGCTATTAAAGACGCTTCAGGCACCCTTGTGCCTGGTACTATCCAAGCAGAAGTATTTGCAGACGCTGTTGGACAAGAATACAACTTAGCCGCTGGTACACGATTTGATGTACCAGGTTTCCAAGAGAGTAACCTAAATGAACTCTACGCCGCTATTTACGCTACCAATAAAGAACCGATAACTGGTGGATACAAAGGACAAAAATTTATTATCAATGACAATGAACTTGGTACTGCTCGTCAAGAATTGCAACTAGAGCTAAGAGACCAGCTACTCGCTCGTATTGAAACTGAAAAACCTGCTGGGTTTACTACCTTCCCAGATTCTGTTGCGTTCACCTATGAAGCACTTCCAACCGTCTCCTATGGCGAAAATCTTGTGACTATCCGCGAACAAGCAGTGTTGCAGATGCCGTTATTTAAACAGGAAGACTTCGCTAATTTCTTGGCCAAGGAAACCATTTCAACCTACAACCGCGAACAAGTGAGGATTCAGGATATTTCTACCCTCGACTTTAGCTACACAGATCTCACCACCAACTCAAGTAACCTCGCCAACCAAACTGCTCTTACTTTCAAAATTATCGGTAAACCAACCATTGTGTCAGAATTTGACGCCGAAAAACTACAGACCGATTTAGCAGGAAAGTCAAAGACCTCAATTAGCACAGTTTTGACCGCTCATCCGGGCATAAAAAGCGCTAATGTTTCGAGTAAACCGTTCTGGAAACGTTCATTCCCCGAGGAACCAAAGGATATTGTCGTTGTAGAGGTGGTTGGAGAGCCAGAATAAATCACTATTAACAGACTGCTGTCTTGACGATATCAGTATATTTTGTTACACTCAGCGACGTTTAATGGATCAACAAGAACAAGCCACAAAAGATGATTTAGCGTATGGAATTGTAGAGGAAGCTCTACCCAATGCTTTTTTTCGTGTTGTTCTTGACGACACCAAAGGGGAAGTTATAGCGTACCTTGCCGGTAAAATGCGCAAGTTCCGTATTCGCGTTCTCGTTGGTGACAAAGTTGGTATGGTACTTGATCCATACGGCGGTAAAGCACGTATTACAAAGAGACTCTAAATGCACCTATGAAAGTACGATCATCAGTTAAAAAAATGAGCCCTGATGACATTATTGTTAAACGAAGAGGAACAGTTTTTGTCATCAACAAGAAGAAGCCACGTCACAAGCAACGTCAAGGATAAATAAATATGAGAATTTCAGGTATTACAATTCCAGATGAGAAGCAAATAGCATATGGTTTGACCGCCGTTTTTGGTATTGGTCTATCACGAGCTAAGACTATTCTCTCTGAGCTAAATATTGATCCAACTATTAAGCCAACTACTTTAACTACTGACCAGGAAAATTCTATCCGGGAAAAGGTTGAAGGTTTTCAAATCGAAGGAGACTTGAAGCGAGAAATTTCTTCAAACATTAAGCGTCTCAAAGATATTCAGTCTTACCGTGGCTCACGTCATGCTAAGCGTCTACCAGCACGTGGACAACGTACAAAGACAAACGCTCGTACTCTTAAGGGCGCGAAGAAGACTATGGGAAGTGGACGTCGTAAGCTCGAAAAGACTTAACATTATTAATTAATTACGTATTGACATATGGGTAAGAAACGTATCATTAAGAAGGGAGGTGGTTCCGACATTGCCGGAACATCACGCGCCCTCAACCGTATTCCAAAGCGCAAACTTGCGTCTGGGACACTTAATATTTTAGCAACCTTCAACAACACACTCCTTACACTTTGTGACACAAAGGGTAACGCAGTGATGAGTGCTTCAAGTGGAGCACTTGGATTTAAGGGTTCAAGAAAGAGCACACCGTTCGCTGCCGCAAAGGTTGGTGAAATTATCGGTGAAAAAGCTCAACAAATGGGGATGAAAGATGCTGAGGTTATCGTTCGAGGCGTAGGTGCTGGACGAGAATCAGCTCTTCGAGCATTTACAGGGAAGGGAATTGGTGTGACTCGTATCACTGATATGACACCAGTTCCATTTAACGGTACACGGCCACCTAAGCCACGTCGTGTCTAATTACTAAGCAAATATGAAAATCGGTCCAAAATTTAAGATTGCGAAGCGTCTTGGTGCTCCAATCTTCGAGAAAACACAAACTGCAAAATTTGCTTTGTCACAGGCACGAGGTGGACGCAAACTAAAGCGACCAGGTCAAGCTAGTGACTACAAGCGCCAGCTTACTGAGAAGCAGAAGATGCGTTTTACATACGGCATTACTGAAAAGCAGCTCCGTCGCTACATTGATGAAGCGATTGAAAAGAGTACACAACCAATTCCGCACGTTATGGAACGTCTTGAATCACGTCTCGATAACACGGTGTACCGTCTTGGTCTCGCAAAGACACGTCGCTTTGCAAGACAAATGGTGTCTCATGGACACATTATTGTTAACGGAAAGCGTCTTTCAATCCCATCTCACAAGGTGAAGGTTGGAGATACTATTACCGTACGAGAAGGAAGTAAGGCGTCAGGCCTCTTTACTGTTTTGGCTGACACGCACGAAGCGGCAGCTGTACCAGCTTGGCTTTCAATGGATGTAAAGACTCTCACTGCAAAGATTACTGGACTTCCGGTATACAACCCTGCTGAAACATTGTTCGATCCTGAACAAGTGATGGAATACTACAGCCGATAGGATATTGAGTTTAATAAGCGTAATTGTAAAACTATGTTAGAAACAAACGTAACTCTACCTTCAAAGCCACGCGTTGTATCAGAAGAAGGACTACGAGGAGTATTTGAGATTGATAATCTATACCCAGGGTATGGACACACACTCGGAAACTCACTTCGAAGAATCATCCTCTCATCACTTCCAGGAGCAGCTATCACACAAGTGAAAATTGAAGGAGCAGAGCATGAATTTAGTACATTGGAAGGAGTACGAGAAGACGTTATCACAATTCTCCTCAACCTCCGCCGGGTACGACTCACTCTTCACGGAGATGAGCCAATGACAATAAAGATTAAGAAGACCGGCGCTGGAATGGTTACTGCTGCAGACCTCATTGTACCTTCACAAGTTGAAATTCTTAACGCTGAGCAGCACATCGCTGAAGTAACTTCTAAGTCAACTACTTTCGAAATGGAGATCTTGGTGGAAAAGGGCCTCGGCTACGTACCACGAGAAATTCACCAGAAGGACAAGGTAGAAATCGGTACTATTGCACTTGATGCAGTCTTTACTCCAATCCGTCGTGCTAACTACGAAGTAGAAAACATGCGTGTAGGAGACCGAACAGACTACAACCGCCTTCGCATCTCTATTGAGACTGATGGCACATTCACACCTCGTGTTGCCCTAGAAAAGGCTATCGAGATTATGGTTCATCAGCTTAAGTCGATTATCGGTTTCCAAGAAGAATACGTTTCTTCAAGTACTCCAGCGGCAGTGGCTTCTCCAGTAGAAGAAGTAGCTACCGAGCCAAATCCAGATGTCCTCAAGACACGGATTGAAACACTTGACCTTTCAGCTCGTACTGGACAAGCACTTGAAGAAGCTAGTATCCGAACTGTTGGAGGGCTTGTGCGAAAGAAAAAAGATGATATCCTAGCGCTTGACGGAATTGGACCAAAAGGACTTGAAGAAATCGTTGCTCTTCTCGAAAAGCTTGGTCTATCACTGACCGAATAACACATATGAGACACTCAAACAAAAACAGAACCCTAAGCCGCAGTAAGGATCAAAGAACTTCTTTGCTCCGTGGTCTTTCGGTGTCTCTTATTCGCGACGGAAAGATTACTACTACTCTTGCTAAGGCAAAGGAGCTACAACCTCGTATTGAACGACTTGTAACTTTTGCTAAGACAGATTCAGTAACTTCACGCCGAGTGGTAGCAAGTCGCCTTGGCGAACCAAACGAATCTATTATTAAAAAGTTTTTTACTGATATTGCACCAAAGTTCGTAACCCGAAATGGTGGCTATACACGAGTTATCAAGCTCGGACGAATGCCGTCTGGTCGTGATGAGGCAGTAATTGAATTTGTTGAATAAACAATATGAAAACACAACCAACAACTCGCACTCACACTATCGACGCAACCGGAAAGCGTCTCGGAGCTCTCGCTACAGAGACAGCTACTGTTCTTCTTGGAAAGGACAAGGCTGATTACGCGCGTCACCTCGTGGCAGACGTAACAGTTGAAATCAAGAACGTTAGTAAGCTTGATGTACCAGAAAAGAAGAAGGCTGAAATCTACCAAACCTACTCAGGTCACCCAGGTGGACGTAAGACTGAGACTCTTTCTCATCTGGCTACTCGTCGTGGTTTTGCTGAAGTAGTACGCCGCACAGTTGCTGGTATGCTTCCGAACAACAAGCTTAAGAAGCCGCTTCTAAAGCAACTCGTAATTTCTGAATAATCTATATGGCAACATCTACAAAGGGAGTCTACATTGAAGCAGTTGGTCGTCGAAAGACAGCTACTGCTCGTGTACGTATCACTCCAGCAGCTAAAACAACCATCACAGTCAACGACAAGGCTCATGATGAGTACTTTAAGCACCTATCACTCCAGGGCGTGCTAGCAGCTGTTTTAGAGACTAAAGACGCAGGTATTGAGAACTACACCATTACTGCAAAGGTACTTGGTGGTGGTATTTCATCACAAGCAGATGCAATTAAGCTTGGTATCGCTCGAGCACTCGTAAAAGAGAAAGAAGCTCGTCGAATTCCACTTAAGCGTGAAGGTTTCCTTAAGCGAGATCCACGTGCCGTTGAACGAAAGAAGTTCGGACTACGGAAGGCTCGAAAGCGACCGGCCTGGTCAAAACGATAGAACTGAGCGAATGGCGGCGTCTTACTTCGGTAAGACGCCGCTTGCTCTATTCGCCCATAGCACTCACGGCATCTTCCTCGTAATCCTTGCCCTTCATCTCATTTCTATCGTTTCGATATCAAGTAGAGAAGAGTGGGTCATATAAAAACAAAACTCCCTGAAGGGAGTTTTGTTTTTATATACAGCGTGCTATATTCGAATTGTTACAGTTCTTCAACCCAACCAAGGAGATGCCATGGCACGTCCCGCAATCGAATGAGAGCAGGCCTAAGTGCACCCTAGTAGCTCGGTGCACGCATTACAGAAAGGAGCCGCCCAGTCACGAGACTGGGCGGTGTTGTTTTAAATTGCACTTATACCTAAGTCACTTTTAAGTCTTTTGTGTTTTATATATACGTGCTATATTCAGAAAGGAGCCACCGCCCCAAAAAGGTAGCTGGATGTCCACGTCTCGTTCCTCAACCGTGTTAGTTAGAAGGAGAGTGAAGATGAAGAAACGCCTCTTGATCGCCCACATCGGTCTGATGTCGACCGCCGTGGCCATGGCCGCCGGCCAAAGTCCGCCTGGTACCGCCCTGGTCCTGAAGCCCACCGCCACCGACAGCCCGCTCGGCTACATCCCGCCCATCATCACCAAGGAAATGGTCGCTCAAGGGCACACGAGCCCGACCAGCGTCATCAAGCGCGCGCCGCCCGGCCTGCGCCTGGACAAGAAACCCCGCATCATCCGCGGCAACCTCAACCCGGCGCACGTCCCGCAAATGGTGACCTCGCGAATGGCGACCGTCGCCTTCGCTTGAACGCCGGCCAAAGACCCGCTTCTCCGGAAGCACCCCTCAACCCCGCCCCTAAGCCAAAAAGCTTGGGGCTTTTTCTTTACCCCGTTAGAAAGCATGATTCTATTTTTCGCAGCAATATTTGACCTCAGGGTATTAATTTCGAGACTTACTAACGGGGTGAATCGGTAATTTTGACAAGAACCTTTTTCGAATTTATAATGCTGTCATGGTGAAAAAAACAAACAAAGATATACATCAGGATGACGTAGAAATCACCAACGAAGATACTGAAATACACGAACCTGATGTAGAAGAAATCGAAGAACAAAATAATTCATTTAACAACACACTACGAGACAAGCTGAAAACAAGTGAAGCTGAAAAGCGCGCTATTCTTGAAGAATCGCAACGCACTAAAGCTGACTTCTTAAATGCCCGCAAACGCCTTGAGGATGACCGAAAACGGGACAGGGAGCGAAATACCATCGAACACATTGAAGAGCTCATTCCACTCTGCGACAGCTTCCAAGTAGCAATGTCTAATAAAGAAGTTTGGGAGAAAGCCGACGCCAACTGGCGAAAAGGAATCGAAGGAATCCATTCACAACTGCAGAACATTCTGAGTAATCATAACGTCAAGAGTATTGATCCGACTGGTTTACTCTTTGACCCACACAAGCACGAAGCGCTCTCTACTATTCCTGTAACCGACAAGAGTAAACACGAACACGTCATAAGTGTTGTTCAAATGGGATATGAACTCAAGAAAGCTGATGGGGGAATGGAATTAATCAGACCAGCTCGCGTAGTAATAGGTGACTTTACAGACCAATAAACTTAATAACACACGTAACGAAATATCTATGGCTAAAATACTAGGAATTGACCTTGGAACCACAAACTCAGCAATGGCTATTATCGAAGCTGGGGAACCAACCATTATTGAAAACACCGAAGGCAATCGAACCACTCCGTCGATTGTGGCGATGTCAAAGACCAACGAACGACTCGTGGGGCAAATTGCTAAGCGACAAGCGGTAACCAACCCAACCAATACTATTTTTGGTATCAAGCGCTTCATGGGACACACCTTTGAAGAAGAAGCTGTCCAGAAAGATAAGGCTATCGTGCCATACGAAGTAAAAAGAGGAGCAGACGGTGGTGCTGTGGTACTCATGGGCGGAAAAGAGTATCGCCCTGAAGAAGTATCAGCAATGATTCTCTCAAAGCTCAAAGCTGATGCGGAGGCTAAGCTTGGTGAAAAAATCACTGAGGCAGTTATTACTGTGCCAGCCTACTTTAACGACACGCAACGAAAAGCTACTCAAGACGCAGGACGTATTGCTGGACTAGAGGTACGACGTATCATCAATGAACCAACAGCCGCAGCACTAGCTTACGGATTTAATAAGAAGAAGGACGAGAAGATTGTCGTATACGACTTTGGTGGTGGTACGTTTGACGTATCAGTACTTGAGGTAGGGGATGATGTTATTGAAGTACAATCATCTGACGGAGACGCACACATGGGTGGACACGATATCGACCAAGCTATCATCCGTTTCTTGATTGCTGAATTTAAGAAGAGTGAAGGAGTTGATCTTTCAAACGATAAGCTCGCACTTCAACGTCTTGATGTAGAGGCTGAGAAAGCGAAGCATGAACTCTCTTCAACCACCGAGACTACTATCAATATTCCGTTTATTACGTCTGACGCTAATGGTCCAAAGCACTTAGAGATTAAGATGTCCCGCGCAAAGCTCGAGGAGCTGGCTCATGAGTTTGTAGACAAGTCTATCGAGATTACCAAGCGAGCTCTTGAAGCTTCTGGTCTTAAGAAGGAAGAAATTGACGAGATTATTCTTGTTGGTGGACAAACCCGCATGCCAGCTATCCAAGCTGCAGTAAAAGAACTCTTCGGCAAAGAACCAAATAAGACTATTAATCCTGATGAAGTAGTTGCGCTAGGAGCAGCTATTCAGGCTGGTATCTTCCAAGGCGATGTACAAGATATTACCCTTGTAGACGTTATTCCACTTTCACTCGGTATCGAGACCATGGGTGGAGTAAACACTAAGCTAATCGAGAAGAACACACACATCCCAACTAAGAAGCAGCAAGTGTTCTCAACTGCAGCAGATAACCAAACCTCAACTGAGATTCATATCGTTCAAGGGGAGCGACCAATGGCGACAGACAACAAGTCACTTGGAAAGTTCGTCCTTGATGGCATTCCTCCAGCGCCACGCGGTGTACCACAGGTTGAAGTAACTTTTGACGTCGACAGTAACGGTGTGCTTAATGTTACTGCTACCGATAAAGCTACGGGTAAAGTACAGTCAATCAGAATTGAAGCGAACTCAGGACTTTCTGAAGCTGATATTCAAAGAATGCAAAAAGACGCTGAGGATCATGCTGCTGAAGATGAGAAGAAGAAGGCACTTATCGAATCTCGCAACATGGCAGAGCAGCTTCTCTATACAGCAGAGAAATCCCTTAAGGAACACGGAGACAAAATTCCAGCTGACACTAAGACAGAAATTGAAGGTAAGGTTTCAGCCCTCAGAGAAGCAACTGGAAAGGATGACAAAGCAGAAATTGAATCTAAGACTGAAGAACTTTCAACTTCACTACAGAAAATTGGCGAGATAATCCAGAAAGCGGCTGAAGCAGCTGCCAAAGACGAAAAGCCAGCGGATAACGTACGTGACGCTGAAGTAAAGGACGAAGGTGGTACCGAAAATAAATAACTTTCTACCTCTTTGCAGGGGGCGGTTATTTATGCCATAATCGCACAAATTAAGACCCGTTTGGGATAATTATGAAAGACTACTACCAAATTCTAGGACTACAGAAAGGGGCCTCAAAAGATGAGGTTAAGAAGGCTTTTCGTAAACTCGCAGCGCAGTACCATCCCGACAAAAAGACTGGGGACGAGGCTAAATACAAGGAAATCACTGAGGCCTACGCTGTCTTGGGCGATGACAAGAAGAAGGCTGAATATGACAGTTATGGACACGCCTTTAACGGTGGTGGCGGAGCACAAGGCTTTGGTGGTTTCAATTGGGCTGACTTTGCGAACCAAGGTGGCTTCAATGGACAAGGTTTTGAGTTTGATATCAGTGATATCTTTGAGAACTTCGGCTTTGGAGGCGGAGCACCAAAACAATCCCGCGGACGAGATGTCTCAATTGAGATTAATCTTAGTTTCAAAGAAGCGGTATTTGGTGTGACTCGTAAGGTTCTTATCACCAAGAACTCTCTGTGTACTGAGTGTAAGGGCGATGGCGGGAAGCCTGGTGCTGGCACCACGAGCTGTACTACTTGTGCTGGTAACGGAAAAATCCGCGAGACCAGACAAAGTATCATGGGTAGCTTTACTACTGTGCGCGAGTGTAGTGTCTGTAATGGAAAAGGAAAGGTTCCAAAAGAACGCTGCGGACACTGTGCAGGAGCAGGAATCCTTCGCGCTCAAGAAGAAATTGAGATTAAGGTACCAGCCGGTATTGAAAACGGAGAAGTTATCCGTATGACCGCAAGGGGCGAAGCGATGCCAAACGGCCAACCTGGTGACCTCTACATCAAAATCCATGTTGAAGCGCACGCATCCATCAAACGTGATGGAACAACACTCTATACAACTCTTCCTGTAAAACTTACTGATGCACTTCTAGGTGGCTCGTACAAAATCGAAACACTTGATGGAATTATTGAACTGAAGGTTCCTGCTGGTATCGCTCACGGAGAACTCCTCCGCATCAAAGAGAAGGGGGTACCAGCAGAGCGCGGACGAGGGGACTTCATGGTTCGAGTAAATATCGAAATTCCAAAGAAACTATCTAAGAAAGCTGAAAAGCTCGTCGCTGAACTAAGAGAAGAAGGAGTCTAAATAAAAAAACACGCCTAGGGCGTGTTTTTTTGTGTATGATTTTCCTTTACTTATATTTTAAAAATCCCTATACTAAAAATCTACCGAGCAAACGTTCACCACTTTGTTCCTTATATTTGTACACAATGAGTTACCTAGTTCCTTCATTCACCACAAACTTCTCAGGCCCAATAATAATTGTCGGCTTCGGCTCCATTGGTAAAGCTCTCTTACCGCTCATAAAACGGCACATAATAACAACGGCTCCAATCACTATTATTGCTCCTGATGATAGTAATCGGCACATAGCAGAAAAGTACGGAGCTCACTTTTTACACATGGCACTCACAAAAGAAAACTATGAAACGACTTTGTCGCGTATTATTGGAGACCAAAGTATCCGCAGCCTTATAGTAAGTGTTTCCAATGAAGTTTCATCTAAGGACCTTACACGCTACGCCGCACATCACAATGCGCACTATATTGATACAGTGGTAGAGCCGTGGCCAGGATTCTATTTTAATAATTCACTTTCAAAATCTGACCAGTCGAACTACACACTTAGAGAGTCGCTCCAGTCTATTAAAAAAGAGTTGGAGGGGTCACCAACTGCAATTTCATGTTGTGGCGCCAATCCAGGAATGGTCTCTTGGTTACTAAAGGAAGCCTTGTTGAACCTAGCCAAGGATTTAGGGCGAGATGTACCAACACCAACCTCAAGAAAAGAGTGGGCGATTCTTATGCGCGATCTTGGTGTAAAGGGTGTACACATCGCAGAACGAGACACACAAGTTGCAAATATTCCTCAAACCTCTGGAGTTTTTCAAAACACTTGGTCAGCAACAGGCTGCATGGCTGAGTGTTTGCAACCAGCTGAACTTGGGTGGGGGACTCATGAAAATGCAATTCCAGACGACGGTCACAACCATGAGTCAGGTTCTAAAACTGCAATTTATCTCGATCAGCCAGGTGGAGTGGTAAAGGTCCGTACCTGGACACCAACCGAAGGTCCGCACTTTGGATATCTTGTTACACACAACGAAGCAATTTCAATTTCAGATTATTTCACAATTAAAGAAGGGGATACAGTAACCTACAGACCAACCTGTCATTACGCCTATCATCCCAGCGATGCTACTGTAGCTTCGCTTGAAGAACTTTTTAATGAACGAGCTGGAGTCCACCAAGATGAAGTAAAAATATTTACTGAAGACGAAATCGTTTCAGGGGCAGATGAACTGGGCGTTTTGCTCTACGGTCACGAAAAGGGTGCATATTGGTATGGTTCAAGACTCACTATTGAAGAAGCGCGCGAGCTCGCCCCACACCAGAACGCTACTGGACTACAAGTATCATCTGCTGTGCTTGCTGGCATATTTTATTGCCTTAAACACCCTCAAGAAGGTCTTATTGAGACCGATGAGATGGATTACAAAGCTGCATTAGAAATCCAACGGCCATACCTTGGCAAAGTCTACGGTGCTTATACAGACTGGAAACCAAACCAAGAAACGTCCGTGGACGACGCTTGGCAATTTAGTTCTATTCGAATGACTGAATAAAGTTATCCCAAGAATGAGCTTTTGAGGGTAATAAAATCAAAAAAACAAACATATAATAGTTAGAGGTAAGAAACCTTATCTAATTTTATGGACAGTACTACCGTACTACACTTTTTGTCCGAATCAGCCTATCTACTTATTGTATTTGCTGTTTTCCTAACTCTCGGACTATTCAAAGGAAGACAGATGCTTATAAATATTATTTGTGGACTCTATTTTGCACTACTGATCTCAATTCAGTTTCCGTACTACGACATACTGTTGAGCGATTTCACTCAAAGCTCTGTCATTGCAGGTGTAAAACTCAGCTTCTTTATCATTGTTACAATACTTTCAACACTTCTTTTTAAACGGATCATGCCCGAAGAATATCGTGAAGGGAAGTTTGAGGGGTTTCCAAAGAAAGTAATGCTCGCCATCGGTGCAACCGTACTTGTACTTAGCTTTAGCTTCAACGTCCTCCCGGTTACAGAGTTTCTTACTCCAGGGACACCAATTCAGTCCTTATTTGCTCCAAAAGAATTCTTCTTCGGATGGCTCTTGTTGCCACTTATATTTTTAGTGATGAACTAGCGTTATTTTACTTTTAGAAAAAATGTGCTATAATTTTAAAAGTAAAAACTCTTGGAAATTCTCATGTCTACAGAAATAATTTTTGGATTAGGGATTCTTGCAGGCTTACTTCAAGTAGTCGGCTACATTGTGTATGTTCGAGACGAAGAAATTGACCCGAATCCAGTCACTTGGTTCATGTTTGCCTACGGCACAGGTATCTTGGCACTACTAGAATGGGACACAAACGCAACTTGGCCAGAACTTTTTCTTCCAATCACCTGCGCCGCGTTTTCAATTTACGTTTCGTATCGGTGCTGGAAAAAAGCCCGGCGACGAGATCCGAGTCGCTGGTGGCCAGAGGACTGGTGGCCTGAGGATAAGTGGGAACAGGGGTCTTTTGTAAGCGATGTCTTCATCACCTTTGGATACATCACTGCCTGGGCACTTGCCACCTGGGCGCTTCTTACTCCAGACTACCGAGAGTTTGCCGTACTTGCGTTCCTGTTCCTATCAAATCTATCTACCTTTCCATCCTTCTACCCGCTCCTTCGTCAGACTTATTTTAAGCCTGAGACAGAGAATTGGGTACCATGGACGATATGGACAGTTGCCTATGCTTGTTTAGGTGTTGTAACTTACTTTGTTCAAGGTGAGTTCTGGCATCCGCTTATGTTCTATCCAGCCAGTAATGTATTTCTTCACGGAATGGTTGCAATACTTGCGAGCAGGAAGTAACCAAAAAGCTCCCAACCAAAAGAAAGTGCCTACAATTTTTGTAGGCACTTTTATTTAATGCACAGAATTTGTTTTACTTATAAACGTAGCTAAGGTACAGTCAAAATCATATGAACATGGACCATTTATATCTCAAGACTAGTAAGATTAACGGCACTGGACTTCATACCTCAAAAAAAATCGCTCGTGGCTCTAGGATAGGCAATATAGTAGGTGAGGTAATTATCGTAAAAAAATGGACCCCATATCTATCAAAAATAAGCCCTAATTGGATTGGCATTGGTAGATACTCTTGGATAAATACTAAAAACTCCCCATTCAAATTTATTAACCATTCTTGTGAACCTAACACGTATATTCTAGGCAAGCGGACATTCATAGCGCTGAAGCCAATACAAGCCGGTGAGGAGCTGACCATGGACTACTCGTTTACAGAAGCAGATAAAGGTTGGGAGATATCCAAGTGCGGATGCGGAAGTAAGCAGTGTCGAAAAAAAATCGGACCTATTACAACTCTAGACTTACAGACATTCAAGAAAAATGAGTCTCTTATTCCAGAAAATTTCAAAAGAATTTTTAGAGTCGACTATATCAAGTCAACAGCCTCATAAAATTTGCAACCAAAGATAGGATATACTTACAACTAAGCGTATCCAATATGAATAAAGTTATTGTTCTTAGGTTCCTCTTTTTTACCTCAGTAATCTTTTCTCTTTTTGTTATTTACTATACAAAAATTGTAAAAGACGATTTTCATATTTTTACAAATCCAGAAGGACCTGACACCTCAGATTATTTTCTATTAGATGAACTAGAATCATATGAAGGAGATAGTTGATACTTCAATTTGTGAATGGGACCAGGCTTCGTTCCTGTTTTTCTCAGATAATATCTGGGGGGATTTTATTTATTACTCTCATTTACTACCTTCACTATCTGCCTTAATAGTTACTGTTTTTATATTCATTAACGCGCCTAAAAATAAGGCTGCTCAAGCATTGCTGTTTACCGGTCTTTCATTTACCACCTGGAGTCTGATGGATCTTATCTTATGGTCAAGTGAAAAGATGGACTTGATAATGTTTTTCTGGTCGTCACTTATATATTTTGAACTGTTTGTTTATATTGGTAGCTTATATTTTATCTACGCCTATGTCAGTGATAAGTTTCCTAGCTTCAAAGCGGAGGTAGTAATTTTCCTTAGTTTTATACCTTTATTTATATTTGGTCACACGTCGCTTAACCTTCTGGGTTTTGATTTCACTAATTGTTGGCGAGAGGCAATCGAAGGTCCACTTTGGCAATATTATATTTATTACGTCGAGATTGGCATAGCTGCCTGGATTCTTACATTTGCTATTCACCAATTCCGTCTACCAAAGAATAAAGCGAAAAAGACTGAGATTTTAATAGTTGCACTTGGAACCCTTCTTTTCTTAAGCTTATTTTCACTTGGAAACATTATCGGTAGTATTGAGTCAGATTGGGAGATTGGGCAAATTGGTCTTTTTGGAATGCCAATCCTATTAGCATTTATAGGTTATTCAATTGTTCGTTTTGAGTCTTTCAAACTAAAGGTTCTTGCTGCCGAAGCACTTTTTACAGCTTCATTTATTTTGCTTGTATCTCTGCTCTTTATACGAACCATAGAAAACGCTAGATACATAGCTATTGGTACATTATTCCTATTCTCAATTCTTGGTTTCTTGCTTGTAAGAAATATTAAACAAGAAGTGAAGCAGCGCGAGCAGATTGAACACCTTGCTGAGAAGCTTGAGAAAGCCAATGTTCGCCTAAAACAAGTCGACAAACTCAAATCTGAGTTCGTATCAATCGCTTCACACCAACTCCGAAGCCCTATCACTGCTATCTCTGGCTACGCTTCACTTTTGCGAGAAGGAAGTTATGGAGAACTCACAAACAAGATGAAGGAGCCAATAGAGCGCATCGAACAATCAGCTCGTATGATGGCCACTTCGATTGAAGACTACCTAAACGTATCACGCATTGAATCAGGGAACATGAAGTACAACTACTCAGAGTTCTCTCTAGCCGATGAAGCGGAACATATCTGCGACGACTTACGTTCTGAAGCTTTGAAGCGAGGATTGGTACTCCTCTTTAGAAAGCGAGTGGACAGCCAAGGAATGGTAAACGCTGACCAAGGTAAGGTGCAGCAGATCATCCATAACTTGATTAACAACTCAATCAAGTACACGCCGAAGGGAGTAATTACTGTTTACATCCACGATGAGGTTAAGAACAAAAAGATATTCATTGATATCCTAGACACCGGTATTGGTATGGGAAGTGATACCCTCGGCAGCATATTCCAAAAGTTTGAACGAGGAGATAAGGCTAATACGGTAAACGTGAAAGGAACTGGACTTGGTCTCTTTGTTGCTCTCAAGATGGCTGAAGCCATGAAAGGTACGATAACCGCTCATTCCGAAGGAGAGGGTAAAGGCTCTCGCTTTACCATTGAACTTCCACTGGCTGGTTAGTGCAAAAAAACAGCCACATTTTAGTACTGCGGTTGTTTTGTGTTATAATCGTAAAATATGTTGTCATCACTATCTAAAAAAAGAATTTTAACTGGTCTACAGCCATCAGGGGCGCTGCATATCGGCAATTATCTAGGCGCGCTAAAACCGCTCATTGATTTGTCTAACGACCCAGAAAATGAGACTTTTCTTATGGTGGCTGACTACCACGCCCTTACCTCTGTGCGCGACGGAAATCAACTTCGAGAACACACCCACCAAATTGTGCGTGACTACCTCGCAGCAGGAGTAAATAAAGATAACGTCACACTCTTCCGACAATCAGAGAATCCACACCATATGGAACTCAGTTGGGTATTCAACTGTCTCGTGACTGTTCCTTTTTTGATGCAAGCGCACTCATACAAAGATAAAGTGGCAAAAGGCATGGATGCAAACGCCGGACTCTTTACCTACCCGATGCTCATGGCTGCAGATATCGTGCTTTACGATATCGATTTTGTACCTGTGGGCGAAGACCAACGCCAACACCTTGAGTACACACGCGAAGCCGTCACAAAATTCCACAACGCCTACGGAGAACTCTTTAAAGAACCCAAAGAAGTTATCGTCAAAGGGGTAGGGGTAGTTCCGGGCACTGACGGTCAAAAGATGAGTAAGAGTTATAAAAACACCATTCCACTCTTTGGGACTCGTGAAGAAATTCAAAAGGCAGTAATGAGTATTGTGACTGATTCCTCAGGAGACAAGCCAGAACACGTCTTCAACATCCATACTATTATTTATCGAGTACTTGGTAAGAGCCAAGTCGAACTCGACGCTCTCTACCATGAGCACACAGGGAAGTATAAAGCTTTGAAAGATGCTCTAGTAGAAGACATCGAAAAAGTCGTCGCTCCGATGCGAGAACGGCGAGCTGCAATCACCGATGATCAAATCAGGCGAATACTAATGTCTGGTGCTGAAAAAGCACGCGCTGAGTCTGCGCTTAAGATGACCGTGGTGCGCGAAAGAATCGGAATCTCCTTCTAAATAAAATATATGAAAGCCCTCCCCACAGGTTGTGGGGAGGGCTGTTCTTAAGCCATGAGGAGCGGTTCACTTTTGGCGAGCCTGCTCAAATAGAACGGGACCGTGTGGAAGTAGTGAATCGACATTTCGCCAGCGCGCTCTTGCCAGTCCGGGGGACAGATGAGGATGTCGAAGTAGGCGCCTTGGCCAAAATCCATACCTTCTTCTTTTCGCCACTCTGCAAACTCAGGCCAGAGCTGAGCAAAGGCATCAAACCTGACTTCTTCCGCGCTCATTGAAGAGTATGCAGCAGCCGTCAGGCATTCTGATGCAAACTTCATGAAGCCACTCGAAATGCTGTTGTCGGAAGTGACGAGGATCATCGTTCCGCTTGATGATCCTTTGCTTTCATAGACATAGACACGTTCGACATCAGTCAACATGTCCCGAAAATGAATGGCCATCTGCTCCATGTCATCGTAAGTGAACTTGGACGAAGAGAGAAGGCGCGAACGCATTGAAATCATGGTGATTCTCCAGTGGGTTATTAAAAGAACAAATACAGAAAAAACTATATAACAAAATCCACTTTTTGCAAGGTCATGAAAACCGCCGAACCAAATTGGCTCGGCGGTTTATTCTTACCGACACATGCGGTTAATGTCTGGTTTGCAACACGATGGCGTGCCTTGAAACTTTGCGAAAAAAGCTTTCACTTGCGCCATAGGTATAAGCTACTTCTGGGATACGCCGCTGCCACTCCCACGGAACGACAAACAAGTCGAGAAAATCAAAAAGATTGTCTTTCCGTGGACGAAGTAAATCTTGCCACCCCGGCACATGATCCTTCCACAGTCCATCAAAAGCGGTCAGTCGCTGCAAGGCCGACGGGAAATTTGGATTCTTCAAAGCGCAGAGTCGCACCTCGTTGATGTAGTCCCTGAACTGCAAATCACTGACCGAAAAGACGATGTCGATGTCACGTCCGACTTTTTTCTCGGCAATACTGCCAAAGACGAAGACCTGAACAATATCGCCCTTGCCAACCAGCTGCTTGGCCAAACGATTGGCTTCAGCATAGGTGAACGGGCTGCTCGGTTGCAGTTTTATTCTATCTTCCTCATACTCCAAAAACATGTCGTACTCCTCTGAATTGTGTTTTGGCGTCAAAAGGGTGGCGCCGTTCCCTGTGTAAACGTACAAAATACCAATTCGCATTATAGCACATTTTTAAAGTTTTTCTAGTCTTATGATTTGACCATTTAGGTTCTGACTTATACAATCACCCTACGCCTATGAAGCAGCTGACACTGCTGAGGTGAGGGCAGAACAGTATATCTACTTAGTAGACCCCTCCGTCTTTTGCACGATACGCACACCAGAAAAGAGCCTTGCATCACTGCAGGGAAGTAGGGTGGCACCGCGGCATCAAAACCGCCCCTATATTATTCACTAATAATATATTTCGGGGTGTAAAAACATACAGTTTTTCGTTCCAATTCATTTTATGGAAAGAACACTTATTAGTTCACTAAGTGAACATAAAGGGAAGGAAGTAACTATCAATGGCTGGGTCAATGTGGCTCGCCTTCAAGGAAAGATGGCTTTCTTTGATTTTCGTGACCGCAGTGGAGCAGTTCAGGGGGTAGTCTTTGGGAAACCCGAAGTACTCGAAGTAGCAAATCAACTTAAGTTTTCTTATGTGGTAGCTGTTACTGGAATCGTCAACGAGCGCCCAGAAAAGATGCGTAACGATAAAGTACAAAATGGGGACATTGAACTAGAGATTACTGGTATTGAAATCCTCAGTGCCTCAGAGCCTATGCCGTTTGATATGGATAGTGAACTCAATCTTGATACTCTTCTCGACTACCGTCCTCTCACACTGCGTCGCGACAAAGAGCGAGCAATGTTTAAGATTCAAAGTGAAATTCTCGTAGCGTACCGAGGGTACCTAGGTAGCCAAGGCTTCACAGAATTTCAAGCGCCAAAGTTGGTAGGAGGTGACGCAGAGGGAGGAGCAGAGGTATTTAAAGTTAAGTACTTCAAAGGTGTTGAAGCCTCACTTGCCACTAGTCCACAGCTATATAAGCAAATCATGGCCGGAGTATTCGAGCGGGTGTTTGCAGTTGGACCAACCTTCCGAGCAGAGAAAAGTGCTACCACTCGTCACTTGAGCGAAATTTCTATGCTCGACCTCGAGATGGCTTTTATCAAAGACCATACTGATGTCATTACACTTGTAACTGGCCTCATGCGTGCTATCACAGCTCACCTCAATACCGTTTGTGCAGCTGAGCTTGAGCTCCTAGGCCAACCTCTCGCACTCGCTCCAGAAACTTTCCCAGTTATGACACTGCGTGAAGCCCAAGCCCTCATCCTTAAGGAAACTGGTGTAGACAAGACTAAAGAGCCAGACCTCGAACCAGAAGATGAACGCTTCTTGTGCGACTACGCCAACAAGAACCTCGGTTCAGACTTTGTGTTTGTGACGCATTTCCCAACCAGTAAGCGGCCATTCTATACACACATCGATCCAGAGACTCCAGAATTCACTCGGAGTTTTGACCTTCTCTTCCGCGGACTAGAGATGTGTTCGGGAGGGCAACGCGTTCATAAGTACGAAGACTTGGTAGAGCGAATCAAAGGCAAAGGTCTTGATCCAGATAAGTTTCAGTTTTACCTCCAAGCCTTCAAGTATGGTATTCCACCACACGGTGGTATTGGACTAGGACTGGAGCGTCTCACAGCCAAGTTCTGTGGAGTAGCAAACGTCAAAGAGGCGACACTCTTCCCACGAGACATAAATCGTATCGACACCTTTACTTCAAAGGAACAAAGCGACGAAGCCGATTTCTAAAAAGGGGAATTTCTTGTATCAAACACAACAAAACACACTTTGGCTAAGGCTAAAGTGTGTTTTGTTGTGTTGCTCTTGGTTTTTATTTTTCTTGTGGTATTGTAATTATTAATGCAATACTTCTGTTGCAGGAACACTCACTTACGAAGGAATCGCAAATGAACGCCGATATTCTGAAGCAAGGTATCCAATCGCTCGATCTCGAACCGATCATCGTGAAACTCATTGATGAAAAGGACGGGAAAGGGTGGTCAATGCAGCAAGCTCTTGCTGCAACCAACGAATACAGGAAGTTCCTCTTCCTGGTTGGACTCTCACTGGACGACCCCAAAGCTGGGCCGATCGTTCCTTGGGGAGGCGTCGACGAGGTGTGGCACACCCACATCCTTGACACCGAAAAGTATCAACGCGACTGCAACGTACTGTTCGGTCAGTTCCTTCACCACTTTCCGTACTACGGAATGCGGGGGGAGGAGGACCGTCAAAACCTCGTGCAGTCAGCCAAAGAAACGCTCGATCAAGTGATCAAGCACTTTGGCGAGTTCCTGGACGGCCTGAACCCGTACAGACAAGTGCCCGACACTTGCTCTGGAAAATGGTGTGGCGGAACCTTGACCGCCGACAACCAAAGGATCAAGGCAACTGAACGCCCCACACTTAATCAGTGACAGCGTGGTGACGTGAAGACAGGGATGCACTACGGTGCATCTCTTTTTATAGACAAACATTATGATAGATCTCGATATTAAAAATTTTATAAATAAATTTTCTGAGGAACATGGTAAGAATGTTATAGCCGCAGTATTATTTGGTTCATCACTACATAAGACGGAAGGTGAAATACGTGATATTGATTTATTGCTAGTGCTTGAAGATAATTCTGTATTTCGTGGCAACTACTACTGTTCTAATGTGAGGAGGATTGACTATTTCGCTGGCTCGACTTCTATACTTCAAGAACAACTTGATAAGTCGCGCGGGACGACGGACACCTTGTTATTCCACATGCTTGGTGAAGGTAAGGTACTCTTCGGTGAAGATAAGACTTTGAATTTAGTGACCACAGCAAAAGACTATCTCGCAACATTTAACAAGTACGCAGATAAAGAAAATACTTTAAAGGTGTTGTGGTACAAATTAACAGATGCATATGATGACCTGTTGAAAGAGAGCGATCCAATGGTTAACAATCTGCTTTTGGCTCAAATTATCTCACTATCCATGGAGTTTTACTGCGTTTACCATGGAGAACTCATGAAAAAAAGAGGTACTTCCAATAGAGAAAGTTTTTATGAACTTCATGGCGCATTACTTGTGAATCAAGACAGTAAAAAAAGTGCTGGGGAGTTAGTGAGTTTTTTATCTAAAGAAACAGACTTCAACATTAATAATAACTGGGAAGTACAGTACCAGTAGGTTACATGTCACAAAGTGGTACCCTAGGCAGACTTGCCTAGGGTACCCCTTTGTTTTTGTACCCAAAACCTTCAGTGATATACTAGGCTCCATATGCTAAAAATTACCACTTCACCCAAAGGATTGTCAGACGTTCAGCTAAAATACTGCCGCTTAGTCCTTACTGAAGAATCTGCCTCAACGCACAGATTTGTAGAAACTAAAGATGGCGTACTTGAGTACCGAATGGGAGCAGGGAAGTGGAAAGATATTGACGCTCGTGGACTACGCACTCTCGTGCGTGGAATGATTCAGGCAGCCAAGAGTCATAAAGTAGAATTTTTGGCAATTGATTTTTCTATCCTTCACTTTCCGAAAGTCACTACACATGGCGAAGAATGGCTAGCTTCAACTATAGTAGAAAATCTAGCGCTCGCTGCGTACGAATTTACTAAATATAAAACCAAACAAGAGTCTAAGAAAAACTTAAAAGAAGTTATCATTTGTAATGTAGACAGTTCTACTGCCAAGAAGGGTGTTAGTCGTGGACTAGTTGTGTCTTCATACATCAACCAAGCTCGCGATATTGCAAATACAACAGGAGGAGACCTGACTCCAACTGCTTTTGGTACAGCCGCTAAGGAGCTCATGAAAGGGCTTAAGGTACAAACAACTGTTCTTGGAGAGAAAGAGCTTAAGAAGCTCAAAATGGGCTCACTCTTAGCAGTTGGACAAGGAACTAAGTCAGAGACAAAGCTAATTATCGCTGAATACTGGGGAGCCGGAAAAGGAACTGGTAAATCAATTCCCAAAGCTAAACAGCCGATTGTGCTTATCGGAAAAGGAATTACCTACGACACTGGCGGACTCAATGTAAAGCCTAGCGGTTCCATGCACGACATGCACCTTGATATGTCGGGAGGTTCTTCAGTCTTAGCTGCTATTGCAGTTGCAGCCAAGCTAGGGCTTAAGAAAAATATTGTTGCACTTGTACCTACGGCTGAGAACGCAGTATCGGACGATGCGATGCGAGCGGGAGATATTGTCACCTCTATGAGTGGGCAGACGATTGAAGTCCTTCATACTGACGCTGAGGGACGCATGGTGCTGGCTGACGCAATGACGTACTCAGAGCGGTATCAACCAAAAGCTATTATTGACGTCGCTACACTCACTGGTGCTGCACTAGTCGCACTCGGGCAACATGCGAGTGCCATCATGACCAAAGATGCAGAACTTTCAAAGACTCTCGTTGAGCTTGGGGAAACAAGCGGAGACTTAGTCTGGCCTCTTCCACTCTGGGAGGAATACAAAGCGAGTCTAAAGAGTCATAGGGCGGATATTAGTAACATCGCGACTAATTTCTCTCGCTTTGGCGGATCAATTGAGGGTGGGACATTTCTCTCTTTCTTTGCACCAAAAGATGTGCCTTGGGTGCATATCGATATCGCACCCCGAATGGATAGTATTCCAAGCGACAAGCTAGCCAAAGGTTCAACTGGTGAACCGATACGACTTCTTGTCTCATATCTTGAACAAGCTTAATCATGAACACTCCTGAACTTACAAAAGAGTTTGTTTTGTCTGAGGTACAAAAGCTCCAGTACCTCTACAAGTTGAAGTATGAAATTCGCTATGCGCAGAATCGAGGAGAAAAAGATTACACAGAATCTGTTGCAGAGCATATTTTTGGAATGCATCTAATTGCTCAATACTTTTTGCCATTAGTAGACCCGACCGGGTCTCTAAATAAAACTCGTATCTACGAGATGGCTACCTTGCATGACATTGATGAGATAGAGACCGGTGATGTACTTGGATATATCAAAAATGAAACGGCACGAGACAACGAAGGTGCAATGGCTCGGCTTGTTATAGAACGCTCGCCCGGACACATGCAAGAACATATGCACTTATTGATTACTGAGTACGAGGAACAAAAAACGCTTGAATCACGGTTTGTTAAAGCGGTAGATAAGTTTGAACCTCTTGTTCATATCTATAATGAGATGGGGAAGAAAGTAATTAAAAGTAATGGTACAACAAGCCTTCAATCTGAGTCTATTAAAGATCCCTACTTAAGAGAATTTACCATCATGTATCAGTACTATAAAATTATTCATCAAGTGATGATAGACGAAGGCTTTTTCTCTTAAAGAGGTCAGCAAAAGCATATGGTATCATTACAAATACATATGCCGCCGTCTGTAATTGCTAATTTCTCAATCAAGACCGATGTCTTTGAGGGTCCACTCGAGCTGCTTTTGGATTTGGTAGAGAAACGTAAGCTTCTGATTAATGATATTTCGCTGGCTGCCGTTACAGATGAGTACATGCGCCATGTGAGTGAAATGCAGGAGATATCACTTCCTAATACCGCTCAGTTTATTTCTTTGGCCGCGACACTACTACTTGTAAAATCAAAGTCACTCTTGCCTGTACTAGAACTCACGGAAGAAGAGGAACAAAGTATTGAAGATCTAGAAGAAAGGCTGCGACAATACCAAATTATCCGCGACGCAGCAATGATGCTGCAAGCTATGTTTGGTCGTGAGGTGGCCTACGCACCACAATTTACACCGCCAGCAGTGTCAGTTTTTGTACCAGACGAGTATTGCACTACCGAAGCTTTAGTAGCTGCTATGCATGGTGTGATTACTGACCTACCAAAAAAGGAGGTTCCTGCTAAAGCACAAATTAAGATCATTATTTCGCTTGAAGAGATGATGACACGCCTTGAAGACAGAATTTCACGAAACCTGCTCGTCCGCTTTTCTGAACTGCACGCCGGCGAAACTGAACGAAAAGTTGTGATTGTTGGCTTTCTCGCTATTTTGGAATTGTTTAAGCAGGGGAATCTGCTGGTAAGGCAAGCTGACCGATTTTCTGATATTGAAATTGAACGAGAGCAAGGCACTACTCCTACCTACTACTAAAACAGGGTATTACCTTGCAAATTAGGGCTATATTGTGTGTTAGAATGCACAGATGCCGATAGACGTACTGATAGAGGGACTTCTTTTTTATAAATCTGCACCACAAAAAAAGCAGACTATTATTAAGCTGTTTGAAATTAACGAAGAAGATCTTGCTTCTGCTGTTGTTATTTTGCGAGATCGTCTACAAAGTGGCGCCACCCGTCTCCTTGAAACAGAAAGCGACTTACAACTTGTTACTTCGCCAGAGTTAGGACCAATTATAGAAGCAATGCGCAAAAACGAACTCAAGGCAGATATTGGTAAGGCGGGGGCAGAAACGCTCGCCATTATTTTGTATCAAGAACCAATCTCAAGAGCAGAGATAGACAAGATTCGTGGTGTAAACTCATCCTTTATTTTACGCAATCTTTTGATACGAGGCTTAGTCGAGCGCGCACCAAGCAAGAACAAAACTGGTTACGTCTTTACCATTAGTACTGCACTTCTTGCTCACCTTGGAGTATCACACAAACATGAACTACCAGATTTTGCGAAGATTGTAGACGCATTGGAACGTTTTAATGAAGCGATACCAGAGGAAACTGCTATATGAGTGATGAAGAACCATACATCATAGAATCAACTCCAGATGAACCAGAGGAGAAAGAGGGGGCTGACTCAAGATTTCCAGTGAAAGCACAGCTGCTTCTAATTGGCGGACTCCTTTTTGTTATGTTCGCTGGCTTTATTGTCCCGCAGACACTGGCACTACTCGGCACTGACGCTCAAACAGCCGGGATAGAGGTGGGGGTAGAAAATCTTATTGAAGACAACTCTCCAAACACCCCAAAAAAAATTGAGTCTGTTTCACTCACGGCTGAGGCAGCCTATGTATTTGATGTAGTAGGGCAGCGAGTACTGTATGAAAAAAATGCAGACGCTGTGCTGCCACTTGCTTCAATTACAAAACTCATGACCGCTCTAGTGGCATACGAACTTGTACCAGATGAAACCCTTGTTACCATTTCTGAAGCTGCTGCAGCACAGCAAAGTGGCGGTAGTCTCACAGCTGGAGAAACATTTGAAGTAAAAGAGCTTGCTGATTACGCCCTCATCTCATCTTTTAACAGTGCTTCTTATGCGCTAGCTGATTCTGTCGGAGAACTCTTGGGTGACGAGGACCCGCTTTCACAATTTGTGGCAGCAATGAACATTCGAGCTGAAGAATTAAATCTGCCAAGTCTCAAGTACGAAAACCCGACCGGTCTTGACGTCTCAGCTACCATTGCTGGAGCAGTAGGCAACGCCCGAGATACTTCTTTTTTGATGGAATATATTTTGGTGAATTATCCCGAAATTCTGACTCCTACCGTCACAGAATACACACGGCTCTATAACCAAGCAGGGGACTTTCACGAAGCCTACAACACCAACAATGCCTTAGCTGAAATCCCAAATCTCCTAGGCTCAAAAACGGGATATACCGACCTAGCAGGCGGTAATTTGACCATCGCTTTTGATGCTGGCTACAATAGGCCTATAATAGTTACAGTTCTTGGTTCTACCCGAAATGAACGCTTTTCAGATGTAAAAAGAATTGTCAGTGAAGTTCAGAAATCAATGTCTAAACAAGAATAAATATGGAAATGCTTATCATAAAACTCTTACTCCCAGCCGTACTTACATTTTGTGTGGGAATTCTGCTTACACCAATAGTCACACACTATCTGTATGCCTATAAGGTATGGAAGAAACAAGGAGGGAAGGTGGCTATGGGCGGGCTCGTCGCCACAGAGTTCAATCGCCTCAAAGGTGAAGGTGAAACAAAGACTCCGCGTATGGGTGGCATTGTTATTTGGGGAAGTGTGTTTATCAGTATTGGTATTTTGTATCTTGCTACAGCACTCAGCAGCAATACTTTCTTTAGTGATCTATTCTTTCTTAGTCGAGCCCAAACATGGATACCGTTTGCTACTCTCCTCATAGGTGCTTTCATTGGTTTTCTCAATGACTTTTACGATGTGCAACATGGCGGCACAGGCGTGCGTCTTTCAGTACGTCTCATACTCATCAGTATTCTAGCTACCTTCATTGGCTGGTGGTTTTACAGCAAGCTGGGGGTAGATAGTATCGGCTTGCCGTTTACCGAACCACTGTATCTCGGTGTCTTCATTATTCCTTTCTTCATTCTGCTCACTAATGCACTCTATGCGAGTGGTGTCATTGATGGAATAGACGGTCTCTCTGGAGGTGTATTTGCTTCTATCTTCACGGCCTATGGTGGAGTAGCGTTCATTCAAACTCAGTACGACCTTGCCGCCTTTTGCCTCATGCTCACCGGAGGAATTTTGGCTTTTCTTTGGTTTAATATTCCGCCAGCTCGTTTTTGGATGACAGAAACTGGATCTATGGCGCTCACACTCACCCTAGCGGTAGTGGTACTCATGACCGACAACCTAGTAGAAGGACACGGAATTTCGTTACTACCTATTATTGGCTTTCTTCTCGTGGCTACCGTACTTTCTAATGTTATCCAGGTTACGTACCGAAAACTTACTGGGAAAAAGTTTTTTAGAATCGCACCACTCCACCATCACTTTGAAGCTATTGGTTGGCCGTCACACAAAGTGACCATGCGATACTGGGTTATTAGTATGGTATGTGCGGTACTCGGCGTAGTTGTAGCAGCTATCCTATGAACAACCGTTCACCAAAATCAATTGACTCCCTCCTCCTTATTCTTGTTTTCATACTCGTCGTCGGAGGGTTTTTTATCTTTTCATCAGCCTCACTTGGACTCCTGGCTCGGAGCGGAGCAAGTTTTGGCTCAGTAGCCTTCAGTCAATTTTTCTTTGGTATAGTGGGCGGGGGAATCGCAATGCTTATTACCAGCAATATCTACTACCGCAACTGGCGCCAGTACGCATTTTATATTTTTCTCGCCACCGCTTTGTTTACGCTGGCTGTTTTTATCCCTGGTCTTGGCATGACACACGGCGGAGCCACTCGTTGGATTGACCTCGGCTTCACGACCATTCAACCATCTGAGCTTTTTAAGATTGGTTTTGTTATTTATATTGCAACACTACTCTCTGGTACACATAGGCAGATTGAAACTTGGCGCTATGGTGTCTTGCCGTTTGTGTCGGTACTTGGGGTAACCGCTCTCATTACACTTTCGCTACCTGACACCGATACGTTTCTGATTATGGTCATGGCGGGAGTAGCGATGTTTATTACTGCTGGCTCAAACTGGAAACATATCGCCCTTTTAGCACTCTCGGGTATCGTGCTCATTGTGACAGTGGCTTTTATGCGACCATACATTATGGATCGTATAACCACCTTTCTCGACCCCAGCAGCGATCCGCAGGGAAGCGGTTACCAAATTCAACAGTCTCTTATAGCAATTGGTTCGGGTGGCTGGTTTGGGCGTGGTTATGGGCAGAGCATCCAGAAGTTTGAGTACCTACCCGAACCAATTGGTGACTCAATTTTTGCCGTCTATGCCGAGGAATTTGGTTTCATAGGCTCGCTCATACTTATTCTGATCTTAGCTTTCTTTACCTTCCGTGGATTTAAAATTGCCACTCAATCAAGCGACTTATTTGGGATGCTCTTGGTGGTTGGATTTATGACTCTTATTGTGACGCAAGCATTTTTAAATATTGCCGCCATGGCTGGGATCGCGCCGCTTTCAGGTCTACCACTGCCGTTTATTAGTCACGGTGGTACCGCACTCCTTACCACACTTGCTGCTATCGGTATCGTACTTAATGTGTCCAAGTACCAAAACCACAGCCCCCGCTCGTGATACACTAAACCTACGTATGCGGATTTTATTTGTTGGTGGCGGCACAGGCGGACACTTTTATCCACTCATTGCAGTGGCTGAAGTACTAACGCAACAGTCACAAAAGCCTGATTTGTACTACATGGGTCCAAACCCATTTGATTTTAATCTCCTCCACACACACGGTATCAAATATGTTTCTTGCCCAGCTGGGAAGATGCGTCTCTACTTTTCTATTCAAAACTTTTTTGATTTGTTTAGAAACTTTTTTGGGTTGTTTGTGGCGCTTTATAAGCTCTATATCATCTATCCTGACGTGGTATTTAGTAAAGGGGGGTATACAAGTGTGCCGGTGCTTTTGGCCGCTCGCTTTCTTCGTATCCCAGTAGTTATTCATGAGTCAGACGCAGTGCCCGGGCGAGCCAATAAGCTCGCAAAGAAGTTTGCTAAGTATGTCGCCATTGCGTACCCAGAAGCGGCCCAGTTTTTTGATGCTTCGAAGACAGCTATCGTTGGTATCCCAATCAGGACCGAACTTCGCACCATAGCACCCAATCCATTTATGGAACTAGGTATTCCAGGTGACCTGCCCCTCATTTACGTCACTGGCGGTTCACTTGGAGCAGAGCGTGTAAATAACCTCATTCTGCGCTGTCTTGATGAACTCTTACCGCACTACCGCATTTTTCACCAAGTTGGACCAGACAGGAAAGATGCTACGGTGCAAACAGCTAAATCACTAATTGTCGACCCTGAGCTCCAAAACCGCTACTTTGTGGCCGAGAGACTAGATGCGGCAATGGTAAACAACCTGCTTTCAGCCGCTTCAGTCGTTATTACACGCGCGGGTAGTACCACTCTCTTTGAGATAGCACTCCATGGGAAGCCAAGCATTATTATCCCGATTCCAGAAGACATCAGCCGCGACCAACGTAGTAACGCCTACGCCTTTGCTCGTTCTGGCGCCGCTACAGTGCTTGAAGAACACAATTTAACCGAAACCTTGCTAACCTCAGAAATTAACTCTATTATTGGCAATCCAAGCCGCAGAGAAGAAATGGAGGCAGCGGCAAAACGCTTTGCCTTACCTGATGCGGCAGAAAAAATTGCTCAGTTATTACTACAAATTGGAGAAGAACATGGATCATAATACACAAAAAGTAGTTACTCGTTTCGCCCCGTCTCCGACGGGTTTTATGCATATCGGAGGAGTGAGAACTGCTTTGTATGCGTATCTCTGGGCACGAAAGCACAACGGTACTTTTATTCTCCGTATAGAAGACACCGACAAAGAAAGAGAGGTTGCTGGATCAATTGAGCATATCCAAGAATCTTTGCGTTGGCTTGGTATCACTTGGGATTATGGCCCTGACTCAGAAAGTACTCCATTTGGATCTTGTATCCAATCTGAAAGATTACCGAGTTATTTAAAGTATGCACAAGTGCTTATCGAAAAAGGCTTAGCTTATGCCGATCCGTACACTGAAGAAGAGGTAGCGGCGTTTCGAGCCAAAGCAACAGAGGAAAAACGCCCGTTCTTGTATCGAGAACATAGACCAACTAAAACAGAAGCCTGGGATGGTACGAAACCCCTTCGACTCAAAGTCCCCGAAATTAAACGTTACACTTGGAACGACGCTGTTCGTGGTGAATTGAGCGCTGGAGAGGAAATGCTTGATGATGTTGTACTTATTAAGTCTGACGGATATCCTACCTACAATTTTGCCCACATTATCGACGACCACGAAATGGGGGTTACACATATCATGCGTGCTGATGAGTTTATTTCTAGTCAACCAAAATTCCTCAGTATCTACGATGCGCTTGGCTTTGAATACCCAACGTTTGTAACTCTGCCACCAATCCTTCGTGACGATCGTACCAAAAAGCTAGGTAAGCGTGATGGCGCGAAAGATATTCTTGAGTACCGCAATGAAGGCTACCTGCCTGAAGCAATGATAAACTTCCTTGCCCTCATCGGCTGGAACCCGGGGACAGACCAAGAGCTATTTAATGAAGAAGAACTCATCAATACGTTTGAGATTAGTCGAATCCAAAGAGCTGGGGCAGCCTTTAATGAAGAGAAGCTACTTTGGACAAACAAACAACACTTGGTAAAAAAGGACCCTGCATTTCTTTTTGAGTATGTAGAAAAAGCCCTACCTCAGTCACTCAAGGGAGCGTCTGGTTTTACCGAAGAAAAACTCCGTCGTTTGGTACCGACACTTATCGAACGTATTCATGTTGCGGCCGAGATTTCTGCCACCGCAGAAGCAGGGGAGTGTGACTTTGCATTTATTGCACCGACATCTTACGACGTCGAAATGCTTAAGTGGAAAACAGATACTGACGTAAAAGCTGTTGTTCCTCGTCTGCAAAAAGTTGTATCACTACTAAGTGAAGCAGATTTTTCTTCTCCTGACATCATTAAGGCAGCCCTCATGCCCTACGCCGAAGAAGTTGGTAAAGGGGAAGTCTTCTCACCGCTCCGTATCTCTCTCTCAGGGAAGAGTCAATCTCCTGACCCATTTACAATTGCCTATATTATTGGCTTGGAGGAAACTCTGAGCAGAATCTCGTTTGCTTGTGATAAAATAGGAGGGTAATGACTAAAAAGCCCTTCACTGCACTGTCAATTGGTATCTTACTGATACCTTTTTTGACGTACATTGCGCCAATAGCAAAGGCCCAAAATTCAGAGATTGAAAAGCTACAACAAGACATTCAAGACCGCGGTTCTCGTCTGGCTGAAATTGAAAAGGAAATTGCAAAATTTGAACAAGACCTCAAAGTGGTAGGGGCTGAGAAGCAGACCTTACAAAAAGCCATCAATCAGCTCGTGCTTGAACGAAAAAAAGTTTCCGCCGAGATATCAAAAACCGAAAACCTCATCAGTTCAACTGACCTCGAAATCAATAAACTCATTCTTGAAATTTCGAGCACCGAGCGAACAATAGAACAAATTGAACACGCCATCGCACAAATCATTCGTTCAGAATACAAAGCTGGACACACCTCACTTATCGAGCTCTTGCTGCAGTATGATCAGCTCTCAGAGTTCTGGGGTGCATTTGAAGCCTATGAGACTGTGCGCAGTAGTATGTCAGTAAAAGTTGGCGAACTTGCTTCGCTACAGCGCCTGCTTGATGAAAAGCGAGAAGAAAATACCGATAAAAGAAGCAATCTTGTCTCGCTACAAAACCAGTACCAAGACCAAAACCTTGTTCTGGGCAGTAACCAGCAAGAACAATCTGAACTCTTGGCAGTAACCAAAAACGAAGAACAAACATACCAGCGGCTCTTAGCTGAGAAGCAAGAGGCCCGTGACCAAATTATTAAAGACCTTCGTGATTTCGAAGCAAAGCTTCAGTTCTTCCTTGATCCAAATACTATCCCGCCTCCTGGCACCGCTGTTTTTGACTGGCCACTCAAAAACGTGATTGTGACTCAGTACTTCGGCGGGTCGGAGTTTGCCAAGCGAAATCCAGGCATTTATGGGGGACGGGCATACCATCCAGGTATCGACATGGGAACACCACGCGGCACTACTATTTACGCACCGCTATCTGGCACGGTACGAGCAACAGGCAACACCGATATTGTGCCTGGTTGTTATTCGTGGGGTAAGTGGACACTTATCGACCACAGTAACGGCCTATCGACGCTCTACGCACATCAGGACGTCATTAGCGTCTCTCCTGGACAGAAAGTGGGTACTGGCGAAGTTATCGGCTACACTGGCAATACAGGCTATTCTACCGGCCCCCACTTACACTTTACTGTTTATGTAAAAGAGGGAGTCACCGTACGTCAATTCAATGAAATTAAAACGGTTACGAGCTGCGGACCAGCCTCTACACCAGTGGCTGCTACAGACGCTTATGTCGACCCTTCACTCTACCTACCACCGCTCTAATTCAGCAATTGGGGACAGAACCTCGATTTCTCGGGGATAAATCTGTGGAAAAGTGCATGATTGCCTGTGGATGAACTTGGGGAGAGGGTATACAATGTATATGCGATGGAGACATCGTAGGAACTTACCCACATGGAAACCCGCCGCAAGCGGGTTTCTGGGTCCCTACATAATCTCCGCCTTTCTCTAAGCAAAGTAAACATTTACAATAAACAAAATAATTTGAATGTCGCACAATATTTTGTATAGGGAAGTCAAAGAAGAGGAGAGAGGAGTATGTGTACAAACAAAACTGCTTAGGCTTCTGGCTTGAGCGATTTTTGTAACAAGTGGTTTTTATAATTGAAATTTAATTAAAAGAAAAATTGTATTTTTCTACTAGCTTAGATTTGGAAAAAATTTTACATTTGAAGAGAGTGAAATAATTTTATTTTTAAAATATTTTTCTTACTAAGTTTGTAACTCAAAGGATACAAATGAGACTGCCTTCACCACACAGAGAAAATCGACCAGCTCAAGAGTTAAAGTGAGACGTAGGTAAGTACCTCTTAAAATGCCCTAGGAGCGATTATTTTGCACGAGCTGACATGTAGCTCGACTTTCGTCGAATCTATACATGAACTCTGGCATCAAAAAGGATCCCGGCCTAGCTTAGAATCGATTTTGGAGCGAATAAAAGAAAAGACAAAAAACCTAGAAGAATCTGGTCGAAACAGAGAAGTAAACTCATGAACAACAATTGGTAGCTCTACATACCTAATAAAGGCCCTATGGGGCGTATAGGGGCTAGGAAAGCCTCGTATATATGAAGCGTTATATAACAATATGCATTATAGCTTATGTCGCAAAAGATATATTGTGCGACATAACACAATGCGTAAGGATTAGTCCCCTATAAAGGATCCACCGAGGAGTTCAGCGATGACCGCGTCGTACCGACTACTTGAGTCAGTCAAAAATATGTTCCGCTTCTCTCCTCTCTCTAGTCTCTCTTCAATCTCGGGATGGTTATGAAGATAGAGGGAAAGCTTTTCCGGAATGATTTCATCTTGGGAAATAATTTTTGTATTTTTTGGTTCAAAATATTTGCGAAGCTCTTCTTTTAGAAGGCAGTAGTGTGTACACCCCAAAATGACGCTGTCTATCTCCCCTGCTCTAGTGTCTATTACATTCTTTGCTTCAGTGAGTGCCGCTTCACGTTCACCAAGTTCTATAAGCGGCACAAGTGCTGGTGTAGCAATTGAATATAGAGCAGGTCTGTTTGAAAGCTTTTCAAACTCTCGTTCGTATTTACCAGAATCGACAGTCCGCTTGGTAGCTATGAGAAGTGTGTTCTTAAGTCCCTCTTCAACTACTGTCTCAACGGTTGGAATAATTACACCGAGTACCCTTCGATCAGGATACGACTCGCGTATAAAACCGTCTTGTAGTTTGCGCAGTGTCTCAGCTGAAGCTGTGTTGCAGGCAACTATCACGAGTAAACAATCTCTGTTAAAAAGGTGTGTTATACCTTGCTTAGTAAGCTCGTATATCTGCTCTTCTGTTTTGTCGCCATAGGGAAGATTGGCAGTGTCTCCATAAAATTCATACTCGTACTGTGGTAGCGCTCGAGCAACAGCTTTAAGGACGATAAGTCCACCGAGACCTGAGTCAAAAAATCCAATTTTCATATATCTATCCATCCTACCGAATAAAGACAGAAAAAGAAAACGCGTCTGAAGACGCGTTTTGTGGTTTGGGGTCTTTTAGAAGTCTGGATCAGTCCAACCTAATGCATGAAGCGCTTTGAATTCAGCTTCATCAATTTTCACACCACCCTCAGTTGATTCAAGACGCTCTGAAGAGTTAGGGAAACAAATTTTGCAAGGTAGTACAGCGATGTGTACTCTTTGAGCCTCTTCGTTTTTTAAATAAACGAATACTTGCCCGCCTTCGCAGGCACTACAGCCAGCATTTTTGGACATGACAAACTCCGTTTAAGTGTTAAGGAACTACCTTAAAGTGTAGCTCTACTTCCCTAGCTTTACCAGTGCGTTATACTCTGTTTTTGTAATTGGAAATACAGACAAGCGGTTCCCTGCCTTAAGTAAAATCATATCTGAAAAACGCTTATCAGCACGGATAGTTGAAAGTGGTACTAATTTTTTGAACTTGGAAACAAACTTGATTTTTGGTCCATACCAGCGAGGATTTTCGATGGTTGATTTTGGGTCGTAGTATTTGCTCTTGGAATTAAACTGAGCTGGGTCAGGCAAAGCTGGTACCACAACTTCCATCTCCCCCACTACCCCAATATCAGCGCAACTAGAGTGATAAAATAGTGCCAAATCACCTGCCCTCATGTCGTTTCTAAACATATTTCGCACCTGGTAATTCCGCACACCATCCCACAACTGCTCCCCCACCCTTTCTAGGTCATCAATTGAAAATTCACTCGGTTCGCCTTTCATTAGCCAGTAGTTCATATATGGGCCAGTATACCAAAAAATACGCTATAATTATTGGAAGGTTATTAATTTAGATCAAGCAACCCTATGATGTTAAATGATTCACAAAGAATGATGGTGCAAACAAAGGGAGTAGTTATCGGTCGTATATTAATGGGACTTCTCTTTCTCGTTGCCGGAGTAGGTATGTTTATGGCTGAAGGTGGTCCAGCTTCAGTCGCCGGATTTTATACCATGGTAGGTCTACCAATGGCTGGAATTTTAGTCTGGGTAGTAGCTGTACTTAAAGTAGTTGCTGGTGGAATGTTAGTAATTGGGCGAAACGTAGGCTGCTCAGCTGGAGCGCTCGCAGCGTTTACCATTCTTGCTACACTGCTTGCACACCGTGATATTGCAGACCCAGCTGAGCTTACTAACGCCCTCAAAAACCTAGCAATTGTTGGCGGTCTCCTCTATGTGATGGCATTTGGTGCTGGTCGTTGGAGTTCAAACTAACGAATAAAATTTTGCATAGTGGTCACATGCATCATTTTCTCCTTTGGAAGTCGAAAATGATGTTGTGTCTACATTGGGAAAATATAACCGCATTATTTGCTCGTTATTTTCCATAGAAAAAAGCGCCTGATGGCGCTTTTTTCTGTGGAGAATTTAGATATTCATTGCGAGTGACTGACCCCAACATGGAGCCGAAGCATTCCATGGGCGTGTTCCCTGTGTCTCATAGAGATGTCGGGCATACGCCATGTTGTGGTAAATATCATCAAGATTGAGGCTTAAAGTAGTTGCAGTCTTCTCGTGGTATCGCTTGTTGATTTGCATGACCCCAGTATCTGCTGGGTCTACCACTCCTTGTAGCACACTACCGTCCTCAAGTGTATGACGGAACGTCGATTCACAGCGAGCAATTTCAATCATAACTGGAATATCGCGGAAATATGAGCGGACAATTCGTTCTGTATCAAGTGATACTGAACTTCCTGACTCCTCTATAACCACAGTATTTACAATCTGACCGTATGCTGTCTCCGAAGGAGTTGCTGAACCAATCGATGTTACTGCCAAAACCGCAAGTATTACGGTCGATAAAATAAGCCTATTGTCTTAACTAACAAATATCGGCGGCTTGCCGATAACCGAGCTATGATAGCATATCTTTCGGATTTATATAACTATAGCATAGTTCATGCTATTTGTCAATAAATTCTAGCGCTTAAATCTCCATTTTAGCCTTTAAATAGGCCATTGCTCCGTATAATCCAGCCTCGTCTTTGAGGGCAGCTGTAGTGATGAAAGGACAGTCTACAAAGCCATCTAGTACCTCCACGGTATGCTTTCTGATGGCATCAAGTTGAATTTTTGGGTTCCCTATTATCATCGATCCTCCCAGTACAATTACTTCTGGAGACCAGTACAGGATAGTATTTCGTAGACCTTGAGCCAGATATCCAGCCAATTCGTCCCAAACCATGTCTTCTTGTGGTATTTCTTTTGGTTTCATCCCAAGGCGAGCCTCAAGCCCGGCTCCTGAGACGAGGTTTTCAAGCGTCGGAGAAATATCGTCTCCCAGAATAGTGCGGTCGATATCAAGCACCTGATGTCCTGGCTCAAAGCCAGCACTAGACTCATCAATTACTCCATGCTCAATTTTTACACCACCAACTCCCGTACTCACCGTATGGTACGCGATGATATCCATCCCCTGCCCTGCTCCGTACACCGCCTCGCCTAGTCCCGCAACCGCTGTATCGTTCTCTAGAAAGACTGGTACCTTGAACTCTTTGTGAAGTGTGTTGGTGATAGGTTGTTTTGCCCAGCCACTTAAAATAGCATCGTTCTCAATTCCTGACTTGTCTTCCATAAGCATGCCCCGGATACCGCCCGCAATTCCCAAAAGTGGTGTCTTTGGCTTCATGTCATGGATTGCTTGCACGAGTGCGTCGATACCAGACTTGTATGACTTAGGTGTTGGGAAAGACACAATGTCAGAAAAAACTTCAAAGTCCTCAGTAAGAGCGACTCGTGTTTTTGTACCACCTATATCAAACAAGGCGTAACTCATAGACCAAGAATCTTTTTTGTTTTTGTTTTATAAAGCTCCACGTTTGGTTGATTAAAAGCATCAACATTGAGCAAATGTGCAGTGTACATTACTTCGCGCAATCGCATTGCCATAAAAAGTCCGAGTGAATAGGTGAGTTCTTCTTCAAAGATGGTAGCACGGTATGGCAGACTTCTTTCTTCGTACGCTGCCACGACTCCCCCATAGAGGCCAGTAGCGATTTCTTGCATTGAGAGACCTTTAAGGGCTCCAGCAAGTTTATTACTTTTTGGTACTTTGGCATCAATTACTTCGTCATCAAAAGTGACGAAGTCAGTAAGTGTCTCAGGTACACCGCTCATGTATAGCTGACCTACAGAATGCAGCTCAACGGGCGTAGAGATAGTTGGTACCAGTGCACCAGTTACTTTTTTACCGTCTTTTTTAGTTTCTTTTCCAAGACTTTCAGCAAATAGCTGCCGGTACCAGCGACCAAGCTTCTCGAGACGTGGTTCAAAAGCAAAGAAGTTGTAGTGGTGATACTTGTATTGATGATAGAGAGCTAATCGTGATGCACTCTCAGCTACAATTGTCTCAAATCGCTCTTCAGCCGCATCAAGGTAGCCACTAATAAATTCATCAGTGTCATGCCCAAGGAGTGTAAGTGGCACGAGCCCAACCGCCGTGGCAACTGAGTAGCGTCCACCGATATTTGCCGGCATAGAGACAACCATACTTCCCTTTTTCTTTCCGTAGAGAACTCCTTCAGACTCTGGATCACCGATAAAGATTGTCTGCTTATAGACCGTTTCCCCAAAAGTCTCCTTGAGGGCCTCGAGAACTATCGCAGCATTGGTTAGCGTCTCAGTCGTTTTGCCAGACTTACTAATCACGCAGACTGCGAGCTCGGTCACTTTCTTTACCTTTGACGCTTCTTTGAGCGCCAAATCAAGATTGTAAGCAGATACGGTATCAAGCACTGTTAGTTTTGAAGCTCCAGTATCCAAGACAGCGTGTATAGCCTCAACTCCGAGACTAGAACCCCCAATACCAATGAGGATGACGTGTTTTACGTTTTTGAAATTTTTTTTGATTGTCTCAAGCGTTTCGTGCAGTGCATAATCTTTTGGATAAAACAAAGAATACTCACTCTTAGTGGTGTCACCACTTTCTGCTTGCGCAGCTATTTCAGCTCGATACTTAGAAAGTTTACTAAGATTTGTCTTTAAGGCTTTATCGGTAACGCGGCTATCATCGAAGTAAGAAATAAACATACAGGAAAAGTTAAACTTGGCGGACGTTGCTGCAATCTACGTTTTTAAGGATATATTTAAGGGCATCATCAACACTGTCCACTACATGGAAAAGCTCGAGATCTTCTTTGCTGATGGTTTTGTACTTCTTGAGTAAATCTTTTTCAAAGAATCGAATGAGTGGTTCCCAGAAGTCAGATCCGTAGAGTACAACTGGAATCTTTTCTATCTTTTTGGTTTGGATCAGGGTGATGATTTCAAAAAATTCATCGAGAGTTCCAAATCCTCCTGGAAAGTATACGTACACCTCTGAAGAAAAAGTAAGCATTACTTTGCGTGAGAAAAAGAAGTCAAAGTTAAGAGACTCCGTGGTGTATGGATTTAGTTTTTGTTCAAATGGGAGCTGAATATTAAGACCAATCGAGTTCCCTCCCACCTTAAACGCACCGACGTTTGATGCTTCCATAATACCCGGCCCACCACCTGAAATGATAGTAAAGCCCTTCTTAGCCATCTTGGCAGCCAACTCTTCAGCGGCTTTGTAGTATGGGTCATTTGGTTGTGTTCGAGCACTTCCCCAGAAAGTTGCAGCGAGGCCGTAATTGCGCAAAAGCTCAAAGCCTTGTACGAATTCCGACATAATCCGAAACACGCGCCATGACTGTATCGCCCCATCTGTCCCTTTTGGGTCCAGAAGCTCGTTCACAACACGACAGTGCGGTAGCTCTTTTTGAGCTGGTTTCTTTTTCAAACTAAAAATATTCTTAACCATAATTACTATATTGTATCATTCTAGGTCAGCCACGGAATTTCAAACTGACTAAATTCGGGGAGAAGCTTCTTGTCATACAAGAGTCGGCTAGTGACTTCAGCATGTGAGAGTGCTCCAGTAAGCGCATTGTGCGGCTCTGGTTCATCGGGGATACCGCAATAATTCAAAACAGCGTCCAAATTGAGGGCGGTACGACGATGTTGTTCGTCATGTGGCGGAGTCACTCCCCGCTTTACCATATGCATAAAGCAAAGTGTGTGAGTATCAAGTGTTCGGTAAGCAAGATCATCAACGATTCCTGCTCGTCTACTAGCTGCTTTTACCATGTCTCTATCAAACGAGACGTTTTGACCGACAAGCGTGCGGTCAGACATATGTTGTGTCCATTCCAAAAAGGCTTGCACCAAATCAGCCTCTGACTGTTTATTTGGGTCAGTAATCTCCGTTTCAGTGTAACCATTAACTTCAAGCGCCCCTTCCATAACATGCGCCCCATCCCAAATGCGACATTCGCCATAAAAACGACGTGTCGGGTCGCTAAAATCCACAGCTCCTAAAGAGACAATTGAGTGCGTGGCGTAGTCAGTTCCAGAAGCTTCAACATCGAGTATTATCATAGTGGGTTATTTACGAGTAAGGGGCAGGTACATTTTATCATAGAGCCCCGCCACTGCCGCGCCGTAGAATATAAGGGCGGCTAAGATGTAAATCCACACGAGTAATATCAAAATCAAGTTGGCTGCCCCATACAGAGTCAAAACAGGTGTGGTAGCGATATATACATCAACCAAACTTTTAATGACCACAAACAGAAGCGAAGCTACTGTTGCTCCAGCAAAACACCCCGCCCAGCTTGGCGCACCAGAGACAAGTACTCGATAAAGCAATATAAAGAATACAGTGTTGCTTGCAAAGAATACGGCAGATACCAAAACGGTATAGGGCTCAAAAAGTGTCGGGGCAATAAAAAACTCCAAGCCGATAAGAAAAATAAGATAAGCTTGCAGGATAAACAAAAACCAAACTGAGCGAAAAGAACGTTTCAAAAAAGCCCGGATGCCAAAAGTCTCGTTGTCCCAGAGTTTATGAAAACCTTCACTAAGGACATTAACTGCGACTAAATAAAATCCAAGGAAGAAAAATACGGCCACAATTGGCAATTGTGAGGATTGTGTTTCAACATTTAGTTTTATGAGCGCTGCTTTAATAAGCTCGACGAGTTCAGTACCGAGAATAGAACCCCAGTCGGCAAAAACCTGCTGTGTAAAGGTCTGCCCATAAAAGAAACTAACGACCGACACAGTAAAAAGTAACAACGGAATAAGGGCCAAAGGAGCGTAGTAAGAAAAAGCCGCAGCATAGGTAGCAGCCCCCTTCTCAAACCACAGTACTCCTGCTCTATAAAGTAATAAGAAAAAATTCACAGAAAAAATCTATCCTTCTATTCTATGGTAGTTGCGGACAATTAGCAGCTGGTTTATACCCTGCTGCTTCTGCTTCTTTATTGTCTTTAAAATAAACCTTGTTTTCTTCCTTGATCTGCTTTGCTCCAGGGCAGGTTGGAAGGTGGTATTTTGTGCCAGATTTTGAACCAACTAAAGTACCAGTTGCGAACGCTTCTACCTTCACCGTACCCTGTGCGACTGGGACCTCCCGTGCGGGAGCTTCCTCCATAGTGACAACGGGAAGCGTTGTAGTCTTTACTGCTGCTGTATTTGGTGCATTTTCGAGGACCGAAGCCCTGCCAAGCAAAAAGGAGGCAATACCCACCAAAACAACGATTATTGCGAAAAATATTTGGTCATTTAGAAGAAAGGACTTGAGTTTTTCTAACATATATCGTATACTCCTCCCGTTATATTTCGTTTATTTATTATATACTATGGCAACCAAGAAAGCGGCCGGAACCGCCAAAAACCTGCGTGATTCGCAACCAAAATACCTGGGCATCAAGAAGACTGATGGCCAAGAAGTAAAAGCGGGTCACATCATCGTACGACAACGAGGGACAAAGATTGAAGCTGGTAAAGGTGTCTTTATCGGAAAAGATCATACTCTCTACGCTGCGGTGCCAGGCACGGTTTCTTTCCGCAACATGCGCAAAATCCGATTCAACGGAGAACGAGTTTCGAAGAAAGCAGTTGATGTAATTGCTGCCTAAGGAAAACAAAAAAAACCGCGAGACATGAGTCTCGCGGTTTTTTGTTACCTCTTCATTACCTTCTTTACGGTCGCACAATGGTGACTGATTCCATTACCACTTCCTCAAGCGGTAAATCACGTTCGTTTACTTCTACCTGAGCAATTTTATCAACCACATCCATTCCAGATACTATTCGCCCAAACACTGGGTGCTTTGAAGATAGTGGTGGTTTATCAAAGTCGAGATTTGTGTTGTCAGCTACGTTAATGAAAAACTGACTACCGCCTGAGTTTGGTCCACTGTTGGCCATTGAGATGGTGCCCCGCACGTTTGTGAGATACTCACCTGCAATATGCTCGTCTGGGATAGCGTAGCCTGGTCCCCCTGTACCGTAGCGGAGGAATTCATCAGTCTTGGTAATTGGATCCCCTCCCTGAATCATAAATCCATCAATCACTCGATGAAACTTTACGCCGTTATAAAAACCTTCTTCAGCAAGCTTAATGAAGTTGCCAGCAGTAATCGGCATAGTGTCTTCAAACAATTCGATTTCGTATGTACCGAGATTTGTTTGTACTCGAGCAATTGGGTTGTTTTCGTTTGTCATAGCAACGTTGTAGGCTTTCAGCTCATCTGCGTTGAGAGGAGCTGTCAGCGGTTCATTTATCTCACTAATAGTTTCTTCGCCACTCGGTGTCGTCTTTGGCCCTAGGAGCTCTGTAAGCCCCCACACCATCGCTCCGCAAAGCACCATCACTCCAATTACTGTAATTATATTATTTTTTTTCATACTACAATTACTTAGCTACTACCATAATTGGAAGAATAAATGTCTCTCCTTGATCCTTCAGTAATACCTGATGTTCTCCCGTAGACTTAATTGGTTGAGCAAACGAGATGTACGTCTTTGGAATAGCCACTCCCCTACGAGCCGCAGCTGCTACTACATCATCGGTATGAACACTTTGAAACAAGTGTCCTTGGTTGTTTGCCTGCATCGGTACAGCGAGAAGTTCTTCACTTAAATCAACAGTAATTTTCTTCAAGGCAGCCAGAATACTCGCTTTGTCAGAAGTGTTCTTGAGACTCATATTTTGAACTCGCTTTAGGTTTGCTGGAGTAGCCGCTTCAGCATCTTTCTTTGGAATGAGCTTATTGAGTGCAAAGCCATCAGGTACTTCTACCACCTGATACCGCTTTCCAATCTTGGCCACATCTCGCAATAGAATAACTTTCATACAGATTACAAAGGTATGTTAAAACTCATAACACGAGCATCATAGCAAAATGAGGCCTGTAACACCACTTTATTCAGCAACCTCCACGGGAGCTGCTTCCTCAGTCTCAGAAACCACCTCTTCACCCTTAATAAACTTGATAGCAGCTTCTTGTTGCGGGTCTACATTGTCCAAACGTTGCTGTGGAGTTCGTTTAATCACGATATCTGGTGAAAGCCCTGATTCAGAGATAGAGACGCCTTCTGGAGTAAGCCAGCGCGCTACCGTAATCTTTACTGACGAACCGTCTGGTAGCGGGATAAGCTCTTGGACTGAACCCTTTCCAAAAGTGTCTACTCCAATAACAGTCGCTACACCATGCTCTTTAAGTGCTCCAGCCAAAATCTCAGAAGCTGAGGCTGAACCATTATCTACCAGAACCACCATCTTCTTTGGAGCAAATTCACGCATTGTTCTTCCCTGACTGCGATACACCTTCTCCTCTTCATCTCCACCATAACTCTCGCGCACCACCACCTTTCCAGTTGGTAGGAAGAAACTCGCAATTGAAACTGCGCTCTGGAGATATCCGCCAGGGTTGCCGCGCATATCAAGTACCAAAGAGTCAGAACCACTTTCCACATACTCACGCAGAGCTTCTTGGAATTTCATCTCGGAAATAGCGTTGAAGCTATAGAGCTTGATGATGAAGACCCCCTCCACTGTCTCAGTCACCACAGTCGGGACAGAGATAGTGTCACGAGTGACAGAAATTTCTTTGATTTCCAATTCTCCTTCGCGGTAAACAGAGAGTGTAACAGAAGTCCCCTTCTCTCCGCGAATACGATTGACAGCCTCATCAATTTGCATCCCTTCAGTAGTTTCACCATCAATCTTTAAGATCAAATCTCCTGCTACTAGACCAGCTCGTTCTGCTGGTGTGTCAGGGAGCGGTGAGATAACTGTTATGACATTGTCTCTAATACCAACCTCCATTCCGATACCACTGAAGTTACCAGAGATATCTTCTGCAAAAGCAGCACTCTCAACCGGCGGTAAAAAAACGGTGTATGGATCGCCATAGGTAGCGACCAGTCCCTCAATGGCGCCGTTGATTTTATCTTCAGAGCTCAAGGTGTCTGTTGAACTCGCCGCAATAAACTTTTCATCGAGCAGCTTCCAAACCTCCCAAAACTGGCTCAAATCAACTTCGGTAGTAGAAGACTTAACTGGAGCTACACCAAAAAACGAAAACAAACTAGCAGTTTGTTCCTCTTTATTAATGAGGTTATCAACTTGAATACCAGAAAAGAATGACCCAACAGCCAATATCAACGCCAAAAAAACCCCTAACGCATTATTCTTCTTTCCACGGACAACCTCATGTACTTTGTTACTTTCTGTAACATCATTTTGCTCATGCATACCTAGTATTATCGCACACACTAGCCTTAAGGCAAAAAGACACTGGTGACTTCATGTTTGGCGTTCCCTTTGCTACACTGTCTGGTATGTTTAAGAACTTTTTTTCAGCCAAAGAGACCCCTGCTCTCCCACTTGTAAATCTCTATAATACTGAAACGACTAGTCTAGAGCCGTTTGTCCCCCTCTCAAAAAAGATGGTGACTATGTACTCTTGCGGTCCAACCGTTTACGATTTTGCTCATATTGGTAATCTTCGTTCATATGTCTTTTCGGACATCCTCAAGCGAACCCTTCTTATCCACGGCTACCACGTTAAACACACAATCAACCTGACAGACTTTGGGCACTTAACTGACGACGGCGATGCTGGTGAGGACAAAATGATGAAAGGTCTCAAGCGTGAAGGGTTACCGGTTACCCTATCTGCTATGCGACAGCTTTCAGATATATATATTGAAGCCTTTTATGACGACATGGATTCACTTCGCATTTTACCACCAACCACATGGTCACGAGCCAGTGACTACATTGAAGCGCAAATTCGTCTGGTTGAGACCCTGAGTGAAAAAGGCTACACCTACGAAACAAAAGACGGAGTGTATTTTGATATCCAAAAGTATCCAGCTTATGGTCGCCTTGGCAATATCGACATCTCAGAACTGAAGAGTGGCGCACGAGTGGAGGTAAATACCGAGAAGCATCATCCGGCCGACTTTGCTGTTTGGAAAAAAGGTCTCCTTGGTTGGGAGAGTCGCTTTGGAAAAGGTTTCCCTGGTTGGCACATTGAATGTTCCGCCATGGCTATGGCGACACTCGGTAAAGAGATAGACATCCACACTGGTGGAATTGACCATATCCATACCCACCACAACGCTGAGATTGCACAGTCCGAATGTGCAACCGGCAAAAAGTACGTGCGGTACTGGATGCACAATGCCTTCATTACTATTGATAGTACCAAAATCAGCAAGTCTCTCGGTAACACCATCAATCTCCGTCACTTAGTAGACCGTGGTTATAGTGGAGATGATTACCGCTATTGGCTACTCACCTCTCACTACCGTTCAACGGTAAACTTTTCTTGGGATGCGCTCTTAGGGGCGAAGCAAGCTCTCTATCGTCTTAAGCGCTACGTGTATGAAGACTACAAACAAGTAGCTGGTAAGCCAGACAAAACCTATGTTGAGCGTTTCAAAGCCCACCTTGCCGATGACCTCGATACTCCAGGAGCAATTGCCCTTCTATTTGAAATCACCAAAGACGAAAAACTAGACGCCAAAACAAAGTGCGCCACTATTCAATACTTTGATAGCGTTCTTGAAATAGGTCTTAGTGATAGTGTAGAAGATGGTAAAAAGACCCTCGGTATTTTGACTACCAAAGATGTTCCAGAAGAAATTCAAGTACTCGTAGACGAACGCGAAGCAGCTCGAATTGCCCGCAATTGGCTTGAAGCAGACAGACTCCGTGAAGCCCTAAACCTCAAAGGCTACGCGGTCGAAGACACCCCACACGGTCCAAAAATTAGTAAGGCGTAAGGCTATTTTGCTATACACAAAATCCACAGTACTGTGCAAAAACAGTCAAGGAGTTAACCGTGCTACAATCTACCAACTATGGCAGATACCCGTCCTACCAATCGCGCTCTGCGCACCCCACCCCACAACGTAGATGCTGAAAAAGCACTCCTCGGAGCGATTATCCTGAAGCCTGATGTGATGCACGATGTCTCTGTTACTGTCTATCCAGAAAGTTTTTATGCCGACAAACACCGCGTTATTTATGAGGCCATCGCTTCTATCTTTTCTAAAGGTGACCCAATAGATATTGTCTCAGTTGTTTCAAAACTAAAAGCCAACAACACTCACGACCGTGTCGGAGGGGCAAGCTATATCACAGAACTGATTGAGACTGTGCCGGCTGCTGGCAATGCTCACTACTATGCTGAGCTAGTACAAGGTAAGTCTGCCCTTCGCAGTCTTATTAATGCCGCCGATGATATCGCTGAGATTGGTTACTCAGACCCTGAGAGTGTGGATGAAGCACTAGATCAAGCTGAGAAAAAAATCTTCCACGCTACTCAATCTCCCACCGCTCAAAAATTTAAAACCATCGGCACTTCCCTCACTGAAGCTTGGGAACGTTTTGAATACCTAAGCGCCAATCAAAACGAGCGTCGTGGTGTTCCATCTGGCTTTACTGCTCTTGATAACCTCCTAGCTGGATTCCAGAAATCTGACCTCATCATTCTGGCTGCTCGGCCTTCTATGGGAAAGACTACCTTTGCCCTGGATGTAGCTCGTAACGCAGCGCTCAAATTTGGCGCGTCAGTTGGTATCTTCTCTCTGGAAATGTCCGACCAACAACTCGTAGATCGTATGCTCGCAGCGGAAGCAGGTGTAGACTCATGGAAACTCCGTACCGGTAAACTTAGCAACGACCAAGAGTTTGAAGCCGTACAACAAGCCATGGCCAAGCTCTCTGACGCTCAGATTCATATTGACGACCAAGCAGGTAACAACATCCTCAAGATGCGTTCCGCCGCACGACGTCTCAAAAATGAGCATGGTCTGGATCTTCTTATTGTCGACTACCTCCAGCTCATGTCCCCTACTGCTACCAAAGCTAGCGATTCGATGGTGCAGCAAGTAACAGAGATTTCTCGTTCACTTAAGATTCTGGCGCGTGACCTTGAGGTGCCAGTGATTGCCCTTTCACAGCTCTCTCGAGCCGTAGAGCAGCGTGGCGGCAAGCCGCGTCTCTCTGACCTTCGCGACTCTGGTTCGATTGAGCAGGATGCCGACGTGGTGATGTTTATTCACCGTGAAGACAAAATAAACAAAGAATCAGATCGTCCAAACATCGCTGAGATTTTGGTTGAAAAGCATCGTAACGGTCCGGTTGGTTCGTGCGAACTATACTTCGACGGCAAACATGTTCGCTTCGTCAATCTCGACACTCAACACCACAGCGCCCATAATAATGATGAATTCTAAGTAAACAAACGAGACGCAACGCGTCGACTATTGCGAACTTATGCAGACGCAACATCAGTTTCGACCCCGTAGGGAGAAAATGATGTATGTGGCCTGCAAAGGAGAACAAATTATCGACGACTCTATCTAAGTCTCAAACCCCAATCCTGTATAATACTTCCTATTGAACCTATATGACCCCACTCGACAAGCTCATCGCTTATTTTGAAAAATTTCCTGGAATTGGCGGACGCCAAGCACGGCGTTTTGCGTTTCATATTCTTACCCTCAAAAAAGAACAAGTTGCCGAACTAGCTGAGCTTATTACCTCTTTACCAGAATCAGTAAGTGAGTGTAGTGACTGCCATCGCTTCTTTTCACCTTCATACAAGCAAAGTAACACGCGATGTTCAATCTGTGCTGATGAAGCTCGTGACCGCAACAAGCTAATTGTAGTTGCTCGCGATACCGATATTCAAGCCATCGAACGCAGTGGTGTATATGACGGTCTCTACTTTGTCCTTGGTGGCACTATTCCCCTCTTGAGTGCAGTAGAGCCTGGCGCAAAACTCCGCACCGGTGCTTTTCGAGCACTGATAGCAGAGCGTCTTACCCACGGCTTATCAGAAGTAATCTTTGCTTTTGCAATCAACCCCGACGGCGAAAACACTGGTAGGTACATCGATACTGTTCTACGAGAAATTGACGGTTCTAGCACCCTTAAAGTTTCAACTCTTGGCCGTGGCCTCTCTACGGGCAGCGAACTTGAGTACGCTGACGCTGAGACCATCAAAAACGCTCTCAGGAACCGTAATTAGTTTGTGTTTGTTGACTAAAATCTAAAATCGTATTTAATGAGCTTTGAAAGCTCTTTTTACAACCTCAAGGGGAATCGTATGTCAGCAACTCAGAGAGACACCACAATCATGAACCTTCATGGCATTGCCGAACTGGTGGCCATCGAGCTTCAGGAAAGGCAGCTCAGCTCGCTTTCCGAGACCCAAAGACAGATTGTGCGCATGCTGCAAGAGAACGGTTTTCTTTCACCCACAAACGAAGTAGCGGGACAAGTCGGTAAAGCCGCCTCCTACGGTTAAAACCCATTTCAGAAGCACTGCACCATTTTGGTGCAGTTTTCTTTTACCTTGACTATTAGTCTAAACGCGCTTAAATAGATTTAGATTTCCACCCCTACCTAGTTCCTTATTGTAAAGGCCACAGAATGGACACCCCGCTGCTTAAAGACTTACAACATGTCGCTCACTTAGCTGCCATTCTCATGGAAGGCAAAGATGAAAGACAGCTCACGTCCACAGAAGAAGAGCTGGTACAAAAACTGACTGTTCTTGGATACATCATCCCTGATAACACACCCAAAGGATTTGTCGGGGAAGCTCGCCGACACAAACAACACAAATCCTAAAAGAAACGCACCTCACTTGGTGCGTTTTGTTATTCTTGACATATTGTAGAAAAACTATTTAATACCTAAGTTATTTGTTCTTACTGTTCTTTTCAATCAGGAGTCTCCCTTGGACACACAACTTGAAACCCTTAAGAAGCTCCATGCTCTGCTGCTTTTGATCTCAGAAGTCAGTCGCAGTATACCGACTGGTTTGCTGTCTGAAGCAGGAAAGCTGCTTCAACAGAAACTTACAGAGAGTGCTTGCGCTGGTCCCACCGATGAAATAACCATCAGCAACTGGAACGATGTCGTCTGGCACGCCTCACTGTTCTACAAAGATCGACCGATTGAAGGCTTGTCCGAGACCGAACAAAAGCTCGTGGCCAAGCTGCAAGAAGGTGGATTCCTCACCAAAGACCCCGGCCATGAACTGGCCCCTAGTTTCGCTCCTCAATAACGAGGAGCAACAAAAAAAGCCCCGTTTTCGAGGGGCTTTTCTTTTTTGGTCTTAGATAGACTCAATCTTTACCTTTGCGTAGTGCTGTCGGTGTCCGATACGTCGGTCACGGTTACTCTTAGCCTTGTAGCGTACAATTGTAAGCTTTGGACCTTTCTCCTCTCCGAGGTAAGTAGCCTTAACCTTTGTGCCAGTGTTTGGAGTACCAATCTTTACTGCCTTTCCGTCATCAGTCATGAGTACGGTATCAAATTCGATAGCATCTCCTTCCTTGTGCTCGCCGATAAGCTCAACAAGTAAAGTATCGCCGACTGAAACGATGTATTGCTTGCCGCCAGTTGCGATAACTGCGAAGGCTTCTTTGTTAGCTGTATTTGTTGCCATAGTGCGGGCTATAGTACTAGAAAACCCTATAAATTGCAACCATA